>NZ_JAUSPP010000082.1:0-17310 GCF_030656585.1 Rhodonellum sp.
GAGAATCCCAATCTTGCGCTGATAGATGCCTTTCAGTTGGAATCTTTTCGGGAGTTCATGGAAGAGTCTGATATAGAACTAGTCGTTGTCGATAGGGGGGACGGCACACAGGCGCATATCCAAGCCCTTTCCCTGCGCTCCGTAAATCAAGTGCTCAGAAGAATCATCAAAAGGTGTGAAGAAAGTGGAGTTGATTTAAAGAAATGGATCTGCGATAAAGACGAATTTGACCTTTGCAGAAAACTTGATTTACCGATTGGCGAAAGAATGAGGCAATTGGATGAATTTTTTAGATATAAAAGGGCCCAGGCAGCAATCATTGTAGTGGACGTTTTACTGGCCATTTTGGCACCACCCACCTTTGGTTTGTTTTTAACTTTGCTGGCTGTGCTGGGTTGGCTCAATAATTATTTCCTTGAATTGTGTGACTGCTCCAATAGGGTGTGAAAAATTATATTTAGGGATTTGAAATACAGAATCAACTATTGAGGACTCCGAAACCTTTGCATTACCGTGGTTTGTATTTTTACTCTGTGTGCTGTGTTTCCACGGTGGTCTGTGTCCTCACAGACCACTCCATCTTTGCCTCGGTACCTTCACCTTTCCTAAACGATCAGCTAAAACCAGATAAATTTCTTTTTCAAAAATTACCATATAGAAATTGAACCGTATTGGTAAAAAAGAACCGTTCCACGATTTCTTCTGCCTGAATTTCATAATTTCCCCTCCTTGTTAACCGCCTCTTTTTCAAATAACTGCCGGCAAGGTTTTTCAATTCGAGGGATAAGGGTTCCAAACCTTCAGCAGTCAATATACCGGGAAAGGGATAAATACTTCCATCAAAATCGGTCCCCAAACAGGTGTTTCCCCAAGCAAACAATCCATTTCTATCACAAACTTCCGCAAAATGCTGCAATTGGTTCCAGATAAGCAAAGCGGAATTCTGCAAATCCTCGATAGGGTTTTTGAACCTGAACAGACCTTTGATTTTTTTGATATCCACATGGATGTTCAAATCCATTTGAAAAGCAAAAAGCCCTTTGGATTCAACCAGTTTGACGATTTCCTCATCATAAAAATTCAACTCAGTAGCATTGAAAATATTCGATAGAGGAGAGGCGATTCCATTTCCCCGGATTGGACGTCCGGTTAATGCGCCATGGCTGACGATCAGAGGAATGGATTCACCGGGGAATTCTTCCTCCAACAATCGAAAATAATCCATCCTGGTCGCCAAACTCATGTGTTTGAGATCAATCAGTATCCGCCGACCACTCCTTTTGTCTAACAATTCCCTTACCACCTCACTGCCAAGATGAGTCAATCCTATACCAAGGTTTTTTTCTTGATTGACCAGTTTTCCCAATCTTTGAAGGCTCCTGGCATGTCCGCACAGGTCATTATTGAAATTATGTGCCAGCCCGATAAATAAGGGTGGAAATTCCCAGTTTTTTACCATACTGATGTTGGTGAAAACTTCCTCCCGATCCAGCTGGATTCCATATTCCTCTAAACCTGTGTTGAAGACATGCGCCCCTTCAATACTGAAGATCACGGCAATCTCATTTTCGGTATTCAAATTGTGCGTCAAATCCGCCGTGTCTTTAAGTGGGCTCCAGGCTTGAAGGACGTCATCAACCATGCTTTTTTGTCTTGAATGGATGAAAAAAAGGTATTCTCTTTTAAGGTCCTCAAAGTAGCTGGAATGCTTTTGGATATGTCTAATCCTGTTATAACCGATTTCTATTCCCCAATTCGCCAATTGTGCTGCCAAGGGAGGCGATACATAGGGGTTGTGAAAAAAACCCTTTTCAAATGGATATAAGGAAACAAAAGCGATTTTTCCCTTGGCTCTGGTCATGGTGCTCAGATCTGTCTGGGAGAACTTTGTTAGCCCGGTTTTCTCATAAATTTTGCGGGTAAAAAAATCCGGCTTTTTGGTAAACCAAACATCAGCTTTTGGATGGTCTTGGTTTGAAAAAGAATGACCAAAAGTTTTGAGATTGGGATGGCAATGGAGGTCGGTATATTTGAAATCTGCCATATCATTTATAGTTACATATTCTCCTCCCAGATGGGATGATCCACACTATTGCTTTTTATGAGTTGATAATGGTCACGAAAGGCTTTCCAAATGGAAATGGATTTATAGGGTAACCTTTGTTCTTGGCAAAAAAGTTTTATTTCATCGGTCACTTCTTTGGCATAGAGATAACTGATATGTGGAAACAAATGATGGGCAATATGGAAATTAAAATTGGCCATTACATATCTGGTAAACCAATTTTGTTCCACGATATCATTGGTGGTTTGGAGCTGATGCAAAAGCCAACTGCTTGGCAAAGTATGGTTGTTTCCTACCAAGGGGAATTGGTTATTGGTATTGACATGTGGTGGCAACAACACAAAAAGCGCAAAAATCCCTGCAACAAAAAACAGCAGCAATCCTGCCATAATAACCTGTAAAGCAGAAAATGGGCTGAAGAAAATGGGGATTATAAATACGTAGCCTATAAAGAGGGATTTGAACAAAAGAAGCTTCAAATATTCAATGAAGGGTATTGGGCCAAATTTCCCTTTACCCAAAGTTTGGGACAAATAATCTTTAAAATCCCGAACCAAAAACCAATTAAGAAGAAAGAAAGGGTACAAGAGAAAGATAAAATGTTGGTGTTTGGTCAACCATTTTCCTTTTTCTTCAGGATGGACCTTCAAAAATTTGCTCTTTTCGATGTCGCTGTCCCAACCAGAAACATTCGGGTAGTTGTGGTGGAAAGTGATGTGCCTTTTTTTCCACATATAACTGTTTGCACCCATCAGGTCAAAAATCTGTATGTATACATGGTTGGATAATTTTCTGGAGAACAGATTTTCGTGACAGACTTCATGAATGAGATTCAAAAAAATTATAACCAACATCAAGCCCATACAGGAATATCCAAAAAGGAAAGTGGCATAATGGGAGGAGGACAATGAAAACAAATACAAACCCAAATAGAGCAGTGGTAAAAAAATGGCCTTGAATTTCAATTCCTTCTCCTTTTTTTTAAGGCCTTTTATTCTCCCCAATACCCTTGACCTTAGGTCGGCGGTCATATTGCCATCCTCCTTGTTGGATTTAAATCTGGGAAATCTTTCTCGCGATTTATTTATAGCTTCCATCTTTTCGATTTTTCTAAAAAAATACCCTTTATTTAAAACCTGCGATGCATTTAAAATCCCATTACCACCTGAAATTGCTTCATAAACAGTCTCTCTTTGCGGTTTTTGAATTCGGTTTATAAGTTAAATGCCTTAACCTACCAATAGGCTGACTTTCTTGTGTTTTCCACCCCTAATGTGGAACGGAATGCATACTGCAACTTGCAATCCAAAATTGTATAAATATTTGTTTAAGCTTATTTTCAAAGAATTAAAAACTTAATTTTCCTCCAAAATCCTTGTCGTTTCAAATACAGGAGTTTGCAAATTATCAGGATTCTCTTTTTGATTGGAAGTCCTCCATTTTTCTGAACCGGGAGGGCCAAAAAGAAAATGGATTTTCGATTTGAGCGTTGGTATTTCAGGCAATTGCCTGATAATATCGATATACTCGTGCGAGATAATTTTGGCGGGATTGTGGGTATAAATATTGTGTGTGATGCCATAAATAGGCTTTTCACCTTCCGGTTCATAAGTGCCGAAAATATGATCAAAAAGGATGAGGATTCCACCCATGTTTTTGTCCAAATATTTTGGGTTGGAGCCGTGGTGGACCCTGTGGTTGGAAGGAGTATTGAAAATCAAATCAAGAAAACCGAGTTTTCCGATCCGTTCTGTATGGACAAGGATATTCCAAATGGTGGAGATGGATTCGTTGAGTAAGATCATCCATGGGGGTATTCCGATGAGACAAAGTGGGGCCCAAAAAAGAAACCGATAAAAAGTGTGGATGAAATTGACCCGGAAACCTACCGAAATATTGTAATGCAAAGAGGAATGGTGGGTGACATGTGCAGCCCAAAATAACCTTGATTTATGCCCTAAGTAATGGAAGAGGTACATGATGAAATCACAGGCAAAAAAGCCTGCAATCCATAGCCAGAGGGTAAAGTCAGGCTTGAAGAATGCAAATTCATAAACGATACTGTAGAGCCCAAATGCCACACCCTTCATAAAAAGGCCCACTGTCAGGATCATCATTCCAACAGCAAAATTGGCCAACATATCTTTTATCTCATTTTGGTGATCTTCTTTTTTCCAGGTGAGATACAGCTCTACCAGAAAAATCATAATCATCAAGGGTGCGCCGATTGCGTCAATGCTCAACATAAAAAATTCCCGAAAAATGTAGAACTGATTCCTCGTTAATTTACAGAAAAGAATTCAGTATAAAAAGAGCGAAAATTAATAATTAACCCCATCCATAAGTAATTTTTGGGAATATAAATTATTGGGATTCAGTTTTTCTTTGGCTTGTCAAAGGGATTGAATCCCGAAGGTTTTTCGCCAAAGCAGTTGGTTGACATTAATCGCATTTTTTTTCTTTTGTCCCTTTTTGCTTGATCAAAAAGGAACCAAAAAATCAAGGCTGATATCTCTTCTTCAAATTGGGGCGGGAATTTTTTCACTATATGTGATTCGCTTCCAATTTGATTTTTGTCTGGCTTCTGAGAGCTAAAAATGAGTGGATCTCGTTCGGGAAAATTCACGAGCTAACTCATTTTCTTCACGCTCTCCGAATCCTGCCAAAAACCGCAGATATATAGGCCGTCCTTTTACCCGGAGGAAGTTTGGTGCGAAGGTATCGTTTCCTTCCGGTTAACCGTGGTCTGTGTCCCCACAGACCAACCCTTTATCCCTAAAACCCTTTTCATCAAGCAGTTCAATAACCCTAACATCCCCAAAAACCAAAATCATTGCATTTGGCTACATTCCTGAAGGGAATGAATTTGATTAGCCCTGTATGAAATGCGGTGGATAAAATGGTTTCGTTCGGTTTTCCAACCCTGACAGGGTTGAATTTCGACTCCCTGAATTCACGGAAGATACGTGCGTTTTCTGGCATTTTCAAATTCAAGCCTTCAGTCTTGGTCCTGTGGTCGTTTGGCTTGTATTTCCATGCTCATTTTGCTCCATCCGTGGTCTGTGTCCCCACAGACCACGTCATTCCTTCCCCACAGACCATTCCTTTTGAAAAAACGACCGATTGAAACCCCATTCCTTGCTTATTTCCACGATACGAGTAAATTTGTTTTCACAGAGTAATTTTCTTACTCATCCCACGAAGCACCAATGTGACCGAAGGAGCGAAGCCATGCCCAACCCGATCCGTTTTCCGTGCAATGAGCGACAAAAATATTTTGATCCTTTCACGCGGTTTCTAGCGAGTCAAATCTTTCTTTTTCTGAGTCGTAATTTTCTGTGTCAAGTCCAGACGGCCAAGTAGTGGGAGTATTGGAATTGACTCTTTTTCCCTGCTCATTTTTGCCGCCCCGACAAAGACATCCAGCATCCAACACCAACCTTTTCCATGCTCAACTCCCTCGTTACCTCCAAAACCCGAATCAAGCTTCTCCTTAAATTCTTCTCTTATTCCAATTCGGGCTACCTGCGTGCCTTGGCAAAGGAATTCGATGAATCCACCAATTCCATCCGCATCGAACTCAACCGACTCGCAGAGGCGGGCTTGCTGACATCAGGGGAGGAGGGAAAAACCAAAATGTACCGGGCCAACGACCAACACCCTTTCTTCCATGAAATCAAAGGGATGGTCAGTAAGTTTCTAGGCTTGGATCAACTCTTGGAACAGGTCGTTCGGAGATTGGGGAATGTTGAAAAAGCCTATATCGTGGGCGATTATGCCCAAGGGGTCGATTCGGGGACGATCGAAATGATCCTCATCGGCAAGGATATCGACCGCAAATACCTTGATTTCCTGACCGACAAAACCTACGAAAAGGTCAACCGAAAAGTCACCATTACGGTAATGGACGAGGCCAAGGGAGAGATGACGGGGATTTTGATCTATGGTTAATTTCAATCTCCGGTGTTCTATTGTTTAACCCGTGTTTTGCATTGTCATTTCATCCTAAAATTGAAAAAAAATCACTAAGTAGCAGGCAATTTTTGGCTTCGCCATATCGGTAATATGCGGTATTCCCTAAAGCGTTTGATTGTCTTTCCGTTACAACTCAATTGCAAAGCCTAATCCATATTTCGGGTTTAATAATTTTTTAGATTCAATTTCCCGTTGAACGATACTTTCAATTAAGTGATGTGGAGGGATTTTACTTATTGGATAGATTGATTTGAATTTTCAGGGCTTCTTATGTGGTAGCCACAGCCTTTCTCTACCTTTACCAAAACCCCATTCCCTTGTACCTCTCGATTGTCTCACCCGTTTATCGCGCCGAAAAAATCCTGGCGGAGCTTGTTGCCCGTATTCAGGTGGCCGCTTCACAGATAGCCCCTGATTTTGAATTGATCTTGGTGGAAGACCATAGCCCAGATGCTTCATGGTCCGAGATAGAAAGATTGGCAGCTCTTTATCCCTTTATCAAAGGGATAAAACTGAGCCGTAATTTTGGGCAGCATTATGCCATTACTGCAGGTTTGGACATGGCCCAAGGGGAATGGGTGGTGGTCATGGATTGCGACCTGCAGGACAGGCCTGAAGAAATCCCAGCCCTCTATCAAAAGGCCCAGGAGGGACATGACGTCGTGCTCGCCAGGAGAACTTTCAGACAGGATTCCTTTTTCAAAAAATTGTCGTCCAAAGTTTTTTACCGCACATTGGCTTATCTCACGGGTTCCCATCAGGATGAAAGCATCGCGAATTTTGGCATCTACCACCAAAAAGTCATCTCTGAAATCCGAGGCATGCGGGAAAGTATCCGGTATTTTCCAACCATGGTCAAATGGGTGGGGTTCAGGCAAACCACAATGGAGGTTGTCCATGCTGCCAGGACAGAAGGTGGTTCCAGTTACAACTTTAGGAAATTGTTCAATCTGGCCCTGGATATCATGTTGGCCTATAGTGATAAACCTCTTCGGCTCACCGTCAAACTCGGTGTGATCGTGGCGGTTTCAGGCTTCGGTTTCGCCATCTACACCATCGTACGCTACTTTCTGGGGGACATTATCGTTCCGGGATATGCCAGTTTGATTATTTCCCTTTGGGTCTTGACAGGATTTGTCCTGAGTACATTGGGGATGGTCGGTCTGTATGTCGGGAAAACCTTCGAAGGGGTCAAGCAAAGGCCGATTTATATCGTGGAGAAAAGGGTGTGAGTTGGAAGTTGGAAGACAGACGGGAGACGGGGGACGGAAGACAGAGTCAGAAATGGGGAAGTTGGAAGTAGGGAGGAAAGACGGAAGAAGGGATTTTATGGGAGAAATACCGTTCAATTTCCCCCTCCATGAATTTTAATGCACCAGACAAAACGGTAAATTTTCTGCAAGGATGATCTTCAAATAACCAAAAGAATCCGCCATCAGGCATAAGCATAAATTCATAATAACAACATCCATGCAAATTCAAAATCTACCTTGGGACACTGATTTTTTTGGCTACCCGGTCGGGAAAATCGACGTGGAGGGACAAATCTCATGGGAGGAATTCCTTCAGAAGGCCCAGGATTTCCAGCTGGTTTATCTCTTCAGCGAAAGCCTTTTGGAGCAAACCCCAACCAAGATCCTTCATGTGGACACCAAATGTATTTTCCAAAAAACACTTGTTCCACAATCGCCGACAACCAAAACCATCCATCCCTTCACAGGAGAAATGAACCCCGAACTGAAAGCTCTTGCCCTGCAAAGTGGGGAATATTCACGGTTCAGGTTGGACGGAAGATTGGTCGATAGGGAATTCGAAAGGCTTTATTCCCGCTGGATGGAGAATGCACTGGAGGAGGATTCCGTCTTTGTCTTCCAAGCCAATGGAGAAATTCAGGGAATGGTCACCCTTTCCCTCTCCGGAGAAAATGCCCAAATCGGCTTGATCGCCGTCGGTGAAAAGGCAAGGGGACAGGGGATAGGAATAGCGCTGCTCCAAATGGCCGAAAGTGCAGCTTTCGGCAAAGGTGCAAGACGCATGCGCATCCCCACCCAAAAGACCAATGTGCCCGCCATAAATTTGTACCAAAAGCTTGGTTATACTTTGGTCGAGGAAATCCACATCTACCATTATTGGGATGACCAAAATACCAACATGTACTTTAGCCACTAGATTAATCTGATTTACCGCTATTGTGCAAGGAGTATTTATTTCAAAGAAATGGAGTGGAGCATGAAGACACAAGAAATCGAAAATCCTGTGTTTCGGTTTTCAACAGGCCCCTTGACAAAGTAGCGGACATTCATTTAGTTTGCCTGAAATAGACATTAGGCTTCCCAATAGAGTTGTCACAATAATAAAATCAGACAATTTGGATATTAATTTATCGTCCAATATGGTGAAGTCAAAAACAGTAAACAAAAGATTGATTATTAAGCAATTTCAGGCCTGAATAGCACTGGTAATCCCTAAAACGGGTTTATTAATCTGACTACCCGCAATACTACCAAAAGATGTCAAAATCCAAAAAATCCCTGCCAGAAATCTCAAATAAGGCTTCTTCCAACTTCGGTCTTCGGTCTTCAAACTTCCGTCTTCGGTCTCCCGTCTCCCGTCCCTTTAGTTTAAATACCAATCATCCACACCCTCAAATTATCTCTTTTGGATCCTAAAATAAAAATCATCGAAGCCACTTCCGGTTGGAAACTCGTGGATTTCCGGGAAATCTGGCGATACAAAGACCTCTTGTATTTTCTCACCCTGCGTGGAATCAAGGCCCGGTATGCCCAGAGTATCCTCGGTGTTTCCTGGGCGATCATTCAACCCTTGTTTACCACTTTGGTTTTCACCTTGGTATTCGGGGGTTTGGCAAAAGTGGACTCCGACGGGATGCCCTATCTGCTCTTTTCCTACCTGGCACTTTGGCCCTGGAACTACTTCTCGGGTACCCTTACCGAATCCGCCAATAGCCTGATCCAAAATGCGAATATGATCACCAAAGTCTATTTTCCCCGGATGGTGCTCCCGCTTTCCTCGATACTTTCCAAGTTGCTGGATTTTGTCATTGCCTTTGTGGTGGTCATCGTCTTGCTGATTTATTTCCAGATCAGCCCGGGATGGGGTTTGTTGTTTTTACCGGTTTTGATCCTGCAACTCCTCATGACTTCCCTAGGGATTGGTATGTTCCTTTCCGCCATGGCCGTCAAATATCGGGATGTCAAGCATGCTTTGAGCTTTGTAGTTCAGATCCTGCTTTACGCCGCACCAGTGGTATACAGTACCAATGCCGTCCCAGAAAAATACCTGCCTTTTTATATCCTGAATCCAATGGTGGGTGTGATCGAAGGTTTCCGTGCAGCCTTCCTGAATCGGCCAATGCCTTGGGAATGGATTTGGCCCGGGGCCATCGTGTCGGTGGTCTTCTTTGTCTTTGGCATGATGTATTTCCGGAGAATGGAAAGGATTTTTGCCGATGTGGCATAAACCTTTTTTCATTGCTAAACTTCCTTTTTCCTTAAATTTTCATCCGCAGATTTTAAATTTTCCGCAAGCTCAGGTTTTGAATCCTTTGGGATTTGGGAAATGGGAGCCTGCATAAAATTGTTTGCTGCAGTTGATTTTTTCAATTCCGATTATGGTGGATCGGATATTGCGACGCTATCCTTTTCTTGCCTTCAGGCCATCACGGCCACTATTTCCAAGGCCTTCTTTCCCAATTCAATATCCCCATAGAATTCCACTTTATCCAATGCTTGATCAGTCGTCATGCTTTTGGAGAATAATTTCCATGCCGTATCCGGATCAATCCTGACGATTGAATTTGCCATTTTTTCAATTTCTTTTTCCAAATGCCATTCATTTTCCTTTTTCACAATGGTCCATAGACCACCGATTGTTGTGGTGACGCAAAGTGACACGCAAGTCCCTGTCGGGGATGCAACATCACGAAAAGTATATGGAAAAGCCAGCATCAAAGT
Source organism: Rhodonellum sp. (assembly GCF_030656585.1). Lineage (NCBI taxonomy): Bacteria > Pseudomonadati > Bacteroidota > Cytophagia > Cytophagales > Cytophagaceae > Rhodonellum > Rhodonellum sp. Next base: position 10,015 of record NZ_JAUSPP010000082.1, read on the forward strand.
ATCCATAAACGGATGGAAAAATTCCCTTGTCATGAGTGCGGGTTTGCCCACGGCATCCCTGATTTGTTGTTGGTGTAGAAATTTTTCGGTGTATTCCCTTGCGATGTGAAACCAATTGGGGGAAGTTTCCTGCCCTGCCCAAGCCACTGGAAAAATAGCCTCTTCAAATGGATCCAAGGTCTGAAGATGGGATGAATATTGTTTTCCTGTAAAATCAAGTAAGGAAACGATTACTTTAGGACTCAGTCTTTTTGTGGCTTCCGTCCAACTCCCATTCAGTTTGTTTAAATATCCAACAAGGTCCTGAAAAGAATCGATTTTATCCGGTTTTTCACCAAAAAAACGGTCCCTTGAACTGGATAATGCCCTTAGATTTCCATCAAGTAAATGTGAGGCAACATCTTTTACCGTCCAAAGTTTTGCCACCGTTTGGGCAGTCCATTCTTCAGGCGTCAAGCTGTTCAACAATTCAATAAGCATGTTGTCCAGCAAAGGAATAAGTTCCAGGGTCTGGATGGGAATATTCTTTTTCATGTTTCAAATGTAAGGGAATCTTTTTTCTACGCTAGGTAGATGATTAATCCAATGCGGTGACGTCTAGTATTCAGGCTATTATTATACTTCCTATCCTTGGGTCATTCTTCATTTTTTTCAGTATTCTTCTGATCCAAACCCATCCATTTGTCCATTGCATTTTCAAACCATTCGTCTCCAAAATGGTAAACAAGATCGTTGTTTCTTTGGACCTCAAAGTGAATGGGTTGATTTTGGATGGCCCCATTTTTCCATTTCTCGAAACACTCTTTGATCAAACTGATCTCCGAATCTTCGGTAAGGTCCATGTCCAATGCATAGAGTTTTTCGAGCAGCGGCACAACGGAAGGATGGGTTTTGCCATCGATATGGATTAGGGGAGACAAGCGGATAAAGGATACAGCATCGATTTCCGCTGCTTTCTTGGAAAGGAACATCAAGGCGACAAAACTTGACCAATCAGGGGGTTCGTACAAAATGGTTTTCGCTTGATTCAAAACCGTTTGTTTGAAATATTGGAATTGAAATTTGTAACTGAAGAAATTCAATTTCTTGAATCTTTCTTTGATGGTGATGGATTTGATCTCGAAGAAATTTTCCTTGTCGGCCATGGACATCAATTTGTTACCATTTCCGATGGAAATCAACACCATTTCTTCCAAAGGAACTTGGACACGGAAAGCCTCGATGATCCCAGCCACAGCGGGATTGTTGAATCCCCCCAAAGCCCCATCCCACAATTCATAGAAGATATTGCTGCCTTTGGCTTTGAATCTTGCGGGGAAATCAAAATACTGAACGGGAGCGTTTGAGGAGCCATGGATGGCCTGGGTCAGTTTCACATACTCCCAACCCGCATTTCCCTGGGGATAGGACCTGAAAAATTTCGCCCTGTTGTTCAATGCATCGTAGGTGCAAACGATGAGTTTCAAGTTGGGTTTGCCGATAAAATCCGGCAATTCATTCATCAACATGCTGTGGCACTTTGGGAAAATCTGGGCAAAAGCTTTTCCTTTCCTTTTGGAGCTGTATTTGGGGCCAAAGGAAAACAATCTGGTCAGGGTTACCGGCCAAAAGCTTTCCTTATAGCTGTTTTTGCTAAAAATCCTTTCACGGGTTTCTTTTTCATCGAAAAGATGGATTGCCTGGTCGATGGTCATGTTTTCGGCCAAAGCCGCCAAAACAATACTTCCCCCGGAATTGGCGATGATCAAATCAAATTGTCTCAAGATGTCATGGCCTTTTAAACCGGGGATTTCCACCCTGAATCTTTCCTTGAGGGTGAGCAATTGCAAGATCGCCCAACTGCCGCCACCGTCCAGTGATAGGATTTTATACATATGGATTGTTTTTTGATATTCCCCAAGGTGAATATGCGCGAAAAATCCATATTCCCGATTCCAGGAATATGGAGGAGAATTGTTTTAGGTTAAAAACCAAGACAGTTTCCGGTTGAAAGGAGTTTTCATTTTTATAAAGCAGGTTCAATATCCAGAATTTCTTGTTCAAAAATAAATCTTGTGCCTGGAATTTGGCGTATTTATTTCCGCTTTCAATAAGGAATCTCGATGGGCATGTCTGCCGGCATAGGCAGATTTACACCTTGAATAGGTCCCGATTCCCCATAGGAATCTCAGATATTATTCTTGTTAAACACCGATTTCTGCAACTGCTCGGTAAGTAGGGAATGTATGGATTATCAATTTGCCTTTTATCCATATCCGATTTCATGCCATCTAGCCATATCTAAGGATCAAGTTTTCGGACATACCGATGGCACTTTGACCTATATTTTTGTATTCTGCATTCCCCACAATGAATTGTGGGGTTAAGCTTGAACCAAGCCTACGGCTTTTGTAAATGCTATGTTTTTTTTTCAAATCACGTAGAGATGACATAAATCTTAACCGGGGATTTTAATCTCTGGAATTTTAAACATTGTAGACTTTCTTTAGCTAAAAAAAAGATTGGACAGCGAAGATTTTTGACAAAACAGGGTTGAGAATTTGTGGTGAATGGGAAGCCTGAAGGGCCTGCCGGCATAGGCAGGCTTCAACCTTGATTAGCCGCGGGTGGAACCCGTGGAATTTGGAATGTCGTGGTTGTTTCTTTTTGGCTAAGGGAAAGGATTGAATCCCGAAGGTTTTTCGCCAAGGCAGGTGGATGACATTAATCGCAATTTTCTTTCTTTGTCACTTTTTCCTTGATGAAAAAGTAACCAAAAAATCAAGGCTGATATCTCTTCTTCAAATTGGGGCGGGTATTTTTCACAATATTGATTCGCTTCCAATTTGATTTTTGTCTGGCTTCTACGCGCTAAAAATGAGTGGATCTCACTCGGTGAACCTTCGTGAGCTAACTCATTTTCTTCACGCTCTCCGAATCCTGCCAAAAACCGCAGATATATAGGCCGTCCTTTTATCCGGAGGAAGCTTGGTGCGAAGGTATCGTTTCCTTATCTACACGCTTTACTTATTGCGGTTTTTTATGATTCCGAAGGTTTTTCGCCAAGGCAAGTAGGTAGTATTTGTGGTGATTATTCCTCAACCGACGGAAAACTAACATGGTCTGTGTAGACACAGACCATGGGCAAATTTGGGTTGTTGAGATTCATTCCTTGATTGGGGGAATGAAGTGGGGATTTATGATTTTGTCGGGATTTTCTTTTGGATTACCTGTTCATAGATCTTTTCGAGTTCGGTCACCATCTTGATCATGCTGAAATGGTGGATAACCCGGAGTCTGGCAGCGGAGGAAAATGCAGCATGGCGCGCTGAATCCTGTATGATCCGCAGGGCTAAAATTGACAGTTCTGCATGGTTTTCAATATCACAGAGATATCCTTCCACCCCATCACTGATTACCTCCCCTATTCCGCCTGCCTGGGTAGCGACCACAGGTACCTGGCAGGACATTGCTTCCAGCATGGCAATCGGCAAGCCTTCAAACTCGGAGGTACTCATGTACAGATCCATCGCCGAAAGATAGGGAACCACCTTTTTCTGGGCGCCCACCAAGTGGAAATTGGCGTGCTTGCCGGAGGCCGCAATCTGGGCGAGAATCCGATCTTTCCATTCCCCATCTCCCACCAAAAGAAAATGTACCTCAGGCTCCTCCTTGAGGATTTCAAGGGCATTGTCCACCCAAAGCCAAAGCCTTTTTTGTGAACGAAACACGGCCACTTTTCCGATCACAAATGCATGCTCCGGAATCTTTTCCTCCTGCCGGATTTTTTCCCCAAGCAGCTTGTCCATCTGGAAATTATCGGTGTTCACCCCATTTACGATGGTCTTGACCTTCAGACGGGCATGCAACTTCAAGGGATTCAACATCGAATTTAGGCGCATGGAAAGGGCCACTTCGTTGGAAACCGCAATGGCGACATCCTGCATCTTAAAGGTCAGCCTGTTGCCCCAATAGGAGAATTTATTGTAGCGGTCCCAGGTATTGTGTTCGGTATAAACAATGGGGATTCCCAATTTACGTCCCACCAAGCGCCCCAAAATACCTGCCCAGGGCAAATGGCTGTGGATAATGTCAATTTTGTTTTCAAGAACATACTGACGGACTTTGGAAATCTGGAAGAACAAAGCCAGGTTGCTGGAGGGGATCAAGGTCACTTGGATGCCCATGTCTTCGAGTTCATCGACGATGTTTTTCGGCGTGTGAAAAAAATACAGACAGAAAAACTCAAATCGTTCTTTGTCGTGAAGTGCGGCGGTTTCGGGAATCAGTTTTTCGGCTCCGCCCCGACCAAGTGACTTGATCAGGTGAAGAATTCTTATTTTTCTAGTTGGCATGCTTTGATTTGGGTGCCGAAAATTAGTGTTTTTTCGGACAATCTTTACAAATCAGGAAAATAAGGGAGAAAAAATATAGGAAAATGGGGAGGTAATTAATACCAGGATTGCTAATCCTATAGGATCTGGGCTTGTCAATCTTCTCTCACAAACAGCTGGAAATAAAAGGAAAAAGCAAGGTTTTTAGGTAAAGGTTGCGCTTTTCAGAACTGTCTAAAAAATGGCACTTTCTTCGAACCCATCACATCAAGCATCCATAAATAGATTCTGTATTTTATCCCTTCCGGTACCAACATAAAAGCATCAGTACGCCGATATTTATGGAGAAATTTATCGACAATGTAAGTTGTCAAAAGCATTACGCTAGTTGTATTTAAAAACAAAATCAATCAAGATCCTTTCTAAAACACAAATCAATTCTCCCATAAAAAAACCCAATTCTCCAGGAATATCCATAGAAAATTGGGTGTATATAAATTCTAATTGAAATTTATATTATTGATTCAAGAATCAAAACAATTTTAAGCAGGTAAACAATATTAAAACCCGAACCCAATAAATAATTGGGCGACTGAATTTTTGGAATTGTTGGTTAGGTTTCTAGCCATTCCATCTTTGCCTACTTGACGCAATCCATAATTGTATCTCGCACCGATAGTTACATTCTGTACATCAAAACCTACTCCCGCTAACAAACCATAATCAATTGTATTGAAATCATCCTTGTTTAACTCAATCGTGTTGATGGTGGTAAGATCAGAAGTTCTTAGATTTTTGACATTGGAAGAGACCAAATACGAAAGATAAGGTCCTGCATGGATATTCAATGGGCCAACATTTATTGCTAAAGCCAATGGCAGCTGAATATAGTTTAAGTTAAATCTAACTTCTCCTTCTCTAATTCCTAATATATTCTCAACTGTACTTCCTCCATAGGAAACTTTCGATCCTACATTGGTGTATAACAACTCGGGTTGGAAAGCTAGAAAATTGTTAACAGGAATTTTAGTAAAAATACCAAAATGCAATCCTAATTTCATGTTTTCATCCTCAACTGTGGGTTGATCAACAAAGAATTGAGATAGGTTTGCCCCACCTTTAATTCCTATTCGTGGCCCAGGATTGTTGCTTTGGCCATAAACTTGTGGTGCAGCAATCATTAGGAGGATGGCAATTCCAATCCCTGTCAAAATGCGGAAATCTTGTTTTCTTTTCATGGTGATTTTTGATGAAAATAGGTGAATTAAATGATAAATGTAAATTTTCTATAATTATATTTTAATAATGTATTGTTCAATTTTAACGTTTATTAAGATTTAAAAGTTGTATATTTTTAATAATTTATTTCATTGAAAAAAATATTATAGAGTTAAGCTAAAAAGTTCATTTTCCTCTAATGGACCCAGTCCCCAAAGCTTATTCAAAAAGTCAATAGATGGTAAAATCATTCAATTTCCGCACTATTTTCTTATCAGATTTTTTATTTATCCCCGGCATTTACCCCAATAAATCAAAATTCGTTTTCTTCAATTCGTAAATAGAACGAATAACTATCCGGTGTTAAACTAATAATTTTTAATTTGTATAAAATTCTTATACTCAAAATAAAAAATTGGAATAAAACAAATCGCAGAAGGAAATTAACCCTTTATGTTATCAGAGGGAAAACAAAAAAATCAGGTTTTAAATTGATATATAATAGCGGCGGAAGTTTTGGAACAAGTTTCGAATAATTGACAACATTGTCAATGTACATTGTCATTGACTACCTGAGAAAAGAAAAATCAACGTAAAGATCTTGCCTTCAAACACCTAACCATTTTGTAAATTGAATTTTTAAACGTAAAAATAATTATAAATTATAATTTTCTGCTTCAGCATTTTTTTCGCGTCATACAGTAGACATTTCAATTGGGTCAATTCCCCCACCCTTTTCCACCCAAAATAGAAAATGTAAAGAGCAGGAAATACAGTAATTCCCATACGGGATAAATTCTCAAAGCATCTTTACTGACTAACATATTTGAATAGAAAGGACTCAATAGAGGAAGATATATTCTGTCTTTGTAACCAAACACAAAATGATCTATTGGATAATATCGGACAGCTTGGAGGGGATAAAAACGCAGATGTTGGTTGCTTTGGTAGCCAATTTTTTGTTTTCGGTAATTCACAGACAGTGCAAAGAAGCTGAGCAGTTTGTGATCATTGTAAACATGGCGGCGATAAACATGTGCTCCTACATTTCCCTGATAATCTGGCTGATCAGATCAGCCAGATTATCAGGTTTGGACAGGTATCTGAAAATAGTACAATTTGAATTGTTCAGTTTAAAACAGGGTGTATTTTTCAAAATCGAAAAAATCCCCCTTAATTTAAAAACCAGAAGGCTTTTTCCCTAGTTTTAGAATTTACTCGGATAGCAATAATAAAATTTCATGAAAATATTCTCCAAAGAAAAGGTCGTTTTGGAAGGCATATTTTTTCACCTGTAATCTTCGTCTATACAAATCCATAATCTTGTTCAGCCAATGTTGCTTCAATGAAAAGAAGGTTTGGCTGAAAGTCAATTCTTGGGCAGGAATTTTTGATTGGCTGCATGAAAATGGGACAACCTAAAAAATTAATGGGGGATTTTGAGGAGAAATCCATTGCATAAGGAGGACAAAACTGAGAACGCATTCATGATAAAACTCCGCTGTTTTGCAATACACCCTGGCTATCAGATAAATACCCAAACTTTTGAATCCATGGCAAATAATAAAACCCAAATTCGTCAACCATTTGTCCAAAAGGAAGAATTTGGCAGATAGTTTCCCTCCGTCGTTTGAGCGGGGATTTGGAAGCCGGTATCTTACTTAAAATTTATGGATTCCAGGCCACCACTGCAATTTTCTGGGGTGTTTCTTGGCCGACAAAACCGATGAAGATGAAAAATATACAACTCCTTCTTACCGAGCTA
>NZ_JAUSPP010000083.1:0-26012 GCF_030656585.1 Rhodonellum sp.
TAAATTTATTTCCTTTAAAGCAAGTGGGTTCTTCCTGCTTGCTTTTTCACTTTTTTCCAATGGGCATGCCCAGCAAATTGAGCCTCTTAAAGTATTGAATTCCCCATATGATGAGCAGCATCCTGTTTTTTCCCTCCAGGATGAATTGTTTTTTAGCGTTGGTTTTCATCCCCAAAATATCGGAGGTCCAACGGATTCGGGTGATATCTGGATGGGGAAAAAAAATGAATCCGGCCAATGGGAAAAACCCATTAGAATAAACGGCCTTTCAACCGGGGGAAATGATGTAGTCGTTGGTTTTACCGATGCCTTGAGCATCTTGGTTTACCACCATGGAAATGGTAAAAAGCAGGGCATTCACCAATATTCTCGATTCGGAAGTTCTTGGAATTACGTGAGGCAGTTGGACATGGGCAACTTCAAGAATTCAGGATCCCATTTTAGTGGAAGGCTGAGCAAGTCTGGCGAGGTGATGGTGATGTCTATGGCATCTTTTGGATCCTATGGTAACGAGGATATTTATGTAAGCATCAAGCTATCCGATAACAAGTGGTCTTCTCCGGTAAATCTTGGCCCCAAGATCAATACCCAAAACCAGGAAATGACGCCTTACCTTTCCGAGGATGGACAAACCCTTTATTTTTCCTCCAACTCATCTGAAAAAAATCGAGGACGAGACATTTATTATTCCCACAGAATTGGGGAAGGTTGGGACAATTGGGCAGCCCCTAAACCGCTTGTTTTGGCAAACTCCAAAGGTTCAGAAATGGGGTACACGAAAATGGCTTCGGATGATAAAATGGCAGTGTTCACTTCCACCCAAAACAGTGCAGGTTTTGGTGATCTCATGGTCATCAATTTTGAGGAATTTGAAAAGCCTGCAGCATTGGCCGAAATATTCCCTGAGGTAAAAACTGTTGTCACGCAAGAGGAAATAGTTGAAGAAAAGATCATTGAGAAAATTGTTGAAGCAGAACCAGACAGTGTTTTGAATAACGTGACTTTGGGGAAGGTGGTGGAGACAAAAGCTTTAGTCATCGAAAAAAATCCCTCAACAAAATTGGATTCCATTAGTATTCCCGAAAAACCTATCACCAAAATGGGGATTATAAAAATATTGGATATCAATACTTTGGAACAAATTGATTATAGTATTACTTTAATCAATGTAAGGGGTTTGAAAAAAGTACTAATGAAGCAAGATGAAATCCGGGAATGGATGGAAGATGCCTCTTGGAACAATGTTTTGGTGACGAGCAAAGGCTATCTTCCGCAGGAATTTGAAATGGCCGAATGGAAAATGTTGAGCGATGAACCAGTATTGATGCGTCCCGCAAAACCTGGGGTAAATATTGTCTTGGATAACATTCAGTTCAATAGAGGAACTTCTGAATTTGCAGATGCCAAATCTATTCAGATATTGGACAATCTTGTCGAATTTCTTGTCGAGAATCCAGAGATCAAAATCAGATTGGAGGGACACACTGACAGTGCCGGAGACCCAATGTTGAACAAGGAATTATCGCTCAGTAGGGCTTCGAAAATCCGAGGTTACTTTACTCTTCATGGTGTCAATTTTGAAAGAGTAAGAGTATCGGGCTGGGGAGGAACGCGCCCGGTAGCAAGCAACGAAACAGAGGAGGGACGAATGCGCAATAGGCGAGTTGAGATGCTTATCGAAAAATAAATTGAAATCTTTGAGAAAAACCCGATTGTAGATTAAAAATCTACAATCGGGTTTTTCTTTTTCCCGCAATTTCTATCCCATTTTTATTATTGGCAAAGCCTCAACCCGAAATATGCATGCCATTTCCTTATAAGGGTAGAAACCGTAAGAAAATCAGAGATAGTACCAATTTGATGAAGTGAAAAATAGTTAACCATCAACTGGTTATGAACCATTTTTAGGCTAGAGTTGAATGGGGAATGCATAAAACGGGTCAATGCCCGAGAAAAAACGGGTTAAACCCGAAATATGCATTCCGATTCCTAATAAGGGTTGAAACCGCAAGAAAATCAAACTGTTCGGAGAATAAGGCGCATTACCGATAGGGTATAATCAAAAGTAGAAGTCAACTGGCTGATTGTCAATAAATTTGAAGTTGGAGTATAAATATCAATACATAACACGGGTTCAATTAGGCTTATCCAATATCAAGCAGACACCGAAGATTCTCGATTGATAAAATCTTCCTCCAATATATTTTGGGGTATCTTTTGGTCCACGAATAAAACAAGAAAGCCACCAACGGCACAAAGTGTCATCATGAGTACCATGGGAAATGCAGTACCTGTATGAAAAATACTGACGGCTGCTGAAACCAATCCACCAATCGCCATACGCATACTACCAAGCATCGCTGATGCGCTCCCCGCATTTTTCAAAAAGGGTTCAAGGGAAAGTGCGGCTGCATTTGGAGAGTTCAAACCATGCCCTGTCAAAAACACAAACATCAATAGAATAAGAGGTACGACGGTAAACCATTCGTTCCAAACGCCAACCAAGATAATCAATCCGATGACGGTCTGATAGCCCATAGAAACAATGATGATCTGTTGGCTTGAATATTTTCTGAGTAAAATATGATTCAATTGCGTAGAGCCGATGATGGCGAATGCGAGAAAGGCAAAAAGCCATCCATATTCTTCCTCAGAAAGTCCATAATTGTTCATAAATACATCTGCGGACCCTGCGATATATGCAAATGGAGCCGCTCCTGCGATGCCACCGGCAAGCATGTACACCAAAAACTTGCGATTTTGCAATACTGAAATGTAGTTTTTTACCACTTTATCAGGGCGAAGGGAAATGGCTGGATCAGGAAGTGCACCTTTAGGCAAGAAAAAAACTGTTGCGATAAAGATTACTGTGGCTATGATTGCCAAAATGATGAATACCAAATGCCAATTGAAATGTGAAGTCACATAACCTCCAACCGTTGGAGCCACCATCGGAGAAATCGCGATCACCAAAGTCAAAAGGGAAAGGACCTGCGCTGTCTTATTGATGGGGAAAATATCCCTTACAATTGCCTGCGCCGCTACCATTCCCACACATCCACCAATTGCTTGAATGAAACGCATCAATATCAAGTTTTCGACGGATTGGCTGAGGGCGCATCCAAGAGAAGCGAGGATGTAAATAACCAAACCATAAAACAAGGGTTTTTTTCTTCCATACTTGTCCAATAGAGGTCCGTAAAAGAGTTGTCCAATGGCAATTCCAATCAAGTAGCCGGTTAGAGACAACTGAACATTGGATATGGAGGTATTGAGGTCTCTGGCAATGGCCGGAAAACCAGGGAGGTACATGTCAATTGAAAAGGGGCTAATGGTACATAAAGCACCCAAAATCAAAACGACTGAAAAATATTGTTTTTTATTGACTTGTTTTTCTGAAATATGCATGGAATATTGGCAACTGTAATTTTACCAAACATCTTTCATTGTTAATGAGTTCGAAATAAATCCTTCATTTCTTTGCAAATAATTGAATGAATGAATCTTGATTTTGGTTTTCTTACAAATTGGAAGGGTTTACCTAATCTTATACTTTAAGTTTAAAATAAATAAGTATGTTTGAATACAATCCAGAGAAGCATTATCCAAGTCAAACGGAAAGCAGGACAGTCATCCGCTTTCAGGATTGTGACCCTCTTCAGCATCTCAACAATGCAAAATATTTCGACTATTTCTTCAATGCAAGAGAGGATCAAGTACCAAAGCTCTATGGAGTGGAAATGATGGATTTTATCAGAAAATACAAAGCTTCTTGGGTAATCTACAACCACAACATTTCTTATGTAAAACCTGCAAAAGTAGGGGAGTGGGTAAGAATCATGAGCAGGATTCTATGGTTCAATCAAAATACAGTAGTCTTGGAATATTACATGACAGATGATTCGGAAAAGGAATTGAAGACGCTGCTTTGGACCACGATGCGCTATGTGAGTATCGCCGATGGCAAGTCCACTGATCATACAGGATCAATCTTGGATTTTCTTAAGGCTACCTCTGAAAATGTTGATATCAAAGACATGTTGATTACAGAGCGGGTTAAATTTCTAAAAGGAAAACTTTCAGAAAAGTAAATACTTCAGATTCCTTGCCCGAAACAGAACAGAACCTGTACATTAGCGAACAGGTTCTGTTTTTAATTCATTTGAAATCAATTTATTACAAAATTTATTTTTATATTATTTCAATTTTTTCTCTGCTTTAACGCAACCTTTTTTAAAGGAGTAGAATCTCTTTTTTTAATCAAAAATTGTTCGGAATCGGAGCAAATTCTTGTCCGCATGTATCACTATGAATCAGTTCTTTGAGATTCAAAAATTGAATTTAAATCTCAAAAAAAGAAATTTTGAATTATTTGGGTATTCAAAGCAGATCGTAATAACTCAAATATTTTTTCTGGTACAAATCCTGAATAAGGACCAAGTATCAAACTAAAACACAGAAAATCATGAAAACCCTACTTACACTCGCTCTCGCTTTTAGCCTAGGAGCTACAAGCTTGGCAAACGCAGCAAACGAAAATATCACAGCATTGTCCTCTGTGAATGCAAAAAACAACAAGGTAGTCGTCCACTTAAAACAAGGGCTGGGAAAAGTTAGATTGGCAATTCTCGATCCAAAAGGCAAACAGCTACATCTGCAAACGATCAGGGTCAAAAAAAATTATGTAAATGTTCCCTATGACCTCTCGGCACTCCCAATTGGAGAGTATCAAGTGTACATAGAAAGCAATCTGAATGAAAAGGGTGCTGAAGAAAACCTCGTTTACAGAGTAGAAACTACCAAGCAACCCATCGCTTTGCCCTTAATGGCCTATGGCAAAAGTTTAGACGATAGTACAATACGATTGGCAGTGATAGGTTTGGAAATTCCAGGGGTAACAGTGGAAATCATAGACGGCCAAGGAAAAAAGGTGTTTAAGGAGGAAATAGCCCAACCTGAGGGTTTTACAAAAATCTATCACCTAGACAATTTAACCACGAAAGACATCCATCTGAGAGTGACTGACGCAAAAGGCAGAACCAAAACACTCTATTTCTAAGTACTTTTGAGTTAATCTTTTGGTTCCAAAAAAGTCCCATCCAATCTGGAGAGGACTTTTTTTGCTTTGGTTCAATAGAAAGAAGTTTAACCCAATTTCTGAGACATCGAAAAAGCAACGTAAAGCAGCTAACTTGATTAATTTAGATGGAAATATGCATTCTGTTTCCTAATAGGGAATGAAATAGCAAGAAAATCAGACCATTTGAAGAAAAAGGTGTAGTACCTATAGGATGAAGTAAAAGCTATAAACAAAGACTGATTATAAAGCTATTTCAGTAAAGAGTCGAATTGGGAATGGATCACACGAATTTAAATAATAACCTTCCTATGAGTGTCCAAGTTATAATAGAAGATACTTAAGATATTTTCCAGATTATTCATCTCTTCGAAACCAAATGTAAATTGGTATTTGTGTAAGTAATTAGGAAATCGAAAGTATAAATGATTTTATTTTCGTAGTTTTCCCATTAAAATTCTGTAAAGGATATAAACCCATTTTGAAATGTACGGATTGCCAAGAACGATATTCACTGAGGAGCATGATTTGTTTCGTGACTCGATAAAAGATTTTATTGCCCAGGAAATTTCCCCAAACAACGCCCAATGGGAGAAAAACAAAATGGTTTCCCGTGAATCTTGGAAAAAATTGGGTGACAATGGGTTTTTATGCATTCAGGCACCCGAAAAATTTGGGGGATTGAACATACAGGATTTTCGCTACAATGCGATTTTTATAGAGGAATTGGGACTAAGCGGTTGTTCTGGACCAGCCATCGGTTATCCATTACACAGCGACATCGTTTTTCCGTATATCCTACATTACGGAACGGAAGAAGCCAAAACCAAATATGTACCTGGAATGGTTTCCGGGGATTTGATTTCAGCCGTGGCCATGACGGAACCTGGAGCTGGAAGTGACCTTCAAAACATCCGATCCACTGCCGAAGAAATGGAAGATCATTTCCTTATCAACGGTTCCAAAACCTTCATCACCAACGGTTATCTCTCAGATATCGTCGTGGTTGCTGCCAAAACTGATCCAACCAAGGGTGCAAAAGGAATCAGCTTGTTTTTAATTGACAAAGACATGCCCGGATTTTCAAAAGGAATTCCCTTCGAAAAAGTTGGACTGCATGCACAGGACACCTGTGAGCTCTTTTTTGAGGACGTAAAAGTACCAAAGCACAATCTTCTTGGCAAAATCGGAATGGGATTCAACTATCTCATGACGGAATTGGCGCAAGAAAGATTGATAGTGGCTTTATCGGCATTGGCATTGGCAGAGTCCACTTTTCAAACCACAGTGGATTACGTCAAAAACAGACCCGCATTTGGGAAAATGGTTTCTGATTTTCAAAATACAAGGTTTAAACTCGCAGAAATGGCAGCAAAGTTGGAGCAAGCCAGAATCTACTGCGATCAGTTGGTGGTGCTTCATAACGACAAAAAAGTGGATCCAGCCATGGCCTCCGCTGCCAAGTATACCATGACAGAGTTGCAATGTGATGTTGCTGACGAATGTGTCCAACTACATGGAGGCTATGGGTACATGTGGGAATATGCAGTGGCTCGAGCCTATGCAGATGCACGTGTTCAAAAAATCTATGCGGGGACCAATGAGATCATGAAGGAATTGATTGCTAGAAAAATCCTCAAATAATTAGGTTGAAAATTACTTCCGGCCACTTTTCTTTTTAGGAAAGTGGCTTTCTTTTTTTGTACAAACCATTATTATTTTATATTTAGTGGTTATTAAAAGAATCGAAAATTTGTTAACCCAAAATACAACCCCATTTATGCAAGACTCCCCGTGGTTCAAGTTTTATCCAAAGTCTGTGGAGAAAGAAGTAGATGTGACTGCTTACAGTTCCATCGTAGATCTTTTTGAAGAAAGTATCAAAAAATTTGGAGACTCCATTGCCTATGAATGTATGGGCAAAACATTGACCTATAAAGAGGTGGATAAATTGTCTGAAAATTTTGCTTCCTATTTACAAAATGATCTTAAACTAAAAAAAGGGGATAGAGTAGCCATTCAATTGCCCAACTGCATTCTATATCCAGTGGTATTGTTTGGGACACTAAGGGCGGGAATGGTAGTTGTCAATACGAATCCACTTTACACCTCAAGTGAAATGAAGCACCAATTCAATGATTCTGGTGCAGAGGTAATTGTTATCTTGGCAAATTTCGCAAGCAATCTGGAGAAAATCAGAAATGAGGTAACCGCCAGGCATGTAATCGTCACTGAATTGGGTGACCTATTGGGTGGACTGAAGGGTACGATTGTAAATCTGGTCGTAAAACATGTTAAAAAAATGGTTCCTGCCTTTAATTTGCCTGATGCCATTTCTTTCCGTGTTGCTCTGGCAAAGGGCAAGAAAAACAAATCCAAAAAAGAAACAGTGGTGCTTTCTGATGCCGCATTCCTACAATATACTGGAGGAACCACGGGTATTTCAAAGGGAGCAGAGCTCACCCATGGCAACATGGTGGCCAATATGCAACAAATCTCAGCTTGGATGAAACCAAAACTGATCGAAAAAGAGGAGTTGGTGGTGACTGCTCTTCCACTTTACCATATTTTTGCGTTGACAGTCAATTGCCTGGCCATGATGAAAATAGGTGCGCACAATCTTCTTATCACTAATCCAAGAGATATGCCGGCCTTCATCAAGGAATTGAGTAAGCACAATTTCTCGGTTTTCACCGGGGTGAACACACTTTTCAATGGGTTACTCAATCAAGAGGCCTTTCACAAATTGGATTTCAGTTCTCTTAAGATCGCAGTAGGTGGTGGTATGGCCGTTCAGGTGGCAACCTCTGGGAAGTGGCTAAAGGTGACAGGAACCCCTATTGCCGAAGGATATGGTTTGACCGAAACTTCACCTGTGGCAACTTGCAATCCAATCGATGGTACAGAGAGAAATGGGACCATCGGCGTCCCGCTTCCCAATACAGATGTTAAAGTGATCGATGATGATGGGAATGAATTGCCTTTTGGCACGAGAGGCGAACTGTGTATCAAAGGTCCACAAGTAATGAAGGGCTATTGGAACAGACCCGATGAGACCGAAAAGGTGATGGAGGGGGAATGGTTGAAGACAGGAGATATCGCAGTCATCAATGAAGATGGTTTTGTCCAAATCGTTGATAGAAAAAAGGAGATGATTTTGGTTTCCGGTTTTAATGTTTATCCAAATGAAGTGGAAAATGAGATCGCTTCACATCCCAAGGTTTTGGAAGTTGGTGTCATCGGAATGCCCGATGAGAGATCCACAGAAAAAGTGATTGCCTACGTGGTTCCCAAGGATAAATCAATTACTGCTGCCGAAATCATTGCCTATTCAAAAGAAAATCTAACGAACTATAAAGTGCCTCGTGAAGTCTATTTTGTGGATGAATTGCCGAAAACAAATGTGGGGAAAATCCTAAGAAGGAAAATCAAGGAACTACATGAGTCGACCCTAAGTCAAGTGAATTAAAACAGAGTCAAATCAAGGTTTTTGTTCAGTCCGCATTTAGGACCAAATTTAGGTTGAAGACTTTATTTGTTTTGGGAAATTAACTTTTTCCAATTGATTGTGCTGCGGTTTGTTGTTCATCTTAATTGCTAAAGGTCAATGCTTTATGATTACATCATAATCGGTGCGGGTTCTTCCGGTTGCGTCATTGCGAATAGATTGTCTGAAAATCCCCAAAATCTGGTTCTGCTATTGGAGGCTGGGAAGCCGGATAAGAAACCAGAAATACATATTCCTGGTGCCTATACCCAGCTCAACAAGTCTGAGGTGGATTGGGCTTTTTGGACCGCACCCCAAACGGCCTTGAGTGGAAGAAAACTTTTCATCCCTCGAGGCAAAACGTTGGGAGGAAGCAGCAGTACGAATGCAATGGCCTATGTTAGAGGAAACAAGGCCGATTTTGATGAGTGGGAGGCTTTGGGAAATCCTGGATGGGGATTTAAGGATGTCTTGCCCTATTTTGTCAAATCGGAAAACAACGAGGACTTTGGAGGTATATTCCATGGCAAAAATGGACTATTAAATGTGTCTCATTCCAAACAACCCCATTCACTTGGCCAATTTTTTATAGAGGCATGTGCCCAAAATGGCATTCCCTTCAATCCTGATTATAACGGTGACGAGCAATTGGGAGCCTCCATGCTTCAGTTTAATATCAAAAACAACAGGAGACACAGTGCTGCTTCCGCTTTTTTGAAACCTGTCCTGCTCAGAAAGAATTTAATGGTCAGGACAGGTTGTCATGTTTCCAAAATTATTATCAAAGATGGAAAAGCAGAAGCTGTTTTAGTCCTCCTTGAAAATGGTCAAACAGAAGAAATTTACTGTTCAAAAGAAATAATTCTCAGTGCTGGGGCCATCCAGTCCCCCCAAATATTGATGTTGTCAGGAATAGGCAATCAGGAATACTTGAAAGATTTTGGAATCGACCCCATCCATCACTTACCAGGGGTGGGTCAGAATCTTCAGGACCACGTTTGGTCGCCGGTGAGTTCTTGGTCATCGGTCTTGACCAACAACGAAGTCACAAAACCATTTAACATGTTAAAAGCACTGATGCAATACTTGTTATTTAAAAGAGGTCCATTGGGAAATAGTCCACTCAATGCAAATGCATTCCTCAAATCTGACAATGCACTTGAACGACCTGATCTTCAGTTGCACTTTTTGCCTGCAGCCATCGCTGATGATTACAGTACGGATATTTATGACCTTAAAACCTACCCCAGGAAAAGTGGATTCAGCATCATGGTTATTCTTATACGTCCCCAAAGCAAAGGATTTATAGGCCTAAACTCAAATAAACCAACGGATCCACCTTTGATTCAACCAGATTTTTTTCGTTCCAAAGAGGATTTGGCAGTTCTTAAAAAAGGAATGTTAATGGCAAAAAAAATAATGGAGGTTTCCTCCCTTCAGCAATTCAACAAGGGGGAAATTTATCTACCAAATGACTTTTCAGATACCAATTTGGAAATCCATATCAAAAAGAGTTTGGAAACCCTATATCATCCTGTGGGGACCTGCAAAATGGGCAATGATCCGATGGCGGTGGTCAATGCGAGACTACAGGTCCAGGGCATTAAAAAATTGCGCGTTGTAGATGCTTCAATTATGCCAACGATCATTTCCGGAAACACCAATGCAGCCTGTATAATGATTGGAGAAAAAGCAGCTTCAATGATTTTGAATCCATAAGAATGTTGCTTTTTTATTTGGTCGGAATTCCTGAAATTTCCTTTTCGCTTGATATTCAAATATGGAATATAATTGAATTGCACATGATCAGCAATATAGGATGATGGAAAATTATATTATTCATTAAAAAAAAGCGAGAGGAGAAAAATCACCCCTCTCGCTTTATATTATTCTCTTTGCACTTATTGAGTACCTACAAAATTCTATTGCGGAATCATGACATTGTCAATGAAATGGGCCACACCATTAAGCGCTCTAAAATCGGTTCTAATGATATTGGCACTGTTGCCAAAAGCATCAAAAACCATCAATTGACCATTTACTGTTTTTACCGTTAATGAGGTTCCGGTGTTGTTGGGTAAACTTGCACTTTCAAGATCCTTTCCGAATACCATTTGGCCAGAGACTACATGGTTGGCGATGATTACCTGAAGGAATTCCATAGGAATCGCAGTACCAATATTTCCGAAATTTAAGCCATATTTTGAGAAGGCTTCATCTGTGGGCACAAAGGATGTAGCTTTGTCTCTTGCTGCCAAACTTAGAAAACCTGTAATATTTAGGGCACTTGTTAGCGTTTTAAATGCGGGAACAGCATTGCTGCTTCGTGCATTTAAAAAAGGATCTGCCTCGGCTTTGTAATTTTCCAAAAGCGTGATTAGATCTGTTTGGCTTTGCTCTGCTTCAATGGTCAATTGTGGCTCCTCCGTTAATGAGGTACAGCTGAATTGAAAGGCAACCAAAGCAGACATCATGAAGGACAAAATCAGTCTCTTCGGCATTGTGTTAAATTTTCTCATGGTTTCAAATGGATATTGGTGTAGTAAATTTTGCCTTAATATAGGTTAAAAATGCATTTCGTAAAATTAATACTTAAAAATATTATTCTGTAACACTAGATATTAAGTGAATACATATTTGTGAGATAGGATTTTGGGAACAAATCAGATTTATAGATTGAACTAAAAAAAAAATTGATTTTGTTTAAAAAAAGTAAAAAAGCAATATTTTATCTCTACTTCTATTTTAATTGTATTAATCGTATTTTTAATTATACCCTATACTTTTGGCTTATAACTGCCTTTGACCAAAGGTAAATAATCACAAAATAATTAGGGAAGAGAAGTCTATTTTTCAGTGATAAAGTAAACTTCGGCAATTTTATCTCCTTTTATTTTATAAATCGCGATCGCCTTCATTGGTTTCTCTCCCTTTTTCAAGGTTACTTCTTCATGATCGATGACAGTGTTTCCCATCACGATTCTGTTCACAAGATGACAATGCAAATCGGGTGTTCTTGAAAACATTCTACCATACAGATTTTTCATCTCTTCTTTCCCTTGGTAAAGTAACGTGTTTGGAAAATCAAAGACCATGACATCATCTGCATAAGGGCGTACAAAGGCATCTACATCCCGGTTGTTATACCCTTCCAATTGTTCATTTGCCAATTCTTCGGGCACACTTCCCTTAACCTCCTGCGCAATCGCATGAAATTGGATAAAAAAAACAATCAAAAGGAGAAAGTATCTATACACGGTACTTATCAACTTGCCAATTAGAGATAGATTCCTTTATGAATTTTGATTTTAGTTTTTCCTTGCTGGCTTTTTCCATCAAGGGTACCAATTCTTCATTTCCGGCAAACCTTAAAGCGATGATCTGTGAAAGCCTCAATTTTCTTTCCATTTCTGAAAAGGATTTTCCCGTAAGTTCAAAATACCTTTGCCTCATTTCCAGACGGATCAAACGGTCTTGATTTTTCAACGCATAGATTCTTGCCAAAAGGGGCAAGAGCACAAGGATTACCGCACCCAAAAGATGATAGCTTGCGGTCATCAGAGAAGTTCCATTTGAAAAAGCAGCTGCCAAATTAACGATTGTCCAAATCAAGTAAACCAATGTAAGTGGAGTAATTATAAAATGATGCAGCGGATAATACCTTGCATGATTGTTGAAATTCTGCATAGATTGTTTTTTAACTATATAGCCTGAAAGATACTCGAAATCATTTTAATGACCCAAAAACTATTTGGCAAATCGTATTTTTTTTATTTAAATATTTTTTTTGAAACTAAAAAAAGCAAGGATTTCCATTTTTCATTTCTTCATCTGTATAAATCTGTGTTTTCAAAAAAACAAGGATCATTTAGACAAGGATTATTTTTTTTCTCGGCGCTATGGATCGTTGTTTTTGGAATCCTTTTCCATATTCTATACCTTCGTAGCTTTAATTGAAAAAGTAAAACAATGGATTTAGACAAACTGGATAGAGACCTCACGGTCATTGTAGAGAAAAGAATTGAGCTGAGCAAAATTTCTTACGCAGATGCTAATTATGATGATTTGGAGGAAGAACTTCATGATCTTGAGGATGATTTCAATGAGGAATTTGGAGATGAACTTGAGTCTGAGTTGGAGAAGATTTACGCTAGGCTTAAATCAGACAATGAGGTTCTCCTTCCTTCAGCTTATTTGGCCAACTCCTATGTACCGATGCTTCCAGATGCTCGAGGAGTCGTCTCCTATGAGGTAAAGGGTAGGGAAGGAGTACCAATAGAATCGGAACAATTTGACAGACAGGATGTAAGGTTAATTATTATTCCCAATCCAACAAGGTTTGTCATGCAAATTAATGGCGTTTCTCTCAAGGACATTTGGAAATCCAGGTAAAAATAAAAGACTTAAAAATGGAGAAAGCGATGGGTTTTGGTTAACCTATCGCTTTCTCCATTTTCCCCTTTGGCCAACTAAAGGGTCCTAAAAACATTAGAAACCCAATTTTTCGCGAATCTTGCCTAGAAGTGCCATTGCAATTACCCTTGCTTTGGCTTCACCCTCGATTAGCTTGGCTTCAAGTTGGTCTGGTTCGTTCATATAAAAGTCAAAAAGCCTTCTTTCTTCTTTGTATTTAGTCAAAATCAGCTCTAAAAATTCTTTTTTGGCGTGGCCATAGCCAAAATTCCCGCCAAGATATTTTGACCGCAAATCGGCTACCTGATCGGGGTTGGCTATAAGGCTAAAGAGTTTGAAGACATTGCAAGTATCTGGGTTTTTTGGTTCCTCCAAAGGCGTACTGTCCGTGATGATCCTGTTGATGTTCTTTTTCAGCTCTTTTTCGGGCAAAAATATGTCGATGAAATTGTCATAACTTTTGCTCATTTTTTGTCCATCCGTTCCAGGGATAATCATCACCGATTCACTGATTCGCGCTTCTGGAAGGGTGAGAATATCTTCTTCCAACTTGTGGTTGAAAGAACTGGCAATATCCCTGGCCATCTCCAAATGCTGCAACTGATCTTTTCCAACTGGAACCAAATTTGCGCTATAAAGCAATATATCAGCAGCCATCAAAACAGGGTAAATAAACAATCCTGCATTTACATCCGAGAGTCTATCGGACTTGTCCTTGAAACTGTGGGCATTGGCCAACATGGGAAAAGGTGTAAAGCAACTCAAAAACCAAGTCAGTTCGGCAACTTCCGGAATCCTGGATTGTCTATAAAATACAGTCTTTGAAATGTCAAGCCCAAATGCCAGCCAGGCAGCGGCTACAGCCATTGTATTTTCCTTTCTTAAATCACCATCCTTTATGGAGGTGAGCGAATGCATATCCGCGATAAATATAAAAGATTCGTTGTTGTCCCTTTTTGTCAATTCGATTGCGGGAACGATTGCACCGAGGATATTTCCCAAATGTGGCCTTCCCGAACTCTGAATTCCTGTCAATACTCTTGCCATTACTCAAATTTTTGTGCCAAATTAAATAATTATGAGTACATATCGCTCCATTTTTCCCGTTATTTGGAGGTATGAAAAACGCCAACATTTTTCTGGGCTTGTTTTGTTTCGTGGGTTTAACACCTATACATATTGAAGCACAGATACTTGAAAGAAATCTCATTCAGTGGGAACAAAAAAAAATAAACATCGGTACCATCCTTGAAGAAAATGGTGAAGTTACCGCAGAGTTTAAAGGAATCAACCCTTCAGGACTACCCATTCTCATTACGGATGTCATTACAGATTGTGGCTGTACCACAGTGGAATTTACCCGCGATACTTTGGAAAAGGATTCAGCTTCCTTCATTAAAGTCAAATTTGACCCCACACACAGGGGCGGGGTGTTTTCCAAATTGGTGATCGTCAGAACCAATACAGACATTTATGGGGACACGCTTTTTTTGGAAGGGTTCAATCTGCCTCTTCCCGAAAACAATGAAATGGCCTACCAAAACAGGATGGGAAACATTGGGATGCGGTTACCCTCAGTAAATATGGGAATTGTTTTTACCAATGAACCGAAAGTCAAATACATTGAGTTGTTTAATTTTGGGAGGAACCCCATCCGGCTCGATAAGGAGCAATTGTTTTTGCCCGAATATCTGAAAGCAGAACAATTCCCGGATTCTATACCAGCCAATTCAAGAGGTCTTTTGAGACTTACTTATGATGGGACAATAAGAAATGATTTGGGTTTTTTTGAAGATGAGATCAACTTGTCTTTGATGCATGGGGAATCACCCATGGCTTTTAAACTGACAGCAACCCTTTATGAATATTTCCCGCCCTTGCCAAAAAGTCTTGAAAACACTGTTGCCAAATTGGGGATATCTGAGACCGACATCGATTTAAGGGGGATCAATTCCAATGAGGAAGTTTCCAGATTGATAACATTAAGCAATATGGGGCCGGAATTATTGGAAATCCGAAAAATTTCCACCAACTGTGAATGTGTGAAAATTGAATTGGATAAAGAAAATCTATCTCCCGGAGAAAAGGCGCAATTGCGTTTTACTTTTAATCCAAAAGGAAGGAAAGGTATTGACCATAAACACATTACCATTTTCAGCAATGATCCCCTAAATCCAGTCAGGACGATTGTAGTCAGAAGCTCGATCAAATAACATTTAGGAAATTTTGGCAGGTGCTTCGCACTGGTATGATTGTTGTTTGATTTACTTTGTAACAATTAATTTATATTTTAGTAAATTATATTCTTATATTATTTTATTTCTAACTCAAAAAAGAAAAAAACTATGAGTTCTACAAAATTTATTTTAGGCGCTTTAGTGGGTGCTGTAGTAGGTGTTCAAATTGGAATATTGGTCGCTCCTGACAAAGGAGAAAACACAAGAAAGAAAATCGGTAAAAAAGGAAACGAATACCTTGATGAGGTAAATGGCAAAGTCAATACTTTTCTTGATAGCTTGACCAAAAAAGTTTCTGACGTGAGTGAAGAAGTCGACAAATTGGCCAAAAGAGCAAAAGCCAAAACAGACGAGTTAGCGAAATAAGATCTTCGGTAAAAAAAGGAAAGGGGTTTAACCCCTTTTTTTTGTGCCTGTTTTTTTCCGTTTGATCCGTAAGTTTTTGAGGAGAGTTGAAATTGTAAGAAAATCAGACTTTTTGGAAACCAGGGCATAGCAATGATATCGGTTGTTTTCCCAATATCTGATTTACTAGCAGTTTCAACCCCAATAAGATATCTAATGCATATTTCGGGCTTAAAGAAATTGGAAAACAAAATTCATTTCAGCGTATAAAAAAAAATAGGCACTGAAGTAAGTTTACCCAGTGCCTTATTGAATGAACATGCTTTTCAGCAAAGTGAAATAAAAATATCTGATTTTTACTTAAACGCCGATATCCCTGTAATCTCATTTCCCAAAATCAACAAATGGATATCATGGGTACCTTCATATGTCACCACCGATTCCAAATTCATCATGTGCCGCATGATGGAATATTCTCCAGTGATGCCCATGCCGCCATGAATTTGCCTTGCCTCACGCGCTATGTCCAATGCCATCGCAACATTATTTCTTTTTGCCAATGAAATCTGTGCGGTAGTGGCTTTTCCTTCCTCCATCATCTTGCCGAGTTTCCAAACCAACAATTGCGCCTTCGTGATCTCGGTGAGCATTTCAGCCAATTTCTTTTGGATCAATTGGAAAGAGGCGATGGGCTTGTCAAACTGTATTCTTTCCATCGCATATCTTCTGGCAGAATCATAACAATCCATGGCCGCACCCAAAGTACCCCAGGCAATGCCATACCTTGCCGAATCCAAGCACATCAAAGGGGCTCCCAAGCCGGATTTGTTAGGTAAAATATTCTCCTTTGGCACCTTCACATTGTCAAAGACCAACTCCCCGGTGCAAGAGGCCCGCAAAGACCATTTGTTGTGCGTTTCGGGAGTTGAAAAACCTTCCATTCCACGCTCCACAATCAATCCATGGATCCTTCCAGACTCGTCTTTTGCCCATACCACGGCGATGTCAGCCTTTGGAGAGTTGGAAATCCACATCTTTGCTCCGTTCAAAAGGAAATGATCTCCCATATCCTTGAAGTTTGTGGTCATTCCACTTGGGTTAGAACCATGGTCAGGCTCAGTCAAGCCAAAGCAACCCAACATTTCACCGGATGCCAGTTTAGGCAAGTATTTTTCCCTTTGGGCTTCCGACCCGAATTTATAAATCGGATACATGACCAAGGAACCTTGGACGGAAGCCGTGGAACGCATTCCAGAATCACCCCTTTCTACTTCCTGCATGATCAGCCCATAGGAGATATAGTCCAAACCGCCACCGCCATAAGCTGAGGGGATTTGGGGCCCAAATGCGCCTACTTCTCCAAATTTCTTTACGATTTCATAAGGAAAATGTGCTTTTTGAGCCCAATCTTCAATGTAAGGACTAATTTCTCTCTTGACAAAGTCACGGATCGATGACCTGATCAGCAGGTGCTCCTCCGTCAACAAGTCATCTATACCATAAAAATCAACTCCTTCATAAAGGTCTTTTTTTAGGGATTTTTGAACAACAGCTCCTGTCTCCATATCTATTTTTGGTTTATTGCCGATTAAAACGGATTTTTGCACATTCAATTCGTTTCTAGCCTTGAAATAAATAAGAAGAAGGCTAAAAAACTACCATTTTCGGCAAAATATTTAAACATGAGCCCAGCGCAAACGCAAAAAGACATCCTGGATAAAATAGAACTCCTTCAGGAAAAATTCAAAGCTTCAGGGCAAGATCTATCTTCGTATTTGGAGGGCCTTTTGTATTCGGATTATCTGACCTATTGGGATTATATAAATTTGGATATTTTGCTCTCCTTACAGCAACCAAGAACTTCATTTAAAGATGAGAAAATATTCATTATCTATCATCAAATCACAGAGTTATATTTTAAACTCATCATCTGGGAATTGGAACAAATCGCAGAGATGAGCCCTTTGCCTGCAAAATTTTTCAAGGAACGCCTCGAAAGGGTAAATATGTATTTTGACCAATTGATCTCTTCTTTCGGCGTGATGTGGAAAGGAATGGAAAGAGAACAATTTCTTAAATTCAGAATGTCCTTGCTTCCCTCAAGCGGATTTCAAAGCGCCCAATATCGCGTCATTGAAATTCTGGCGACCCCTGCCAAAAACTTGATTTTTCTTGGCAAACGTGAAGAGTTAAAGGATGTCGAAGATGTTGAAACTCTTTTTAGCAATCTTTACTGGCAGCATGGCGCCGTGGAATTGGCAACAGGTGAAAAAACCTTGACGCTAAAAACCTTTGAAATCAAATACCAAAAAGACCTAGAGGAATTTATTCAGGACTATAAAACGAAAAATATCTGGAATAAATACAGCGATTGTACGGACAAGGATGAAGAGTTGAAAACTCTGATGAAAAATTTTGATTTGAAAGCCAATGTTTTTTGGCCATTGGCGCATTATAAGTCCGCAGTCCGCTATTTACAACGTGATCCTGTGGACATCGCCGCTACGGGTGGCACCAACTGGCAGAAATACTTGCCTCCAAGGTTCCAAAAAGTCATTTTCTATCCAGAGCTTTGGACAGATCAAGAAAAAGAGGAATGGGGAAAAGGTTGGGTAGTCAAAGAGGTTTTTGGCGATGGGAATCTGGATTGAGAAATTGAAATGATAGGAATAAATCAATTGGGAATATTCAATTGGTATCCTGGCAATGGGCAGGGCATCAAAATTTGAAACCCAATGTTTATCATGACCTATAAGCATACATGCGCCTCAAAATTTAACAGCATAAACCTTTAAGGATAAATACCTTACACGATGAAAAAAGAAATTATTTTACAATTGAGTCCTGAAGAAGCTTATGATGAAGCTAAATTCAGGGACACCGTTTTGAAAAAATTTGGATTGGCTCCCTCTGATCCCGAAATACTTGCCAGACAGGTGAAAAGGTCTATTGATGCAAGGGGAAGGCAGGTGAAAGTTAATGTCTCGGCAGAGGTTTTTGTCCACGAGGATTTTACCCCATTAATCACCTCAAATATCACCTACCAAAATGTCAGTAACGCTGAGCAAATCGTCATTGTGGGAGCAGGTCCCGCTGGGATGTTTGCCGCATTGCGTGCCATTGAACTGGGTGTAAAGCCTATTTTGATCGAAAGAGGAAAGGATGTACGGGGCCGAAGAAGAGATTTGGCAGCCATCAACAAGGACCATATCGTCAATCCGGAATCGAATTATTGTTTTGGAGAAGGGGGAGCAGGAACCTATTCTGATGGAAAATTATATACCCGTTCCAAAAAGCGCGGCGAGATCAAAAGGATTCTGGATATTTTTGTTTCCCATGGAGCCTCGGAAGAAATCTTGGTGGATGCACATCCCCATATTGGCACCAATAAACTTCCGAAAATTGTAACCGAATTGCGGGAAACCATTCTACGGGCTGGGGGAGAAGTTCTCTTCGAAACCAAGGTTGTTGATTTTTTGATTGAAAATGATGAAATAAAGGGAGTGATCACCGAATCAGGTCAGAAAATCATGGGCCTTGGGGTTATTTTGGCAACAGGTCATTCAGCAAGGGATATGTATCATTTGTTGCACGAAAAAAACATTCTGATAGAAGCCAAACCTTTCGCTTTGGGTGTAAGGATAGAACATTCCCAAAACCTTATCGACCGAATCCAATACCACTGCCAAATTGATAGGGGACCTTATTTGCCCGCATCCGCATATTCATTGGTCCATCAAACCGTATTTAAGGGGATACAAAGGGGTGTTTTTTCATTTTGTATGTGCCCTGGAGGTTTTATCGTCCCCTCAGCCACCTCTCCAGGAGAGCTGGTGGTGAATGGGATGAGCCCAAGCCGGAGGGACAGTAAATTCGCCAATTCTGGGGTGGTCGTAGCTGTGGAATTGGAAGATCTTCCTAAGCAGTATGAAAAATATGGGCCGTTGGCAGCGATGATGTTTCAAGCAGATGTTGAAAAAGCAGTTTGGCAAGCAGGCGGAGAAACCCAAACCGCGCCAGCCCAGCGGATGTTGGATTTTGTCGAAAGAAAAGTGAGTGCCGACCTTTTGGATACCTCTTATCAACCCGGACTTAAATCCGTGGATATGAATACTGTTTTGCCTGATTTTATTGCTTCCCGATTAAGGGATGCGTTTGTTGAATTTGGCAAAAAAATGAAAGGGTATCTCACCAATGAGGCCCAAATTATTGGCGTGGAAAGCAGAACGTCATCCCCGGTAAGGATTCCCAGAAACAAGGAGTCCTTCGAGCATCCACAAATCAAAAGACTGTTTCCTTCTGCGGAAGGGGCAGGCTACGCAGGTGGCATCGTCTCTGCGGCGATGGATGGAGAACGTTGTGCGGAGAAACTGATTGCGCAATACATCAAGAGTTGATAGATTCCTAAACCAAGTTGTATTCCGGCTTCCAGATTTGCTTGCTTCCTTCAAAGAGGGATTTGTTTGCCAAGGCTACGGCAATGGCTGTTCTTCCACCATTGGTGATGTTAGAGTGGGGCAAATCATTCTTTTGTAGGCATCTATGAAAATCTTCAAGGGCATAAAAAGACCCATCCTTCAATGGCCCATCTACTAAATTGATCCCTTTCTTATCCTCGGCCCACTCTAATTTTGTGGCACCAGAAACTCCATCGACTTGCTCAAGTTCCGCTCGCGTTTCTGGTTCTGGATAGAACATGCCTTCATTTGTCAAGAGGTTTACCATTCCTTTTGAGCCTTTGATTTTAAAGGAGTATCCTTCATGTTGATTGCCACAGGTGGCACCAAAATTACCAATCATACCTTCCTTCTCATAGCGGACAGCCACCTGGACATTGTCAAAAGTCTCTCGACCATCCCTAAAATAATCAATTCCTCCCGTACCATAAATATCGGTTGGCACGCAATCAAAAGCCCAGTGCACAAAATCCATCTGATGGGATAAAAGCTCGGCAACCAGTCCTCCGGAATATTCCTTGTACATTCTCCAGTTTATCTGTCGCTCCAGCGAAACATTGGGCACGGGTCTTCGCCAATTGTGGTTCCTATCCCATCGGGCATCGATTTGGGTTATTTTCCCGAGGTAACCTTTATCGATCATATTCTTCACCTTGAAATAAAGTGGAGAATACCGGTATTGATGTCCGATCTGAATGACCTGTTTTGGATATTTTTTCGAAAGGCCTGACAAGAGCAGCGTTTGGTCAACGGTAAAAGCCATTGATTTTTCCAAATAAAGATGTTTTCCCGCCTCCAAAACTGCTTTGGCATGATCAAAATGCAGGTACAAAGGAGTCGCTACCAAAACAATATCCAAGTTTTTGGCTTCCAAAAATTTTCTGGTATCACCAAAGTAGCCAATTTCATTTGTGCCATATCTTTTTTTTGCATTCTCCAATCTGAATGCAAGATTGTCACAAATGGCGGTCACTTTGAATTTATCGGGCATGCTGGCGAGGATATTGTGAAGTCCTGATCCCCTGTCCCCATAGCCCAATATCCCGATATTGAATGGGCCTTTTTTTGAATCTTGAAGAATACCAGAAACCAATGGGGTAGGGAGTGTGGCCGCAGCGGTGAGCAATGATCCAAACTTAATAAAATCGCGTCTTTGCAAGGGAAGTAGTGGTTAGGTGAATTGGGTTTTACTTGATAATTTAAGAAACATAATTATAAAAAGCATGAATTTGATGAAGTCAGGGCTTATTTTTTTATAAGCGGATTCATTCATGAGAAAGGATTTTTTCAACGGTATGTGTAAGGGCTTCTGATGAATTCAGGAATTTTTCTTCAAATCTGCTATATTCAAGAAGAGAAACACCTTTCTCTAATGCGATTTCTTTGAAATCATCCAGAGAAATACTTGCAAGTTCTGAACGTTTGACCAATTCGGATAGGATTTGAAAAGTAATGCTGTTGCCAAATTCCAATTCAAAGACCAAAAGGAGCAATGGCCCAAACACATACCTATAATCTTCATCTATTTCATCCCTTTTTTTGATTTTAGCCAAGGCTTTGTAATTTTTCCCACTGAGAAAATTTGCATACCCCTTGATGCGGTTTTGGTAAAATTCGGGCGAGAATTCCTCAACAGCCTTCAACGCCAGGTACTCAGCGGTGGATTCCAACCAAAACCAAGCTTGAGGACCAGAAAGGATTTTAGTGTCAAAATAATAATGTGCCAATTCATGGGCAAAAAAGGACAAATTGGAAGGTTCTAATTTCCCACCTCCATTGATTAGGGCATTGAAATCAACACCTGAATAGGCAAAAGTGGGGAAAATGGCAAAACCCCAAGTTTGGTCTGGTTTATAAGGCGTGACAGCTTTATGTGAAATCAAAAATATTTTTTCATTGTATGGAATTTGCATTTTTCCGGCAAAAAACAATTTGATCTTATCGATTTCCTTAAAAATCATGTTGGCTTTATCCTCTTCCAAATTCACATTCAGGATATAATTGCCTTTATTTTCCAAAACCGGAAATTCTCCGGCAAAAAGCATCGGTTGTCGAGGAACCGATGACTGAAAAACATGATCCCTTGCACCACTTGGCACATCTCCATTTATAAAAACCTGCGCACAATCCTCACAAATCACTTTGATCGAATAGCTGTAGGCATCCAATAATTTGTCTTTAGCGACATCATAAATCACTGGATACCATTTACTTTGCTCAGCAGCCCGAAGGGTTTTGCCATTGAAAGCAATCATTCCCTTATAATCAAAACTGTTGAGTAGGTCCTCATAAACAGGGAATGCTCCCCGATATTTGATGCTGAATTTTTTGGGCATTCGTTCGAGCTGCCTGTTTTCATCTATAAAAGTGTAGGCCAGCGCTTCGCCTCTCATGCGTCCATTGTAATAGCCACTGTAGGGAATCACTTGCTTTTCCGTGTTTTGGAAAAATTGAATATTCATTCCTTTGTTAAGAAGAATATTGTATGCCTCGATTTCGGGGACATTGGAGAGCTCAAAACTGCAATCGATCAGTCCTTCTTTCATCAAAATTCTAACTTCTCCCTCAAGATGAATTTGTGAAAATCCGACAATTGGAGTCAGAAAACCCAGAAATATGAGCAAAATTGAAGTAAATTTCATAAAATTGAAACGATAAGGGTCCTAATGATAGTTATAATTCATGAATCCTTCTATTTACTTTCATCATTTTAAAATCAAGAGATGCTATTTGCAATTGTGGACATAGAAACAACAGGCGGAAATCCTCTTCAGGGAGGAATTACAGAGATAGCTGCCCTTATCCATGATGGCAATCGTGTGATTGATACATTTCATACCCTTATCAATCCCCAGCAATTTATCCCTGGATTTATCACGGGATTGACCGGTATCGATCAGGAAATGGTGAAGGACTCACCCATTTTTGCGGAAATCGCTTCTGAATTCTTTGATTTTCTAAAGGATAAAATTTTTGTTGCCCACAATGTGAATTTCGACTACACCTTTATCAAAGAAGCTTTTAGAAAGGAGGGGTATGTCTATGATGTGCAGAAACTCTGCACGGTGAAGTTGAGCCGAAAGGCCTTTCCCGGTTATAAATCCTATAGTTTGGGAAGGCTGTGCGAGCATTTGAATATTCGGATTGAGAACCGACACCGTGCTATTGGTGACGCCCAGGCCACTGCAATTCTATTTGGAAAGATCCATGGACAAAATAGTGATGTAATCAGCCAATCGTTGAAGAAAAACAGCGGAGAACTGTTTTTACCTCCCAATATTTCAATAGAAAAATACTTAGAACTGCCGGAGAGCACAGGGGTCTATTATTTTCATGACGCGAAGGGAAAAGTGATTTATGTGGGCAAAGCACTTGATATTCGAAGCCGTTTCAAAGGCCATTTTTCGGGAACATCCAAGGACAAGGCCAAGATGGACCTCAAATATGAAATCCATGATATCAGCGTTGAAGTGACCGGAAGTGAGTTCTTGGCCTACCTCATTGAAATGCTAGAAATCAAAAGGTTATGGCCTAAATACAACAAGTCCCAAAAATTTAAATCCAGCAATTGGGGCTTGGTAAGCTATGAAGATGCGAGCGGATTTTTAAGGTTCCAGATATCCAAGGTGGCTTCGGCAATCAATACCGTTCAGCAATTTGATTCTCATTCGGAGGCTTGGAAATTTTTGATGGACAATGTAGAAACCTTTGAATTGTGTCCCAAACTCTCGGGAATGCAGAAAAGCAATGAAGCCTGTTTTGATCATAAGATCCAAAAATGCAAGGGAGCATGCTGTGGCAAGGAACAGCCAGACAGCTATAACGAACGTGTGCAATTGTTTCTGTCCACCATTGATGAATTATCTGGAAGTATTTTGATTCGGGAAAAAGGGAGAAATAAAGAAGAACAAGCCGCTATGTTTTTTGAAAATGGGCTTTTTTCTGGTTATGGTTTTATTTCCCATTCTGAAAGTATATCCAAATTGTCCGAAGTTTTTGATGTCTTGAAAAAAGTCAAGATGATCCCTGAGTCGAAATATATTTTGAAGAGTTTCTTGGGGAAAATTCCAATGAACAATATCATGGTCATCAAAGAAGGCTTTTGAGATCCAAGAGCTTACTTGATTTTCGAACTCAGATTTTCAGCTGGATTTCAATTTTTCAAAGTCCCTTATTGAACGCGCCTGAGATACAACCCGAAATATGCATTTGATTTCCAAACGGGGCTTGTAATTGCAAGAAAATCAGAATTTTGGCAGAACATATTCTATTATCGGTAGGATGAAGTCAAATGTAATAAACTGATTATGAAGCATCTTTTGACTAGAATTGAATTGGTATTGCATAAACCGGTTTGAATGGATTCTTCAGAGGTAATAAATATGGGTTGAATGAATTTAATTTTTTTCTGGTGATCCGAGTTTCTCCCTGACCTCGTATTTTCCTTAAACCAACAAATTTAATGCACATGAAAAAATCAAACCTCTTTTCAAAGGGACTTCTTTATTTTTCCCTTTTGGCAACGACAGGTACCATGATATCCTGTAATGACGAAAATAATCCGACCCCAGAAATGGATCAGCCGTCGATGGCTCCTGAAGCCATGTTCACCGCATTGACCAATGACAACAGGATCTCCACATTTGAAGCAAGGAATTTAGGGAATCCAATCACCACATTAAATATTACTGGGATAGCGGATGGTGAGAAGATTCTCAGCATCGACTACAGACCCGCCACTGGACAATTGTATGCTTTGGGATCCTCCAGTAGGCTTTACATCATCAACGAAAATTCCGGATTGGCGACACCTTTGGGTGCAGGCCCTTTTAGCCCCGGAATAATGGGAGAAAACGCAAGTTTGGATTTCAATCCAACTGTGGATAGAATTAGGCTCGTCACCGAATCCGGTCAAAATCTTCGCCTTCATCCCGAACTGGGAACTGTTGTGGCCACGGATGGCTCCATCAATGGAGGTTCTAATCCGAAAATCGGGGCTGTAGCCTATACCAACAGTATGGCTGGTGCCACAGCGACCGAATTGTTTGACATCGATTTTGAAGCGAACAAATTGTATGTGCAAGATCCACCTAACGCCGGAGGCTTAAGAGAAATTGGGAATTTAGGAATTGATTTTGCCGGTCAGGGAAATTTTGATATTTCTCCAAACAACAGCGTGGCCTTAGCGGTAACCCTGAATGAAGGGATGTCCAAGCTTTACACGATTAATCTGTTTTCAGGATCAGCCGATTGGGTCGGTAGTTTTAATTTGCCTGTAATGGGTATTGCCATCAAAACAAATCCTGTAGCGTTTGCAGCTACGGCAGATCAGATGCTGTATCGTTTTGACCCGACGAATCCGACGATGAACAGTGTTCCATTTGTTGGTTTGACAACAGGTGAAATGGTGATTGGATTGGATTTCAGACCGGTGAATGGCCAACTTTATGCAATCACGAACATGAGCAGGCTTTTGAGTGTGAATACGGCAAATGGACAAGTTGCTGAAATCGGAAGGGGCTTGAACCCAATGTTGGAAGGTACATCATTTGGTTTTGATTTCAATCCAACTGTGGATAGGATCAGATTGGTGAGCAATACAGGTCAAAATCTGAGATTGCATCCAGATCTTGGGACAGTAGTGGTTACAGATGGTAATCTGAACCCAGGTACTCCTTTCGTTAACGGTGCTGCTTACACGAATAGCTTTGCATCAGCTACCTCCACAGTACTCTTTGTAGTGGACAGTCAAACGAATATGCTTTACAGACAAGATCCACCAAACGATGGCGTCTTGGTACAAATCGGAAGCCTAGGTATTGATATTGAATCTGAGAATGGTTTTGACATCGGAGGTACTTCCAACAATGCCTTTGGACTGTTCAAAGTAGGTGGAACTACTGCAGTCTATGGTGTGAACTTGATGTCTGGTCAAGCCACTAAAGTTGCGGATTTCAACATCAATGCAACAGCAATGTCAGTTGGTTTGGGATTTT
>NZ_JAUSPP010000084.1:0-49008 GCF_030656585.1 Rhodonellum sp.
AAAAAAACAAAAAAACGATTTAAAAAAATCCTTTTTAATCTGCTCAATCAGTGTCATCAGCGTTCCATCTTTATAGCACGCTGATGACGCAGATTTGGCGGTTGGTCGCTGAAAAAAAAAACAAAAAAATCGATTTAAAAAAGAATCTGTGTAAATCTGCTCAATCCGCGTCATCAGCGTTCCATAAAAATCTGTGTAAATCTGCTCAATCTGCGTCATCTGCGTTCCATAAAAATCTGTGTAAATCTGCTCAATCCGCGTCATCAGCGTTCCATAAAAATCTGTGTAAATCTGCTCAATCCGCGTCATCAGCGTTCCATAAAAATCTGTGTAAATCTGCTGAATCAGCGTCATCTGCGTTCCATCAAAAAATAAATGAAATTCATAGATTCAATTCTTTTTACTTGATCGCCATTCATAACAGTAAAAGCGGTTTTCATCCCGCCTGGATCGCTTACTGTCAGGAGCAGGGCATTCCGTTTAAATTGGTCAATTGTCTCGATGATGACATTATCGGGCAATTGAAGGATGTCAGGGCCTTGCTTTGGCATCATTCCCACATGCTCCCCAAAGATTTGATTGCTGCCAAGCCGATTTTGGCGGCGCTCTCTCATCAAGGCTTCCCTGTTTTTCCCGATTGCAGGACCAATTGGCATTTTGATGATAAATTGGCTCAAAAGTACCTCTTGGAATCACTGGAACTACCGATGGTCAAAACTTTCGCTTTTTATGATCCTAAGGATGCCTTGTCCTGGGCAAGGCAAACCAAATATCCTACGGTACATAAATTAAAGACAGGTTCGGGATCCAGTCAGGTACGTTTGGTGGGCAATTACCATGGAGCCAAGAAGATTATCCTGAAGTCTTTTGGAAAGGGATTCTCGAATTATGCCCCATTTAACAGCCTGAAAGAAAGGATTTATCAATTCAAAAATGGTCATGCGCCTTGGATGAGTATTGTAAAAGGGCTGTTGCGGTTTGTCCACTACCCTGAGTACGCTACTGTTCAAGGGCGGGAAAGGGGCTATGTTTTATTTCAGGAATTTGTCCCCAATAATCCTTCTGATATCCGGGTGATTGTGATCGGCAACAAGGCCTTTGCCATTACCCGATGGGTAAGAAAAGACGATTTTAGGGCTTCAGGTTCGGGTCATTTTTCTCATGACCCTGATTTGATTCCCTTATCGTGTTTGGAATCGGCCTTTAAAGCCAATCAAAAGTTAAAAGGTCAGTGTATTGCTTTTGATTTTGTCATGGATGAAAAACAAACGCCAAGAATCATTGAAATCAGCTATGGATTTTCCCCGGAAGCATTCAGGCACTGTCCGGGGCATTGGGATCAACACCTACATTGGCAGGAAGGCAGGTTTGTTCCCGAGCATTGGATGGTGGAGGCTTTATTGAAAGATTTGGTGGTGACTGGCGCATCCGATCCTAAGTGAAACAATAGGGTTTTCAAGAGGAGGAATTGAGGAAGCCTTAAATTTGGTAGTTGCGTGTTTGCTTTTTTGATAAGCTTGAAAAAACAGCATGACAAGCAGCAAAGGGATCTCACAGTGAAATTTTAAGAAAAAAACGTATTCTATGGACAGCCTACTTCGCCAGCTAAAAAGCAACCTGATCAATATTCCTGGCTGGAAGACCAATAGAAAAATAGTGGTTTTTGAGAGCGATGATTGGGGAATGCAGCGGATGGCCTCAAAGGCATCCTTTAACCGTCTGGAAAAAAAAGGGTATCGAGTCTCTCGTTTGCACTTTGACCGCTTTGACTCCTTGGAGTCCAATGGGGATGTGGGCAGATTGTTGGAGCTGCTTTCAGTCTACAGAGACAGGAGTGGGGCACCGGCTAAATTTACCATGAACATGATCATGGGCAATCCCGACTTCGATAGGATAAGAACCACTGGATTTGAGAAATATTATCACGAGCCTTTTTATCAGACTTTAAAGAGATTTTCGGATAAGGATGAAGTGATGGACCTTTATCGGGAAGGAATGCAGTCAGGATGCTTCAGGATGCAGTTTCATGGGAGGGAACATGTGCATATCAACCGTTGGCTGGCGCGGCTCAGGGCTACTGACCGCTTATACCTGGATGCCTTTGACGAAGGGATGTATGCTTTGGAGAGCGGGCACTTGGATGCCATGGCGATGTATGAAAAAGCAGATATCGCCATTGTCAAGGAAAGTATTG
This sequence comes from Rhodonellum sp., assembly GCF_030656585.1. Classification (NCBI taxonomy): domain Bacteria; kingdom Pseudomonadati; phylum Bacteroidota; class Cytophagia; order Cytophagales; family Cytophagaceae; genus Rhodonellum; species Rhodonellum sp. Next base: position 2,195 of record NZ_JAUSPP010000084.1, read on the forward strand.
CAGCGGGGATGGTGCTTTTTGAACAAACCTGGGGGTTTAAGTCCGCCTCGATCATTGCTCCCTGCTACACTTGGGGCGATGCTGTGGAGAAAGTATGGGCAGCAAAGGGGGTTGAATTTATCCAGGGTGGACGGGTACAGAAGAGATCCATAGTAGGACAGGAGCATCCCCGGACAAGGAGGCATTATACGGGAGAAAAATCTTCAGAAGGCATGAGGTATATGATCAGGAATGTTAGCTTTGAACCTGTGACTGCACCTCGGCAGAATTGGGTAAATACGGCACTTGCTGAGGTAGCCACAGCTTTCCGTTGGGGAAAGCCTGCCATCATTTCTACGCATCGCTTAAATTATATTGGTTCTTTGGTTCCTGAAAACAGTAAAAAAAACCTGCACTTGCTAGGGACTTTATTGGGTGAATTGATCCGGCTTTATCCCGATATGGAGTTTTTGAGCAGTGATGAATTGGGAGGGATGATCGCATCTGAAAAGGAATAAAATAGATGTTTTTGCTTCAATAAACTCGCCAATTTTGCTTTTAAAAATCTACTACCTCATTCACAGGCTTTACAAAAGTTATCCTGTTAACTCCATTTATTATAGGATCAAGGTAAGAGAGGTCTTTGGGTGGATCATGACCCGTTTGGTCGTGTCGGCGCTGATGCCCGGACACCGGAAATGTTTTGGCGAGATCCAGGAAGACTATCTCATTTCGCTGACTTCCTTTGGAAAGAGGGTTTATGAAACACATAAAACGATACTTTCCCTAAAAAATCAGCATCAGGCAACGGCCAAAATCATATTGTGGCTGGGAGAAGAGGAGTGGAATGTAGGAAATCTTCCAACCACCTTAGCCGTTTTGCTGGATGAAAGATTTGAAATCCGATATGTGGAAAATCTGGGCTCCCACAAAAAATATTTTTTTGCCATGAGGGAATTCCAAAATACACACATCATTATTTGTGATGATGACTATATCTATCCCCCATTATTTGTCAGCTTGTTGATGGCGTCCCATAAGCAGCTCCCGTACGCCGTACATTGCCACAGTGCCAGAAGAATAAAATGCACCTCATCCGGTGATTTTCTTCCCTATGGAAAATGGGTTTTTTCTAAACCTGATACACAAAGGTTTCAGCACAAGTTACTTCCCTTGGGAGGTGGGGGAGTCTTGTTCCCCAAAAGCATGTTTTCTGCAGCTGACTTGACACAACTCAGGGATTTGATAGATGAATTCAAAACCACAGATGATCTTTTGCTTCTTGCCCTACTGTTGGTCAAGGGGGAAAAAGTGCAGCAGTTGGATTATATCAATAAGCTGTTTATCCCTTCCTATCCCCAAAATAAGTATTTGTATTTGGCTAAAACCAATGTGCCTTATCAGAACGATGTGAATTGGGCGAAATTAAATGAGAAGTTCAACCTTGCCCAATATTTTTTACAAGAGAGGGTTGTTGGGATTTAATCCTGGTATTTAACCCGAATTCTAAGACATCGAAAAAGTAACGTAAAGCAGCTAACTTGATTAAGTTAGATGGAAATTTGCAGTAGGTTTTGCAATAGGTGTTGAAACTGCAAGAAAATCAAACCATTTGGAGAATAAGGCATTGTCCCAAAACGGTGAAGTCATAAACCGTCGACAACCGACTGATTTTGAAGTGTTTTCAGTTTGGAACGGGATTGGAAATACATAAAACGGGTTTCAGTAAAAAAAAGCGCTGCGCACCATTGCCTGAAAAAATCACGTTGGAATGAAAGTTTCATGCAAAGGATAGGAATAATAGAAAGTCAAAGTGCGGCTTAGAGAAAAAGTGTTGGGAATTACAACAAAAAGTATGAAACTGATCTTGTAGTAACTCCTGAAACTCCACTTAATTAACAAATAAATGCACTACGTATATTAAGTAATATTTGCATGGAAATGGTTCGGTTTTTTGTAGCCTTTTTTGTAAGCAGAAATAAAAATTTGAAATATGAAACATTGTTTAAGGTTCCTTTTGGTTGTCCCCTTGTTTGTGTTGTCCTCCTGCTTGTTTGAAGAGACTACAAATGACATCAATAAATTGACTGCATCATCAGTTGATTTTTACGGAATGAAAATATTACCTCATTTTGATTTTAGTTCGATAGACGCCGTCAATTTGAGCGTGCAGTTTAAACTGATGGGTGGAATTCCTTATGAAGGGGCAAATTTTGTGGCCTATAGCGGGAAACCTACCAAAGCTGGAGGAGGATATGACTTTTCTAAATCTGCAAAACATGCAACATTTCATTTGGACAAAGACGGGAATTTTTCCTCTCCCTTAAAAATCGCCAAAAACATCAATACGCTTTACTTATACTCTGCCTCATCTGGGATCAACCAGGTATATGAGGTGACACGCAGTGGTAAGGATTTTAAATTTTCCTACGAAATCCCCAAAGATCCAAAATCTTCAGCGGGAACGAATCCTTTGTCTTTGAGAACAATTCCAGGATACTCTACCTTGAGCACAAATGCCTGGAATGATAGTGGCTTGCCAACGGTTGGACTTCATAATAAATTTATTCAATCCGGGTTTTTAAATAGATTGGATATTTTGTTTGCTGTCTCAACCGGCCCCCAGACCAATCTTAATAATTTAACTTTTGAAAGTAATGCCAATGGTAGACAAAGAGCAGTGGGCTTTAATTCGACAACATTTACTACTATATATGAGTTTTTTGCAACTTTTGGACAAAACGTTGTACTTGAACAAAATTTTGTTTTACCGAAAGCCACCTCCGTCGAGTTAACGTTTCTGGACTCCGACAGACGGTATAATCATTCGGTTGGATACAAATATAAAAAGCCAGGTGATGTAAATTTCACTGAGGTTATTACTTTTCCAAATACCGGAAACAATGGCGAATCACAACCTGTACTTCTTACCGGCCATTCCATAAGTTTGAAAGATGTATCAAATGGCTCTACAATTTTCCCTATAGGCACTGAAATAGGACTATTTATTTTGGAAAGAGCATTTGATTCAAGCAATGGGAGTTTGGACACAAGTAAATTAAAGATTAGTCAGGATGCAGAAACTGACCAAAAAGGAGACAATCAAAATATTACCAGAAGATTTGTTGCACTAAAATATCCCTCTTTCTCAGGTGGGGTTTCTGTCGATCATCCCATTTCCTTAACAAATTCTATAATCGTTGGTTTTGAACAAAATTACAGAGCTGATTATCCAGCCGGATTTTCTGCAACAGGTGATTTCGTTCTTAATACGGACTATGGCGACGTGAAATTGATGTTGACATTTCCTTCTTTAAACCCATCTGAATTTTCCTCTTTAGCGGAAAAAAACCCCGGAACTCCATTACCTTCCATGCCTTATTATAATAATTTTTTAGGGATTGAATTGTTTAATTATACTTACCACCCGGCAGAAAATGCCTACACCAGGGTAATGTTTGAAGACAACTGGCCGAGTCTTGGAGATGCGGACTTCAACGATATGGTAGTGGATTATAACTATGTGGTAAAAACTGGTACCCGTTCATTGATCGGGGAAGTGGAAATGGATTTCAGATTAATAGGTGTATCTGCTGCCTATAATAATTCCTTCGGGGTTAGACTAATCGGTATGCCTGCGCATCATAGCCTTAAGATGACCAATAGATCGCCTGCAGATATTGCTTTGCCAATAGCGGAAAGTATACCCGGAAGTTTTATTGTCTTTAAAGATGTAAACACCATAATCAACAATGATTGTTTAAATACACCGGATCGTACTAAAAATGGTGTTTGTGCTGAGGCATTTGATGATGATTATAATGTTAAATTCTCCGTGGTGTATGACAGAACTGCTGTTTTGGCTGATTTCTCCTTCAGTCCTTTTATCTATGTGAATGGGAATAGGGGCAGAGAAATCAATCTGATAGGAACATCTCCTTCTACTTTGGCTGACTCGAGGTATTTTGGCCAAGGAAGTGATGATACCGGTGTTGGGACATCCTACTCTACGAAAGCGATTAATACCATGGGATTTGGTCAGGGGCTCCCTTGGGCGATCCAAACGCCTGCACAAATTGAACTGCCAAAGGATCGGGTGCAGATCAATCTTGCCTATCCTGATTTGGTTCAGTGGGCGACCACCGGGGCTGTTTCTGGCCCGGGGAACTGGTATGATACCAAAGCTGCTGAGAAAACGAACCGAAATAAGGGGAAGAGGCCATAGGTTTCATCTTATTTGATGCAGTGCAGGTTTGATAGTTTAAATTTCATTTGTTTTCTATACTATTCAAAAGGTTACCTGATGGTTCGGGTAACCTTTTTAACTTTTGTTCCCTTTTTATTAGTTCATGTTTCGGCCATCAAGCCTAGATCAAGAAAAATAAAGCTTTTGAACCCGAATTCTAAGACATCGAAAAAGTAACGGAATGCATCTAACTTGTTTAAGGCAGTTGAAATATGCATCAGGCTTCCAAATGAGGTTGAAATTGAACCCAAAATATGCATTAGAATTCCTATTAGTGTTGTAACTGTAAAATAATCAGACTATTGGGGAATATGTATCGTCCAATAGGGTGAGGTCAAATTACAGAAAACAACCTACTGATTATTAAGCAATTTCAGACAGGAATAGAATTGATATTGCATAAAACGGGTTGAAAGTAAATCAGGTTTTTTGGGGAAAAAGGATTGGCATAACAGGGGTTTTTAACCCGATAAAAGGCATAAACAATTTTTGAATTGAATGATAGAATTGATAATCCACAATGCAGTTAGATACACAAATTAAATGTGCAGTAAAAAAAAGTAATTTTTGAGACACCTTTTATTTACATAAATCATCAGCCTGTTGCTTTGAAGTCAGTGTAATTTGGATAGGGCTTCAAGTCAAAATATATTTATGTTCCAATTTTACCTTTAAATTATATGTTTTTTCAACATCCTATAAGTACCCATCTTTCCAGATTATCGAGGCGTTTGCTTCCGGCTGTATTTGCGGGCATGTTTTGTCTGTTTGCCTGTGCTCCAATGGACCTGGACAATATCGCTCCTTACAAATACGTGATCAATGACTTTAATGACAAAGGTGATCTGCCAGAGGTAGAAAAAGAGGTACCTGAGCGCAGTATTTTTGAACCTGGTGGCATTACACTGTCCGCTGGTACGATGGAATTGGTAGAAGACATTCTTACGGCAGTTCTAAGGGATAATCTGAAGGTCGAAAATGAGAGGGTATTAAAAAATTTCACCGATTTGCGGAATCCTGCCCTGATGGATGCAAGGTTAAGAGAAATCAATGTCCGAGATGTTGACAATATTCTTGACACCACGATCCCCTTGGAGAAATTGTTTACAGATTTATTTTTTCTCGTCGAAGAAAATAGTGCTTTAGCGGCTTATTTGCCTACTTATGTGCCTCCAAAGATTGATGGGATTATTTTTAATTTTTATGACATCCCTCCTCGGCCAGATGCCAGATTAAGTCTGGGAACTTCAGATCATTTGAAAGAATTTAAATTTAATTCTGTTTACAGCGCAAATCCCACACTTGTCACGCCTTGCAGCGATGCCATAGAAGTGGTCTATCAGGAAACGCTGAATCTTCTTGTAAGCCAATCCGAACAGCAGATTCTCCAAAGCCAAGAGTTTTATGAGGGCATTCGGGAGGATATTTTGAATATCAAATCTGAACGCTTTGCTTTCCTGACGGATACCCTTCAGGGAAGTGTAGATGAACTGAGGAGGCTTGGTATTGCTGTGAATATTGCCTCCAATGAATTGTTGGCAGAAGGAAAAATAACAGAGGAGATTTATTATGGAGTCAAGGTGTTTTTGGTTGCATTTCTGGTGAAGTCAAGGCAAAACTTGATTATGATGGAGGACACCATTACAGCGGCTATTGACACTATTTACCAAATAGATATTGGCAGAACGGATCAGGCTTACAACAATTTCATCGAAAAACTCATTGCTGTTTTTGATGAAGTCATCAAGGATTTGAATAGTACTAAAATCGGAGCACTTAACAATTGCCACAATCAAGGAGGGGGATCATGATAGGAATAAATAATTCAAGGTTAAAGTATAGTTTCTTGGTCTGCACACTGTTTCTGTTTTTTTATATCCCGATGGAGGTAAGCGCACAGGTCAAGCTGGAAAATGTCTCCATAGGCTCTTCGCTCTGGTTGAGGTCTTACAACACCCCTGATGAGAGATCCGCCTTGGTCAATCCCCCTACTGAGGAAGGTTCGCTTAATCCCACCCACATCACCTCCCTGGCCGCAGAGCTTGCTTTAAGTGAAAAATTCTCCCTGCTGTCAAGGGTGGGTTATGGAACCGGTAAGTATGAAACTGCTTTTGTGGTAGGTGATTTGATCAGAAAGGAAACTATCAGCCAAAGGATAATTCCCACGAGTATTGGCATAAACTACAATATATTTTTTTCTGACTCCCTAGACAGTGAGGATGAATCCTCCAAGAAGATTTCTCTCTTTGTCGGTGCAGGCCTGAACAGGTATTTTATCCAGCACAGCATTTCCAGAGAAGTGAACTTTGGCCCGGGAGGTTTTAATGATATCTCGTTTGTAGGCAATAACTATGGCGCTTATTTGCATGTGGGAGTTCGGAAACCCCTAAGTGATCGATTTGACTTGATGGCAGATCTTCGCTACAATACCGGGTTTTACCACCACAAGGTTTATCCCGATGAATTAAACGGAGGGTCGATAAGAAAAAAAATCAGTGCGAAAGGCGCTGAATTTGGAATACGTCTGGTGTACAAATTCAATCATAACCAATGACGCAATCAGGTTTTTGGACCTCAATGATTTTTGTTTGTTTGTTGTTTTTTTTTAACTCCAAGCATGTCCAAGCCCAATTCAATTTCTTGGGGAAACCTGGTCTGGTGATGACGCCCAAGCCAGGTATTTCTGATGAAAAGGAGTATTTCTATTTGGGAACCTCCTATGTTCCTAAAAAATTTGCCCTCAATAATTTTGTGAGGAGGATTGATGAAGAGGACTATTTTGTTGGAAATCTTGATTTTGCCTCACGTGTCAGGATTAATGCCGTGCTGACCAGGCCCAGAAATATAGACCGCATAGGGATAGGGGACAGGCATCTGGATGTGCAAGTGGACTTGATTTATCAGCGTGGATGGCTCCCCAACGTGGGTGTGGTCATTACCCCGGAATTCAATGGTTCTGCTTCCCTGAATCACAATGCAATCTTGCTCTCCAGGTATTTTGACCTGTCAAAAGATTTTAGATTGGAATTTTCTGGGGGATACGGTTTACCTGTGGTATTTATGAAACCTTTTAGGGGTCTTGGCTTGGACGAAACCAAGTTTCAATGGGTTGATAAGGCACTCCTTGGCAACCATTATCTCAATGATTTTTTTGGAGGTGTCCAATTAAGTGCATGGAATAGCCTTTGGATTACCGCTGAATATGATGGTCGATTTTACAATGCAAGTGCAAGTGTTTTGCTTTTCAAAAGTTTGCATTTTCAAACAAGATTACTCGGTTTGGAAGCTTTCTCATATGGTTTTGGGTATAGATTTCTATTGAAAGATTAAGGCAATATCCTATGAGAGTTTCAGTACTGACTTACATGTTGCTTGTTTTTGGCTTTATGTCAAGCTTCAAATCCTATGCTCAGGCCGATTTAATTTCGCTGGAAGAGCAGCTCAGCAAAAATGGGTTTGAGCAAGTTGTATTAACGCTTCTCAGCACTGATCAGGATTTCATCCTTTATTTTGAACATAGGGCATACCGCAATCCTTTGGATGCGATGAAACTGGCCAGAAGATTGTCAGAGGAAATCGGGGTGATCGTGAAAGTTTATGTGCCGCTCCACATGGGGGTGCCTTTAGGGAGCTATGAGTTTGATGGGAATGGTTTTGTTGGAAAGACACTGTCAGAAAACAGAAAAAGAGAATTTTCTTATGCGTATAAGGCAGACAAGTATAGGTTTAATTTTTACATGTTGCCTGAAGTCCAAAGTAGGTTTGGATATTACGAACGGCCCTTACAAACCAAGATCAATTGGATTACGGCTACTACCGTTAATTTGGGTAGGGGGTTCGGATTGCACACCGGGATATTGGTTCCCATAGTCAATGAACTGGATAGTCAGGAAAAAAACATCAGATTGGCGCCCACCTATTTAAGCACTTTTTCCAATTTCTTGCCCAATCACTATCTTCTGAGCCATACAGGTCTTTTTTACAATGATCGATTTGGCGTAAATCTTCAGTACCGTTTTTTTGATGCGGACAAAAGATGGAGTTTTGGATGGGAACTGGCAGTTTCAGGTTTTTATATTTTGCCCTCTTCCGGTTTGTATATGGAGGGTTTAAATGACGAAATGGTCCTCTTCGATTTCGAGTATTATTTCCCCAAGGAGATGCTGACTTTGAAACTGCAAGGGGGGCAATTTATGTATTTTGACCGGGGGGCGAGGCTTGACCTGATCCGGCAATACGGGAGAGTGGATGTTGGCTTGTATGGGGTAAGCACCACCAATGGTTTTAATGCTGGATTTATGCTGCATCTCCCTCTGGTTCCCAGAAAAATATTAAGGTCCAAAAAGGCTGAACTCAGAATGACAGAATCCTTTAAGTGGTCCTATTTCTTCAATAATGAGGGCAATATAGGAACCCGGGTCAGATCTGGTCCTATGCTTTCTGATATTACGCGGCAGCATCGGTATTTATTTATCAAAAATCAAAGGTGATTTGGCATTTGTCAATTGAACCCAAAATATGCATTATGTCTCCAAAAGGAGATTGAAACTGCAAGAAAATCCGCCTATTTGGAATAACACGCATTTTACAGTGAGGTGAAGTTGGAAACAGTTTGTAAGCTATTGATTTCTAAGCTATTTCAGATGGTAATGAAATTCTTACTGCTTATTGAGGGTTGAAGCTAGGTCAATATCATTCTCCTTTTGAATAACATGTGTATGTTGGTTTTGACATCAGTACTTTCAGGTTTCTTTTTCTCGGTAGAATTTGTTTTGCTTCTGCTGCTGCTTTTCTTTTTTTTTAAGAAGGAAAAAAGCCCTGCTGTCAGTTTACTAGGCTTGCTGTTTTTTTTGATCCTCATGTCTCCATTGAGCGCTAAGTTGGTGCATTGGCAGGAAAGGAAATTTGTTTCGCTGCAGGAAGTGCCAGAGGATTTTCCCGTTATCTTGGTTTTGGGAGCGGGGGGCGTGCCTGAGGAAGGACTTTCGGTCTATCAGCGGCTGGATCATGCTGTCCTGCAAAGGACACTTGAGGGGATCAGGCTTTGGAAGCTCCATCCGGAAAAACTTTTGGTCTTTTCTTCCAGGGGCAGGGAGGGTTTTGTCTCGCAGGCTTCCATGTATGCTGCAGTGGCGATGGAGCAGGGTGTGGATCCCTTACAGATTCAACTGATCGAAAAGGGAGTGACGACGGAAACAGAGGCCTTGGATTTTATCGGGGAGTTTCCTGAAGTTAGAAAAATAGTATTGGTAACGTCAGCCCTGCATTTATCCCGAGCCTCCCGGATCTTTGAGCGTGTAGGTCTGGAAGTAATTGCTGCTCCAGCAGATTTTCAAATAAAAATCCATCCCGGTGGCAATCGCCTGAACTGGTTTCCGTCCCTGCGTGCGCTGGTGAAATGGAATGCGCTCTTGCATGAAGGGATAGGTTTGTTGTGGGTTGAAATTCGTGTAATGTTGGGGATTTTCCCCGTTTCAGAAGTGTTGGTTTCAGGGAAGCTTCACGTTGAGGCAAACCAATGAAGAGATGGTTTGCCTAGCATGTGCTGTTGTTTTCAGATTGCTTAGGTTATGTTCTCTCTTTTTGAAAAAAATGAGTCTTTGGTCCATGGAACCAAAGTTTTGGTTTGTGGGGGCCTTGCTTGGATCCTATGGCTCATTACGCCTTTTTCCATTTAGGGAATTGGCAGTGCCCAAGAATTGGATGTTCCATTTTATTTAAAAAAGTTTTGATAAACGTGATTATTGTAGGCTCTTCTCGGTTGGGGCTGGACATCTTGCAATTGATTGAAAATTCACATTCCTGTTTTGAGTATGTGTTTTCAGGATATGTCGATGATCAGGGTCCGGCGCCGCTGTACCAGGATGTCAATATGATGTATCTGGGGAAAGTAAAAGATTTGATCGTGCAGCCTAAGGACAAGTATATCATCGCTGTCGACAGTGTTGCTTTGCGGATCAAACTTGTTGAATTTATTTCCGGGGCAGGTGGAAACTTTTTAAGTTATATCCACCCTACAGCAGTTTTGGGCAATTCCGTGACCAAGGGAGAGGGGGTATTTGTGGGCCCTTACTGCTTTGTGGCAGACCATTGTCATCTTGGAAGTTTCTCTGTTCTCAAATCAAGGAATCTTATTCGCAAATACGCATCCATTGGGATGTTTTGTCTGCTGGCGGAAAATGCTTTGGTTGGTAAGGGGATTTCCCTTGGGGTCGGCAATTACCTCGGTGAGGGTTCGGTGATCAAATCCGTCAAGACAAGTTTTCCTGTCGAATACTCCGGGCTTGAAAAGGAGAATCCAATAAATTTTCAATGGGACCATATCCCTTGGATTAGTCTCAATTGAATTTTCCTCTAGGGATATATGGGGAGCTGCGGGAAGAATACTGGCCTTTAACCCGTTTTATGCATTACGAACTCAATTCAACAGTATAATTCACTGATGCTCAATTGGCTGTTGATTGTTTCTGACTTCACCCTTTTGGTATCAGGAATTTTCTCCCAATAGTTTGATTTTCTTTCAGTCTCAATCCCATTTGGAAACCTCTTGCATATTCCATCTAACTTACCTCATGTTAGATCCTTTAGGTTACTTTTCCGTTGTCTTAGAATTCGGGTTTAAATAGGGTTTGATTTCCTTAAACATGCATGATGCCGTAGGAATTCAATTGGGTTTAAAACTTCAAAAAAGTCGGTCTATTGGGGGGATAGGAAGTATTGCCTTTATGGGGATTCAAAAAATGAAAATAATTGGATTTGAATATTCAGCCATTTCTGGCTGGATCAGAATTGTTGATGCACCTAAAGGGGCAAAAGCAATCAGTGGATTAGTGCAATTTGAAAATTAATCTTCCATGGCATTCCCGGCATTTGGAAAGATGATTTTGGCTATAAAATTTCCTTCGGCATTAACCGAACAGGACAATTTTGCTTTGTTGATCCTGCAATATTCTTTGCATAAAAACAAGCCCAGACCCAATCCCCTTCGCTCATGTACTCCTCCGGATGGTTGGGCAAATGCGGTTATCGGGATCTCCTCGGTTTGTATCAGAATCGTTTGCTGGTTTTTGACGGATAATTCGTTTCCAAACCATTCTACCTGAACCTTATTGGAATCCGATTTGAATTTCAGAGAATTTTCCAGCAGTTCTCGGATGATGAACTGAATCTGTTCCGGGTCAAAAACAATGTTCTGGGTCATAGCGGTATGAGCCAAAAAGCTCTCCTTCCCAAATTCATTGAGGGTGTCAAGAACCAAATCACCCAAATTGATCGAGCTGGGTTTGGGCTGTAATTTACCGAGATTGGTAAACAGTGGGGTTTTTGTAAAACTGGAATGGATCCATTTTGCAGATGTAAAGGCCAAATTAACAAGTTGGGACACTTCATTGACCTCCATCGGAACGGTCGCGGTTTTGAGCTTTCCAAGAACGTTGAGTAAAAGAGATATAGGACTTGTTGTTTTGGAAAGGGAGTGAGAGTGTTCAATCCCCTCTTCTTTTTCATTCATCAAAGAAGACCATAAAATTCTTTCATTTTTTTTATCCAATGCCGCAAAAATGGCATTCAAGAGAAGACGGGCAGAAATGGGTTTGGTGAGGTAATCGTCAGCCCCTTCTTGTAGGCCTATTGCTTTGTCCTCTGCGCTGACTTTTGCACTCAGGAAAATAAATGGGGTATGTTGATTTTTTTTTTCAGCACGGAAAATTTCTATAAACTGAAATCCATCCATCTCCGGCATCATGATATCGCAAAGGATCAAGTCTACATCCTGATTCTTTATTTTAAAAAGAGCCTCTATTCCGTTTTCTGCGGTGAGCACAGAAAACCCATGATACTCCAGAATTTCTTTGAGGTTCTGTTGAAGCTCAATTTCATCTTCAATCAGCAATATTTTCTCTTTCATATGGAAGGTTAATGGCAAAAACAGAGCCCCTTTTTTCTGTGCTGGAAAAGTTTATTTTTCCGCCCAGATTCTTGACCAAATCCTTGACTATACTAAGCCCCAAGCCAGTCCCTTTGATATTGCTCACATTGGATGCTCTAAAAAAAGCATCAAAAATAAACTTTTTCTCATCTTGGGGTATTCCGATCCCAAAATCTTCGATTTGGATTTCGACCCATTTCTCTTTCGGGATCATTTTCAATATCGGTTTTGGAGATCCTACCGGAGTATATTTTAGGGCATTGCCAATCAGGTTTCGAAATACATGAGATAGGGACGTTAGGTCTGATTTTACAAAAACGGGCTCAATTCCTAAATCAAGTTGGATTTTGGAATCATTTTCATCCAATCCAAATTGATTTAAGGCCAAATGGAGAAGTAGGCTCTTGATATCCACATCCATTTGACGAAAAGTAAGTTTCCCTTCATTGTTCTTTTCAAGGAGCACCACATCAGAGATGATCTGGTTGAGACGACCGATTTGGATATCGATTTTCTTTATTTGTCTGATCAGCCCTTCCTTTACCTTTTCCTCTTTTACCCCTTCGGAAAACATTTTCATTAAATCCGCTGAGCTTAAAATGATTGCGAGCGGAGTACGGAGTTCATGGGAAGTCATCGAAATGAATTTTGATTTCAGCTGATTGAGTTCAATCTCTTTTTCAAGGTTTATTTTGAGTTCCTCCAAATTTAGCTGCTTGTCCGTAATGTCCGTGACTGTGAGGAGGCATTGGTCTTCATTCCCCTTATCCACTACTATCGTCAGTTGGGTATAAATCGGAGAATCACCACTTCCCAATAACCCGATTTCGATACCTCCCTTAGTCTTGCTTTCAAATGCTTTTTCTAGAAACAGATTGAATACAAGGTTTTCTTCATTTGGTATATATCGATAAAAAGGGGTGTTCTTAAGGGCAGATCTTGTTTTCCCCAGCATTTTGGCCCCACTTAGATTCATTTCCAGGATTATACCTTTATTGGAAAGAGTGAAATAACCAATAGGAGCAAAATCATAGAGTGATGTGTATTTTTGGGCAATACCTTCGGATTGAAGTTTAGCAAGCTTCAATTCTTCGTTTTGAAGTTCCAGCTCAATCTGGTAGACTTCCAGTTCATGGATCAATCTTATAGCATCCGCTTCTGTTGGAAGGGAATTGATTTTCGGGGTTTTTTTCTGCAAAATTTCTTCTGCTCTTTCATAAAGCTGACTATGATTTAAATAATCCATAAAAAATTTTTCTATAATAATAGATAAATATTTTTTCTAATCCTATATTAAGGTATAATATTTTGATTTTAGAGATGAATGGCTCGAATCATTAATAAATATTTGTTTTAGGTGTTTATAAGTTAAAGGCTTGGTGTGAAAGATTAAAGTGGAAAAGTTTTATTTTTAACCCGTTTTGTGCATTGCGAATGCGGTTCCCTACTTGATTTATTTGGCAATCAATAGGTGTTGACTATTATTGACTTCGCCATATCAGTGTTAGGAGTTGTTTTTCCAATGGTCTGATTAAATACCCTTAAGTAGCCTATTTATATTATGGGTTTGACAGCCTAAACGCTTTGTTTTAAATTCGGAAGATTTATACCTATCCACTATTGTGAAAATTGTATTTATTTTCTGGGAAATGGGCTGAATACAGTTGAAATCCAATATTCTTAGTTTATCTTTTTTTGCAACTGACCCATTTGTTTATTGGCAAAGTAGCGGGTATCCCTAAAATATAATATTGTTTCTTTCATAAGGAATCAAAATCAGAAAAGCACTTCCTTTATTTTCTGTACTAGAAATGGTTATTTTGCCTCCCAGTTTTTTGACCAGATCATTGACGATACTCAGTCCCAAACCAGAACCTTTTATATTTCTTACATTGGAAGCCCTGAAAAAGGTGTCAAAAATAAATCTGACCTCTTTTTGGGGTATCCCAATCCCGAAATCAATTACCTGTACCTCAATGGATTGCTCTTTCCGGGTCAGTTTTAAAATCGGCTTTGGAGATCCTTCCGGCGTGTATTTCAGGGCATTTTCAATCAGGTTTCTGAATACATGGAATAAAAGTGTAGGGTCTGATTTTAGAAGCACGGGCTCCATCCCCAAGTCAAGCTGTATTTTCGACTCATTGCCCGTCATTCCAAAATGGTTGAAGGCCAGCTGGATAAATAGGCTTCTGATATCGACCTCGATTTGATGGTTCCCAACTTTATCTTCATTGCTTTTTTCAAAAATCATTACATCAGAAAGGGTTGTTGTCAGCCGACTTAGCTGGATATGGATTTTTCTGATCTGCTTCAATAGCCTTTCCGATGTTTTTTCTTCGATCATCCCATCGGAAATTATTTCCATCAAATCCGCTGAACTTTGAATGGTTGCCAGTGGAGTACGGAGTTCGTGGGAAGTCATGGAAATGAATTTGGTTTTCAAATCATTGAGTTCAATCTCCTTTTCCAGTCTCCTATTGAGTTCTTCCAATACCAACTCTCTTTCTGTAACATCCCTTGAAGTCAATAAGAAAACCTGAGGTTCTCCTTTTTTATGAGCAAGAGGTTTCCAAAGTATTTCCAGCTTGATTTCTTTTCCTGTAATCCCATGCTTGAGGGGGACGATAAATAGATGTTGCTTCGTGAAGCCCGTTTTTTCTTTTGGATTGGAAGGAAGGAATTCCAAAAAGTTTGTCACTATAAATTCATCCATCTTTAACCCTGTGATTTTTTCCAAGGAAGGGGAGGCAAAAATTGTTTTCAAATTCAGATCGTGGAGTGTAATGAGATCCTCCATATTTTCCGAGAAAAGCCGATATAAATTTTCAGAATGATTACCGGCAAGTTTCAATTCTTTGTTTTGAATTTCCAATTCGATCTGATGGATTTCTAATTCATGGATGAGGCTTAAGAGATCCAATTCGGTTAGGTTTGAATTGATATTTGAAGCTCTTTCCTTGAAGATCGACTCTGCTTTTTTGCGAAGGTGGTTTTTATTAGACATAGAGAAAGGATCCGTTTTTTAGAACTAAAGTTTGGAGTTGAAAAGGGTGTGTCATCTGTTGAAAATCAAATCGGATTTTTTCCACTCACAATATTAAACGTAAAAGTAAAATGAATTAATAAATATTTCGTTTATTAATTCGGTATAATATACCCCATATTTAATTTGTAAACGAAATCAATCAATTAAATTATTGGGATTAGGTGTTCACTGCTTTTTTTTCTTAAAAAGGGGTTATGCATTGCGATTTCAAAAACAGCCTGAAATTGCTTCATTATCAGTCAATTTTTTGTGTTTTTGATTTCAACAGGTCGGTAATTTGCGTTCTTCTCCAAATCGTTTGATTTCTATACATTTTCAAGTCCTTTTGAGAAATCCGAAGCATAATTCCATCTAAATTGCTTCAACCCGTTTTATGCATTACGAACTCAATTCAATGTTGTAATTTACTGATAATCAACTAGGCGTTGACTATTTTTGACTTCACCCTATTTGAGTCAGGAATTATTCCCCCATTAGTCTGATTTTCTTTCAGTTTCAATCCCAATTGGAAACCTATTGCATATTTCGGGCTCAAGTTAGATGCATAACCTTACTTTTCCGCTGTCTTAGAATTCAGGTTAAAAAAAGATTGGAGAAAGGGCATCCAGAGCCTTTCTCCAATCTTTTTCTACCATGATTTTATCCTAAAAAAAATGAGACGCTGTGGATTTCTCTCCAAAGGTTGTAGAATCTGTAAAAATAGAAATCCAGGCTTCTATGGTTGCAGGATCAAGTAAGAAACCAAGTCCACTATTTGATCCTAAATTTAAAAAGGAGCCATTATTCCGTTGGTGGTGCTGAGGGTGGAGCGACCAGTCGATGCTAGAATTTTTAAGGGGGTTTCGCTCGTTTAATAGGTCAACCTCAATCAGCAATATTCCTTCTTTCATTTGGAATGCAAATAGTGAAGGTAGAACCTTTGTTTTCTATGCTGGAAAAGGTCATTTCCCCCCCCAATTTATTGACCAGTTCATTTACGATACTTAGGCCCAATCCAGTCCCTTTTATATTCTTTACATTAGAAGCCCTGAAAAAAGTATCAAAAATAAATCTAGCCTCTTCTTTGGGGATTCCGATTCCAAAATCCACGATTTCTACCACACTGGATTTTTCTTTCTGGCTCAATTTTATAATCGGTTTAGGAGATCCTTCTTGGGTGTATTTTAGGGCATTTTCAATGAGGTTTCTGAATACATGGAACAAAAGGGTGGGATCTGATTTTAAAAATATGGGCTCAGTTCCCAAATCAAGTTGGATTTTTGGCTCATTTTCAGTCACTCCAAATTGATTGAATATTAACTGGATCAGCAGACTTTTGATATCCACGTCCATTTGATTGTAAACAATTTTTCCTTCATTGTTCTTTTCAAAAAGGATCACCTCAGAAATGATTTGGGTAAGACGACCCAGCTGAACATGAATTTTTCTAATATGCTTCGTCAAGTCTTCCTGAATTTTCTTTTCTTTTACTCCTTCGGAAATTATTTCCATCAAATCTGCTGAGCTGAGAATGGTGGACAGTGGCGTACGGAGTTCATGGGAAGTCATGGAAATAAATTTGGATTTCAACTGATTGAGTTCAATCTCCATTTCCAAGCTTTTTTTGAGTTCTTCCAATACCAATTCTCTTTCTGTTACGTCTCTGGAAGCAACCAGATAGGAGCTTAGTTCTCCTTGTTCCGTATAAATGGGTTTCCAAAGCATTTCCAGCTTTATTTCCTTTGCCGTAATCCTATGTTTGAGGGGTATGATAAATCGGGGATACTTGGTGAAGTCCGAATTCACATTTGGCTTAAAATTAAAGAAGCTGAAAAAATCCCTGCCTATAAAGTATTCCGGGTCAAAACCTGTAACCTTTTCAAGGGAAGGGGACGCATAGACAGTTTTAAAATCCAAATCTTGTAGCGAAACGATATCATCGATGTTTTCGGAAAGAAGTCGATACATTCTTTCTGATTCCTTAAGCCTTAATTCTGCCTTTCTTTTTTGCCGTGTCAAATTAAGAGAGGCAATTAAATTGGCATAGCTGGAAAGAAAAGGCTTCAGAAAGTCCACGTCTTCCTGGGAATAAGGTTTCTCCTTATTCGCAAGCCCTGCCATTCCCACAAAACGGTCTCCTTTAAATATTGGAATACCCAGAAATCGTTTTAATTCTGGATGTCCCTGAGGCGTTGCTTGGGGGCTCCTTCTCGGATCTTCTGAAACTTCATTTGAAATGATCAGCTTTTCGTTCACCATTACCCACCCGAAAAGAGAATCGAGGTTTCTGAACTCCATGCCAGACTTAAAATTTTCTTGATAATAGTCCTCTATTTCAGCATTCCAGGCAACATTGCTGATGGCATTGGTTCTTAAGAAAGGCTGTCCTTTTTCATCGTACAAAACCTCTCCCAAAAAGCCAAACGAACTGTCCGTAAATCCGATTAGGCTTTTCAGCAGCATTTGGAACGTATCTTGGATCTCATTGTCCATTGAAAAATCCATTTGGGTCTGATTTATGGCCTGAATCACATCATTCATCCGAGTCATTTCCAGTTCGCTCAGTTTTCTTTTGTTGATATTGTAAAAAACGATCGCCCGGGCTTTACCTGATTTGTAAGGGATCAATTCACTGCTTAGACTATACCACTGTTGGCCTTCCTTGGTTTCGAGAAGGATCTCGTAGTTTGAGAAATTGGGATTTGACTGAAGAAATGCGACAAAAGCAGCTTTTGATTCTACCTGGACAATTTCGTCCAAACGATGGTTTTCAACAATTCCCTCCCTTTTTCGATTGCAGTGGAAATTTGTGTCAAAGGAAAAATTACAGTAGAGGAGTTTTAAATCCTTTTCCTGACTCAAGGCAAAGGGGAAAGGAAGATTTTCTGTGATTGTTCTAAACCTATCTTCAGTCTGTTCAAGCTGTTTTTCTTTGTTCTTTTCGTCCGTGATATCGGAAATTCTGCCATGGATGTGAATGGCGACGTTGTCTTGATTGTATTCAATCCCAGACTTATCATATATCCAGGCGATGGAGCCATCTGACTTTGTGATTCGATATTCCAATTCCAAGAATGGAGGCTTGTTTTTTAAAAAGACATCAAAAGCCCGTTGGATTTCAATACGGTCTTCGGGAACAATTTGGAGCCACCAGAATTTGGGAATGGTAAGAAATTCCTCCCGTTTAAAACCGAAGCGTTCAATTTTGTCTGAGACAATCAATACCTGCAAAGTAGCGAAGTCAAGGGAATACAAAACATCTTCCACAGTATCAAACAAGGCCTTGAACTTTGATTCACTCTCTTTCAACAGTTCAAAATTGGTCTGGCTTTGGTGGATATCGTTGATGGTCCCAAAGAATTCAATCCTTCCTCCTTTTGTGATCTTTTTCAAATTGACCCGGATGTGGCGTTCTTCTCCGCTTATTTCTTTTATTCTCGTGAGGAAGGAAACACGCCGCTCTCCGTTGAGATCAAGATTTTTGACCTCTTGATTAAGTTTGCCAGATTCGGATTCGGTAAAAAATTGGGTCAAAGGGATACCTATACAGTCATGGAGACTTCTGCCGGTTATTTTCAACCATGTTCCGTTGAGGTAGGTAATGTTATATTCCGCATCCAACTTGAAGACAATTTCTTCAATGTTGGAAATGATTTGCTTGTATTTTCTTTGATTTTTGACCGCCTTCTTAAAACTTTTTTTCGCAAAAATAAAATTACCCAGTGTAGCTGCAAATGCATGCAAAGCACTTACCTGTTCTGGTGTAAAAAGTTCCTCGCGGGTACAATTGTCAAAACCCATAAAGCCCCAAAAATCATTATTTACCAAAATGGGTATAAAAAGGTAAGAAACGATTTCTTGTTGGGTCATGATCTCTACGAACGTAGCATCGGTGGATTCTCTTACTGATTTATTCAGAACCTTGTTGTTTCGAAGTTGGACTTCCAATTCTGGAAAAACAGTCCAAGGAACTTCAAATAAATTTTCATTGTCCATCTGGGCACTTATTCCTTCTCGACACCACTCGTCCAGATAGGTCAGACAAAATTCGCCCTTCGTATTGAAATTGTTTCGAAAAACGTAAATCCTATCAACTGATGTTGCCTCGCCTAATTTTGGCAAGATCTGGACGATGGCTTTTTTAAGTTTCTTAGACCCTTCCAATAGGGAATAAGATTCCCCAATTCCGGAAAGGATTTTTTCACTTAAGTGGGTCTTGTCAAGCATTTTCTAAGAATTGAAAATCAAATTGGGAAGCATCCATGCTCCTATCGGTATTAAATATTTCCCGAATAAGACTTTGACGCGACTTAAAGATTTTGGTAAATAAATGTTTTGGGTATATTAAGTCTAAATTAGTATTAGGTTTCTGGGTAAAGGTCGAAACTGAAACACAATCAGATCAATAAGAGAATAAGGTCAGGTACACCGATATGGTGAAGTCAAATGTTTTAATCAAAGAATGATTATGACGCAATTTCAGGATGGATTGGAATTGGTATTGCAGAACAAAGGTTATGGTTCGGATTTGAAAGTCTTTTATTTATCAGGTATTTGTCAATGGGTTTTGTCTGCATATTAAATTGTAAATAAAATTATCAAATAGGGTATTCTTGCCAATCAACAAAAGAAATATTCGATCTAAATACGAACAATGATGCCTATTTGGATCAATGGAAGTATGGATTATTTCACCAAATAATCTTTTGACTAATTGGCCTTTGTTGGGGATTTTGCAAAATTATTGTCAGAATTTCGCGTCATTGCTCGCTTCTCCTAAAGCAGTGTGGAAGATTTATCAATGGCACATTTTTAACACAAGAGCCCAGAAATTTATTGTCCTATTTTAAAGACTTTTGTCCTGCTGTCGACTTCCCATTCCCCTGAAATAACGACATTCCCAAATTCTGTCCAGACGGTTTCGTCCACCATTGTCATCGCAAATTATAGACTGCTCAAGCTTGTAATATTTAGAACAGTAGTCTCTTGTGTTTCAGATAATTTATTTGGGAATCTTGAAACACTTGAAATGAATTGAATCATCCGAGAATACATCCATGAAGTGGGAGATGATTTTGGTCAAAAACAGGTTCTTCATCAGAGTCCTTAATGGTTATTGATAATATCATCGATTCCTACGAAGTTTTGTCTTTTTAAACTTGGAGAGAACTAGCACAATTATAGTGATTTATCTGGAATTAATTTTGTTGACAAAGGGTGAATTTTTTCAACAAAAATTGTACTTGGCATAAAACTAAGTGTTGCCTTATTTGAAATTGGCTTTTGCCATTTGCTTCTGATTTTCCCAATATCAAATGGTCTTCGTACTGCACATTTCAATGCAAAATGGGCGTTGGGAAACCGAATGGGATTGAGTCTGTGCGAAAATCATTCTATTTGCTTATCCTTTTTACCGCGGTAGAAAGTTCTTCTAAATTTATCGAAATATTTTGCGAAACCAGCCACCTTTGGGTTCGTCCTCAGAGTAAGAATTATAGTTGGAATAGTAACTGTAGCCATACCCGTATCCGTAGTTATGTCCATCGAGTCCAAATTTATGCATGTCGTTCACAACGACATAGAAGTTATTGAAGCCCATTTTTTCCTTGAGGTCATTGGCGATCTGGACTTGGTTGATAAAAGAATAGTTCTGTCTTAAAACAAAAAGATTGATGTCTGTATATTTGGTTAAGTCCAATGTTTCTGATACAAGTCCGATAGGAGAGGTGTCAATGATTACAAAATCGTAATGCTCCTTAAGAGAAGCCATCAGTCCTTCGAATTTCTTGGTGTTGATAAGTTCCGTACTCCTTTCGAGGTAGGGGCCTGCATTCAAGACCTCGAGATCTTCCTGATCGGTAGCTTGAATCAAGTTTTCCCAATCCTCACCTTCCTGTGTTAGAAATGTAGTCACACCGAACTTGTTGTGGATTGAGTTAAGCTCTTTACCGATGGCAGGTTTTCTCAAGTCCATGCCAACCAAGATTGTCTTTTTACCCAATGCGGCATAAGCGCTGGCAATTTTTATGCTGATATATGTCTTGCCTTCTCCCGGTCGGGTCGAAGTAACCATTATCGTACCTTTGTTTTTGAAATCAAATCTGATGGCCAAATTGGATCGAATCGTTCGGAATGATTCTGTTACAATTGATTTTGGATTGTGAACCAAAATATTGTTTTTCTCTTTTTCCCGAGGCACAAATCCCAAAACGGGAATGTGCAGTAAATTTTCAACTTCTTTTGGGTCTACGACTTTATGGTAAAAAATGGACCAAACAATCAAGAAAAGCAGGGGAATAGAAACGCCCAAGGAAGCTCCAATTGCCAAGTTTCGGGAAAGTTTTGGGGTAATAGGGGAAGAATTGAGCATCGCTGCATCCAAAACCCGATGTTTGGTAATGGTGGAGGCTTTTTGGATTTCCGTTTCTGCTTTTCTTTGCAAAAGGAAGGTATAAATGGATTCGTTGATTTTAAATCTTCTTTGAATAGAAGTGAGATTTCTTTCTACTTCCGGGAGTAGGTTAAAATCCTTTTCTACTACACTGATCATGTCTTCTAGCCGATCGATGTGGGTACTGATATTCAGGATGGCATTGGTATTGCTTTCTTTTAGGTTGTTTTTTAAGTTCTCGATTTTGTTGTTTAGTTCTCGGATGTAGGAAAAGGAATCACCCGCCAAAACCCCTTTTAATCCGGATTTTTCATTTTGAAGGTTCAGAAGATTGGTGACCGTGTTGTTGAAGATAGGATCTTCAATCCCGATTACAGAGGGGACTAAGAGATTTTGCCCGTCTGGATCTGTCAGATATTTTTGCAGGTTTTTGTAATATTCCAATCTTAGGTTCTGCTTGTTTAATTCATCGTCCAGCTTTACAGTTTCATTCAAGATATTGGATCCTTTTTCAGAGAGATTGGTGATCCGGTTTATTGTCCGGTAGCTCTGCAATTCATTCTCGTATTGGTTTAAGCTATCCGCTACGGTCGTGATTTGGTTTTGTATAAATTCAAGGCTTTGCTGGGAGATAAGGCTCTTTATTTTGAGATCACTCGCCAGAAAGGTGTTCATTAAGGTGTTGATGTAGAGTTCTCCGATCTCTTTGTCAGGATGGGCTATTTTCAAGCGCAAAGCAGTATTTCCTTTTCCCTCCGGTCCGATATTGACCAGGCTTTTATATTTTTTTGCCAGACTACCGTCGCCTTGAATTTTGAAATAGACACTTTCAAGATTTTCATTTTGACCGTTGAAAATAGAGAATTCGAAGTATGGATTGCTGATGATTTGGCCATATTCACCTTGGAATGGACCTAGATCTCCCCCCTTAAATGGGGAATAGACATCCGCTTTTCCACCGAATTGTTTGGTGTAAATCTGTGTATTTGCCGACACTTCTATTTCAACGGTAAATTCGTTTTCTTTTCCGGGGATGATTTTGAAAAGAGCATTGATCAACTGTGGTTTTTCCCAATTGGCCTGTACTTTTATAGGATACTTGTTGTAAATGGGTTTTAATCTGAAAAGATTTTCTTTAAAATAAGACACATTTAAATCCAGCTGCTTGACCGTTTCATAAGCCAATGAATAGGTTTGCAGATTGACGATCTCATTTTGAAGGGAGGTGTTTTCGGAAGGGCCACCCGCAGAGGAAAATATGTCGAGGCTGAGATTATTTTTATCTTCACTGATCAGCAGTAATCCTTCTGATTCATAGATGGGTGTGGTTTCCTTGGTGATATAAAATGCTAAAATTGTGGAAAGAAAAATACTTCCAAGGAAAATGTACCAATTCGACAGTATTTTTTCTAAGATCCTTTTTGGATTTAATACATCTATTTCTGACGTGCTTAACTTTGGTGGATTCTCTTGCATGGGGACTTTAGGATTAATTGAAAAAATTGAGCAATAAAAGAAAGGTTGTCACAAGGCTGGAAAAAAGAAGGATATTCTGACTCGCATTTTCAGTTCTGGCAAACTCCCTTTGCTTGAGCGGTTCAGCATAGATCTGATCGTTTGTCTGAATGAAATAATATGGGGTTTTGATGATGCTCCTGTCCAACAAATCTACCCGATGGATCTTGGTGCCATTCGGGTATTGACGTAGGATCACCACTTCGTTTCTCTTTGCAAAACTTGTGAAATCACCCGCATTGGACAACGCTTCATATATGGTAAGCCTGTCCTGGAGAAGCGTAAACTTTCCTGGTCGGTTGACTTCGCCAAATATGGAATATCGAATACCGCCCAATTTCACCCGAACAAAAATCTCTTCGCTTACTATTTCAAGAAGTGCATTTTGGAGCTTCGTTTTGGCTTCATCTAAAGTTGCTCCATCAACATTTATTTTCCCGATGAGCGGAAGGTCAATCTCCCCCTCCTTGTCGACCGTATATCCCGTCATATAATATACATCGGCCATTCCTTGACCACCAGCCCTCATGGCATTGCCATCTTGAAACTTAAACGCCTCGTTGATAAAGGGTACCGTGGTTTTGATGTCAATACTGATAATATCGTTGTATTGTAGTCTGTATTCTGATATTTCGTAACTGATCAATTCGTCATCGATCAAACTTTTATCATTCTTTATATTTTGAAGATACACCAATGAACTGTTGGAGATGCATGCGTTTAAACTTAAAAAAAGCAACAATAATGAAATGGATGGAATGATACGAAAATTCATAGATTTTATATGATTTCGCAAATTATTTAAAATTTTGACTGCCTTTCCTAATCAAAACTTCTGAAATGTTTATTTATGTAAATGAAATGTCTGGAAAAAAACAAGAGAATAAATATGCTCAATTTTTGTCAAAACAATTTGAGGGCAATATGGATACTGATATTCATGGTGATTGGGCTAATTTGATCGAATTTATTTTAATGACTCGACGAATCTTCTTGAAAATATTTTATGCACTACACACTTCAACTCTGGTATAATAATGCTTCACAATTAGGCGTTTTTTAACTTTTTTTACTTCACCATATCGATCCTCCACCATATTCTCTAAATTGTCTGATTTTCTTGCAGGTTCAAACTTTATGAGGAAACCCAATGCCTATTTCGGGTTAAATATGTTTTTTTTGCAGCTTGGTTTTGTGGTGCGAACTCCTATCCGAAAATCTTATTTAAAAGGTTATTTTGATCTTTCCGCCAAGGAGTATACGTGGCTATCTGAAAAAATTAACATGGTCAGATTTCGATAATTATAATCCTCAGTGCCTTCCATATCGATTATTTGGAGGATACTTTAATGTAAAAAATAACACTTGGTATACAGTTTAATTCCTTTCATTCTCCAATAAAAGTTTTCTCTGTTCATTATTGGTTTTTAATTTCCAAATTTGATTTAACAAATCAGTTTAATCTCCTGTCTATGAAATTAAATAAAATTCTGCTATCATGCACGTTTTTTATAGCGCTAGGTTCATCCGAATCTGCAGCCTTGGGCAATATTAATATTGAAAATCCACTGAATGGATTTCCAGGATTGGAAGAATTGGATCCCTTTACTCAAATAACGTGGAAAAGCCCAGCTGAATTTAAAGAAATCTATAGTGAAATTATTTTCTTAAAGGTAGCCAAGCAGTTGGTTTTGAACGGAGATGAAGCAGTAATTGATAAGAATAATATTTGGAAAAATTTCTACTTGTTAAGGGTCTTTACTCAATTGGCTTTTAAAATTTCCAATGAGGAAATCATTCAATCAATCAAAATGGAATGGAGTTCGGGAGAGCTCAATGGAACAATTATGCCTTCTGGAATCCTGATGAAAAGAGCAGAAGAATTTCCTAAAAAAATTGAATTTCAAAATTATTTTTCTCAGTTGAAATTTTCTGAAACTGGTGGATTGAAACCAGGAGGAAGGCTTTATTTTTCACACATGTCTGAGGAAAAGGTTAAGGACAATGATTTGCAGATCGCTCTGACTCCAGTGGGTCTTTCCAAAGAATGGGATGAGGTTGATTATTCGAAGAATAGCATAAAGAAAGAGGATGAATCAGTGATTCAGCTGTTTGGAACAATGTTTTTGTATCATTTAATTGAAAGAACGGTGTGAATACTTATCAGAATATATTGGATTCCCAATATGCATTTATCGCTAAAAAATTAACTTTTAAATTTGACCACTCTTTGGTGGTGAAAAGAGGAAATAAAGTACATAAAGGGAGCTTTAGCATTGAGCCAATAGAGCATGTGTCTGCATGGAGGAAGTCTTATTTCGAATGTGTCGAGATAGGAAGATATGAAAATAATGGCTTGATCAATGTTGTAGCGAATTTTCATGAACTAACTAAAATTATAAACTCAAAGCATAAAATAAAAGAACGGAAGAAGGCAAGTAAACTAGCGGTCATTAATTGTCATCATCAAAGAGCAGTAGTCTAAAGTTACTGTAACGGGACCTTTATTTTAATAAAATTCTACACCATGAAAAAATCAATGTCATTAGTCCCCCTTTATTTTAAGTTTTTTATGCAAGGTTTCGCTGTTTTATTTTTCAACAATCGGTATGGGATAGAAAAACAACCTGAATATTTTCATTCGAAAAAGAATTGGACTTCGTGCGTACGGTATTGGCATGCCAGGTTTTCTTATTTTCCTACAGGTTCCTTTTATATTGACCGATTAGAGAATCACCACATATTTCCAAATGGGACAGTATTTGGAATCTGTTGAGGGAATGAGCATTGAGGTGAATAAACAATATATCATTATTGAAACGGGATTTTCTCAACTTTTTTTGAAGCTGTGAATAATTCTGGGTTTTACATTAAGCTTGCATTATTTCTTGGGAAGGGATCAAGAGATAATTCATTTGAATCCAAAACCCTTGAAGCATTTATTAGGGAATATTCCTTTGTGAATGGAGGCTTAGAAGAAGGTAGTTTTATTATGGGAAATTCATTGTTCGGTAAGCTTGGGCGGTTTGGCAATGGGTTTTTTTTCAATATCAAAAAAAATTATGATCAACCTAAAAATTAAAATATTGCTCTCAAAATGGATTGTTAAGATTCCTTTCCTACCTGTCTACTTGGTGTTTTTCATTGATTTTTTATTGATGCTCAGTTGCATGGTTTTTATTTATTTGCTTTTGGAAAGTGTGGCACCTCCTTATATGAGTTATGATGAAGGCATCTTATGGTCTGTCATCATGTTGGGTTTTTTAAGCTTAGCGATGGTTTGGAAAAGGACCCACAGAGGCATCGTTAGGTTTTCTGACATCTATGAGTTCATTAATTTTGGTTTTATTTTCTCGGTCTCTTTGCTTTTATTCCTTGTTCTATATTTATTGGATTTTATTTTGGATTTTGGTTTTAATCTCCCAAAATCTTTCATTTTTTTGTCACATGTAGGGTCTTTTGTTTTTCTTGTTTTGTATCGATTGGTCATAAAAGAGTTTTTTTTCAGGATTCAGCGGGTTAAAAACCAATCGAGTAATATCGTGATTTTTGGGGGTGGACAAGGAGGAATGCTTGTTTATCAAATGTTAAATCGAGAATTGAATTCCGAATTTCATGTTTGTGGTTTTTTTGATGATGACAAAGGGAAAACCAATAAACTACTTTATGGGATTCCGATCCTTTCTGGGGATGACCTTCTTCAGAAAATATTTATAGAAAAGAATATTTCAGAGTTGATAGTCGCCGCTAAGGAAATATCCAATCGAAGGAAAAAAGAATTGTTTGACCTGTGTTATACGTTTCATGTGAAGGTGCGTTTTCTACCTACTTTGGAGACTTATGAAAGTAATAAGCTTGAGTTGAGGGATTTACGAAACATTAAATTGGAGGAGCTTCTGGGGAGGGATATTATTGAATTGGATCAACATCATCTTTCTGAATGTTTTGAAGGGAAAGTGGTGTTGGTAACAGGAGCGGGTGGGTCTATAGGGAGTGAGCTATGTAGGCAGATCTCCAATTATCCAATTGCCAAGCTTGTAATGTTGGATATAGCAGAATCTGCACTTTATGATATCACCCAAGAATTGGTTAGAAAGAACCTGTCTTTTTTTGTGGAGCCTGTCCTGGTAGATATCAGAAATAGCAAGTCAATAAATCACATATTTTCTAAATACAAACCGAATCTTGTTTTTCATGCAGCGGCCTATAAACACGTACCTTTGATGGAATCCTTTCCCAAATTGGCAATTGAAACCAATATAATAGGAACCAGGAATGTTGCTGATGCCGCAGTAGCCAATGGAATAGAGAAGTTTATCCTTATTAGTACAGACAAAGCAGTGAACCCTACCAATGTAATGGGGGCCAGCAAGAGGATGGCCGAATTGTATATCCAATCCAGGTTTTATTCTCCTTTTACACCTTCTCCAACTCAATTTATTACCACCCGTTTTGGAAATGTGCTTGGGTCCAATGGTTCTGTGATTCCCTTGTTTATGAAGCAAATTGAATCAGGTGGGCCAGTGACGGTTACGCACAAAGATATTGAACGCTATTTTATGACTATTCCGGAGGCATGCAAGCTTGTTATGGAAGCAGGTTCTATGGGGAACGGTGGGGAAATTTACGTCTTTGATATGGGAGATTCTGTTAAAATTTATGATTTGGCAGAAAAAATGATAAGTCTAACAGGTAAAATCCCGAATAAAGATATACATATTGAGGTTACAGGTCTTCGGTCGGGAGAAAAATTATTTGAAGAATTGGTGGGTGTAAGTGAGAAATTCAAGCTTACCCATCATCCGAAGATCCATATTGTGCAATCTTTTCCTCCTGATTTTTTAATTGTTAGTACCGTTATTGAGGAGCTTCATCTTGGTTTATTGAATGATTCCAGTGAAGATAAACTTATAAGGAAAATAAAACAAATAATCCCGGAATTTGTAAGTAATTATTCCCGATTTACAATTTTAGACAATTCAAACTAATAATATGATAACCCTTCGCAGCCTTACTACCAATATCCTATTGAGTCTAGCGATATGGATTTATTGGATCTTGATTTCTTTTTTTTGATATCCGATTTTTCTGGATTTTTTGTACTTTCTTTATGTTTGTATTTGTTTTTTTTCAACTTTATGTCTTACTAACTAATCAAAAATCTAGCATTTAAATTTCATGCGGTTCAAAATAAAATAGCAGATGGAGTATGTCATATTTTGGTTCTGGGTGGTGGCCATACGCCCAATACTGAGATATTATTTGAACAATAATTAAGCAATACTGCTTTGCGCCGATTACTTAAAGGTGTACGGTTAGCGAATCCCTATCCCGATTCTTTGTTAATAATGAGTGGTCAATCCCTTAAACTAGGACATCCTTCACAAGCTGAAATTCAAGCTGAAGTTACGATTACTATTGGGGTAAAAAAGGTATTTATAAAAATTATTTCTTAGCCTTATAATACTGAAAAAGAGGTAATTTTTTATAAAATGAATTTTGCTCTTTACAAAAACCCAATATTTTTGGTCACAAAGCCCTTTCATCTTAAAAGATCGTTATTTATATTTTTAAAACTTTGGTTCAATATTATCCCTTCTCCATCTTATTTTGTATATCGAAATTTTAATCCACATTTAGGATGGTTTTTGGCTCCTGATTTTAATTTGATTCTTCATTTTGGTGAAGATTTAAAAGAAATTGTAGGCTATAATGTTTTTAGATGTCAGATTGACATTGGATTTAAATCATTTTCTTCCACCAAGTTAAATGTGCAGAAAAATTCAATAAAGTAGTTTTCAAATTCAAAATAATAAATTTATATAACTCTTAAGGTGTAGTAAAATCAGATTAATACCGAAAAATTGCCTTCATCGACTTGATTAATTTATTCATATTGACCAAAACGAAAGTTAATTGTTTAAACGTTCAACCAACAATACCCCCAACTCCTTGAAGAATCCTCTTCTTATAGGTGCTGTAAAGCTTGCAATAGTTACTTCTTTTGCATTAAAACCAGTGACGTAATCCAAGTTTATTAAGTAGGATTTATGAATACGGATAAACTTTTTTTCTGATAGTTTTCCTATCACGTCTTTTAAAATATCCCTTATAACATATTGTCTTGCTATAGTGTAAATTCTCGTATAAAGTCCATCTGCCTTCAACATGATTATGTTGTCCTCATCAATTGGTACAAGGAAGCCTTTATCCCTTATGTTTAAGATGTTTTTTGTTACTTTCTTATTGAGATATTTAAGGAAAGTAAGATTCACGGTCGTGATCAATACTTCTTTGGTAAAAGGTTTTAGAAGAAAAGAATCGTATTTGAGACCTGAAATTCTTTCTAAATATTTTTGATCCGAATGTGCGGTTATAAAAATGATAGGTACCTCTAATTTCTCACTCACGCTTTTGGCCAATTGTATTCCATCAATCTCTCCCTTTAACATTACATCCATTAATATTAAGTCAGGTTTGGATTCAAGGATAAGTTGGTATGCTTTTTCGCCTTCCTCTTCATTTCCTACGATCTCGTGACCTGAATTTTTAAGAATATCCCCAAGGTTTTCTGCCAAATCCGGCTCATCTTCTACAATAAAAATTCTTTTCATTTTGCGTAAAATTTGACCTTTAATTTTAATAGCTTTTATTAATTAACACGATTCATTGAAGGATTGGAGTAGGTATCCAAAGTTCGGGATTATAACTTGATTTGCTTGTCCCTCTCTTGCTAGATTTTAGGGTGCTTTTCAATCCAATTTTTTTAAACCCAATTTTAATTCCATAAAAAGTATGGTTGTGGCAATATTTTATTTTTCGTTGTGATTGAATTCATTTCATAAAGTTAGTAAAAAATACTTGTCTAGCAGTAAACAGATTTCTTTTATGACTTTACTTGGAAATCCCGAATTGTTGCTTAAAAGTCTTATTCATGATGTGTATTAGTTTAGTCTTGATTTTTCTTTCATTATAAATTGAGATTTATAATGAAATGTTATTAAAAAATAGGTGTCTAAGAGGTAAGATTAAAAATTTAATGAAATAGTTGAATTAATAGTTGTTTATGTTTTTTAGCTCGGTAATTTGTCTAGACATTTCTAGATAAAAATAAATATTGAGATATGCATATCAGCAATGATACCAATGGTATAGTGTTCTAGGCTCTTATTTATTGGACAATTTAATTCTTGCTATTGTTTAACGGGTTCGCAGTCACTTATCCTTGATTCAGCAGGAAACGACCGAAGGTGATCTTTGAACCGATGTCGCATAATTTGGAGTGTTAGCCTAATCTGTTGGTTTGAGCCCAATTACTTCTTCAATTTGCAAATTTTTACCCTCATCGAGTGGGTTCAAATTTGAACAGGAAACATCTCATAGATTCACATTACCCGATATGTTTTGGTAAAAAAAATTGAGTAGTAAAGCTCTCTTTTTCATCGACGTTAAATTTACAGATTTTACCTATAATTACGTCCGATTATTTAAGGGGCCTATACAAACAGCTCAGTACTTTAATAACATTCTTGGGTTATGCCAAAAGGCAAGGGATCAAGGTAAATGGTGGATATAAGGACTTTGCCATCCAAAAAGATAAACTGGAAGTGATTGCCTTGACCCAAAATGAATTTGATCTACTGGTAAATATTGACCTTACCACTGAAAAAAGGCTTGATCAGGTCAGGGATGTCTTCATTTTTAGCTGTGTCACGGGTTACCGGTATTCGGACCTTGTCCAGCTCAGGAGAGAACATATAAAAAAGGATGAAATCAAATTGACAGTTAAAAAAACAAAGGAGGTTTTAATAGTCCCCCTAAATGTATTTGTAGTCGATATTTTGGAAAAATACAAAGAAATGGCTTTTCCGCTTCCCATAATTTCCAACCAAAAGTTCAATTTATATTTAAAGGAGTTGTGCAAAAGATCGGAAATCAACGAGCCTGTTGAAATAATCGGGTATAAAGGCGCGGTAAAAAACTCCAAGATATATCCGAAGCACGAAATCATCAGTGCCCACACAGGAAGAAAAACTTTTGCCACATTATCCTTGGAAAAAGGCATTCCTGCTGAAACCGTCATGAAAATTACCTGGCATACTGATTATAAAAGTTTCCAGAGATACGTGACGGTAACCGAGGAAAAAAAAAGAAAAGAAATGCAAAAAGCTTGGGGAAAACCGATGTAAAAGTCAAGCTGGATGTAAAAAATGGTTGCACTAGAATTTATTTTCAAAAATCAACCGTCTAGCAGTGATCATCATGGAGATGGCCATTATTAATTGAGGGAAAGTTGGATGAGGTAAGGATTCTGGTTTTCGAAATGGTTCGTTCTTAGATTTTAAAACAAGCTTCATTTTCGGGTTTAACCCTCCAAATTCAATTCATACCACACAGATCTTCCCGCACCTTTTTGGATGAGGATACCATGCTGATGAAGGTATTGTAAATCCCTTGTGGCGGTGGATTTGGATAGTTTAGTGATTGACATATATTTCTTGGCACTCATACCGCCTTTGAAACCTTCAGGGCCGGCATCAAACATTTTACCCAAAACTTTGGTGTGACGGGCTTCAAGTAATTCTCTATATTGATCAAAGAATTTGGCTTTCTTCAATAGAAACCCCACCAATACTTTGGAATCAAGTTGAGCTGCTATGATGACCTTCATAAAGTATTTGATCCAGTTGGTAATTTCCAAGGTGCCTTGAGCATCTTTTAAAGCTTGATAATAGGAGTTTTTATCAGTCTCGATGAATTTTGAAATGCTTAATAAAATAGGCTTGTTTAAACCCTGGGACAATGCTTTCTCTGCAATGGCCCTTCCAATCCTTCCATTTCCATCCTCGAATGGGTGAATGGATTCAAAATATAAATGCGCAATGGCGGATTTCAATAGGGCTGAAGCTTGGCTATCGTTTGTCAGTAAGTTACCTTGGTTGTACCATTCAACAAATCTTTCCATCTCATTGGGAACCCGATCTGAGGGAGGCGCTTCAAAGTGTACCTGCTCTCTTCCCAACGGTCCGGAAACTATCTGCATGGGTTCGTTTCCACTTCTCCAATCTCCAACGATCAAGTTCTTCGAATAGGCAAACAAGGTTGTATGCCAGGTTTTGAGCATATCCAAACTCAGGGGATCTTGAAAGCTTTTTCTGACAATCACCATTAATTCAGATATACCGGCCGCATATCGATCTTTTACCATTAAGGACGTTTTACTGAGTCCAAGTTTGTTCTTTATGGAGGACATCACATCTTCTCTGCTGTAATACTCACCTTCAATGGCTGAGGATTTTATAGCTTCTGACACCATGATATTCAATAAGGTTTCCTCCTCCAAATCCTTGGAGAGTCCCTTTTCCATACCTTTCAATTCAGCCCAATCCAGTGCAAACTCCATGAACAAGGGTTGGAGTGTTTCCAAATCATATTTGAAATTTGGCCAGTCTTTGAGTTTCCAGTTGTAGGTCATGAGCCGATTGTTTTTGCTAATCGGCTCAAATATAGATATTTTTTGAGCCGATTAAAACATTTAATTGGCTCAGGAGTGCATCGCTCCTTTAGGTAGGGCAAAAGAATTTAAGGATAATTAATATTTATGAGGCTGTTTTTCTTACATATAGATGGGCTTATATTTTAAATATTATCAATTAATATTTTTAACCGTATATATAGATATATGTATATAAGGTATAGCGTATAATTAAATTTGACTCATAATTGTCAATATTCTATTAATTTTTTTAAATTTAATCAAATATTTATTTGACTTTATAATTAGGTTAATAAAGCTGTACATTAAAATTATTTTCATTTTTTCTTAAGGTTTCCAGAGATATGTAAAGGTTTCGAGGGAAAGAATTTAAAACGGAATGTGATAATCCTGTGAAAATTCGGTGCAAAAGTGATTCGGGCTTTAAATAATGTCATCATGAAAAAATTCAATCCAAAAAGACCTTTATGGCTTTACCAATTGTGGGAATACCTGTTATTGTTTGATGGCAAATCGGAAGAGGACAGGGTTCTTGCCTACCGATATGGCTGGTTCATCTATTCCAAAAATAAACTCCATTTCGAGGATTTTTCAAGGTTTCTCATCAGGAGAAAATGGTTCATTTACCTTTCCCTTGTTTATCCGATCATGATTGCCTTGTTCAGTCTGTTGTTTGCGCTGTCTTTTTTAAAACTAGAAGTTTGGATGATTTTGCCCTTGGCGTTTCTTTTTTCTGGATTGACGGGCACAATAATTTATATGCTGATAGGGAATACCCTTAAAAACATCCGTGAAACCAAAATTTTTCTGACTTATGTAGACCCAACCCATAAAATCAACAATTTTAGGGAATTTGAAAATCTCGGATATTGGGATCAGGAAGGTGCCGAAAGTTTTTATGAAAACATGAGGGCAAAACGTGACTATGTACCTATTGAATCCTTTCAGAACAGGCTTGATAAAACAGAGAAATTACTGGCAATCGATATTTTGTTGGGTGAACCCGGCACCTTCAATGAGCTGATCAACAAACTGTGCCATGATCCCAAAAACTCTTTGACCAAAGAGGGTATCTATAGGGTCTTGGGTGAGATCCTTACAGCCTCCTCTGACAATATCAAAAAGGACATTACCAAGGGCGTAAAAGAAATACGGATCGGAGATAAACTTTCTGCCAAAAGGATAGACCAGCTCAAAAACGTAAAGGAGGTTTTTTTCAATGCCAAACTGGGAATGAAAGCTTCTGAAATTGATCAAATGATGTTTCGATAGATTTCTGGGATTTCCCAAAAAGGAATTTCCATTTCGGGATTGGGAAAACTTTATCGCAAACGGAGGGAAAATCATAGAAGTTTCAAAATCTCCTCAACATTCGTATTTACCCTTGTATTGGTGACCCCATCCATCACCCGGTAACTTTCCAGCTTTTCGTCATGAGGATAGGGGACCATCAGTTCTGTCATTTCTTCTTGCTTAAGATCGGTCATCAGCCAGCCCTCTGCCGAATCACCATCAAGAATCAACGGCATTCGTTCTCTTTCATTATGGATTTCAGCGAGCAGTGGTGAGGCTGGGACGGTAATGATGGAAAATGTCGGTATATTGTTCCAAACCGAATAAATCCCGCCAAGTGTGATGAATTCTGAGGTTTTGGATTTGATGTAATAGGATTGGGATTTCTTCTGACCCTCGGGATGATGCGGTTCAAAAAAGCCGGTGCAGATCAGCAAGCACCTGTTCTTCCAATAGTTTTTGTAGGATCCCTTTTCAAAAAGTTCTTCCCCTTTTGCATTTAGGGTATTGGCCTTCCAATCCGACTCCTCTTTCACCCAATGGGGAATAAGCTTCCATCGATACATGTCGATCACTTTGGGGTCATGGGTACTGATAACAGGCAAGTAGGGTTTTGAAAATCCAGTCAGGTGAAATGCCTGCTCAAAAAGCTCCCGATTGATCGCCTGCCGGCTGAATCTTTCCTGGATGAGTTCCAGTTTAAGTTGTTCGGATACGTGATAGCACATGAAGGTTAGATTGTAGAATTTGAAAATATCTATTCCTTTCCGGCATATGAAATTCCTGAAATACCAGCCATTTACTCACAAAATCGATTCTAATAGCCTCTGTCAAATTCAATTCCATTTCCTTGTAGTCCCTGTTGCCCGAGCATAGATCAAGTTGGTTTTGTATGGGAGCAAAGCATTCCAGGCAAGGTATCTATATAAAGGAATACATGGATATACACATATATAAATATACGGATATAGGAATACACATTTTAAAAAAAACCAACAAAAAAGCCCCGAAGGGCCTTTTCTTTTTTTCAGCGTCCTATTTCCTGGCCATTTTCTTTTTTGGGGCAGGGACTTTTTTGCTGATGTAGGCCGTGTGGGTCTTTCCGTAGGTGTCGGCTTCTTTGAGGGCGGCCACTTCGAAGACGAAGTATTCGTTTCCTTCAAAATCCACCAATTGGCTTTTCAGGATCCCTTCCAGGGTTTCTCTTGCGATGGATACCCTGATGATGTCAAGGCCCTTTACTTTGCTTCCTTTTCCGATGTAGGTTTTTTCAAATTGTGACATGACTGTATTGTTTAGAGGTTTAAAATTTGATTATGCAGGAGCACTTGGGGGTGAAATGCTCCACTTGAGACAAGGGCATGAAAGAAAAATCGTGGAAGGCTTCCTTTAGGAAAACCCTATTTTTTTATCAGGGCAAAGCGTATCCTTGGCTTGTGGACTGAACCACCCATCTTTGCATAGATCATAATTATAACCGGGAACGGCACAGGTACGACTCTGAAATTAATTCATTGGATTGGGTTGCATTTAGAGTATTAATATCGATAAGCCTGAGCGTTTGAACGGGATGGGATTTTAAAAGGGGAGGAGTGGAGCAGATGGATAGTCATTGAGTTGGTCGTTCAGGTGAACGGTTTTTGGAAAATCCCAAAGACCGATAAAAAAGTAGGGTTCCAAAAAATATGCAATAAAAAAAGGGGTGGGAGAAAGATGTTTTTGTGTTTTTAGAAAGGTCTACCTATCAATGTGAAATTTATCCCATGGTAGACGTTTAATTTAGACAAATCATCAAAGTCCTGGCTTTGGGCCTTAAACCCGAATTCTAAAACAAAGGAAAAATAATGTAAAGCAGCTGACTTGATACAAGTTTGATGGAAGTATACATTAGAATTCCCAATGGGTTTGAAACTGCATTAAAATCAGGCTATTTGGAGAAAAAGGCAAAGTGCCGATATGCTGAAGTCAAAAACAGAAAACAAAGACTGATTATGAAGTGTTTTTATGCTAGAATGGAATATGTAATACTCAATTTGGTGTATCCACCCGTCCAAGTACAGTCTTGTATGTTAAGATTGTTCCTTTAGGAGACTTTTCTTGTAGTTTGCCGGCAGGAGGTTTCCGATCTCTGTAAGGTTGGTGTCCATGATGTGGTCAAAGACATGTTTGAGCCAATCCTGTGGATTTACCTCTTCTTTTTTACACATCGCAAAGAAGGAATAGATCATGGCTGCCCGCTGGGCGGCTTCGTGTGATCCCGCAAACAGGTAGTTCTTCCTTCCGAGAGCGACCGGACGCATCATGTTTTCTATGGCGTTGTTGTCGATTTCCAGCATGCCGTCCATCAGGTAGTTGGAGAGTTGTTCCCATCGGTTCATGGTGTAGGCCATGGCTTTTCCGATGGCGCTTTTTGGCAGCACCCTTGCATAGTTTTCCCACAGCCATTTGGAAAAGGCTTCCAGCAGCGGGAAGGCATTGTCAAGCCGGTACTCCTTTCGCTGTGCCGCATCCAAGCCGTTTTCCCTGCAGTGTGCCTCTACGGCATACAGTTTCTGGATAAAGACCAGTGCCAGGCCGGCCCGGTTTTCATCGTTGGCCTTTGCCTCGAAAAACTCCCGTCTTGCATGTGCCCAACAGCACAGATGGGCTACATCCGCCTTCCTGCCATACTGCTCATAAACCGCATAACCGTCAGTCTGCAGGTAGCCCCTGAATCTGTCCAATATCTTTCCCGGAGCGGTTTTTCCCCGGCCCTGCTGGTAATCGAACATAACGGTACGGTCCATCGGGTTATGGTATACCCAATAGTAGCCCAGATGGGTCTGCTTCTTTTTCTTGCTGTCCAGGACCTTGATCGTGGTTTCGTCCACCTGCAGGTATCCCTTGCCGGAGGTGTCCCGGACCAGCCAGTCATAGAGGATTTCCAGCATATCCAGGCTCTTGCTGACCCAACCGTCCAGGGTAGAAGCGGCAATGGGGATCTTTTCCCGTTTGAATCTTTGCAGCTGCCTGTGCAGCGGCAGGTGGTCGACGTATTTGTCCGTCAGGATCGATGCCAGCAGTCCGGTTTCGGCGATTCCTTTGTCGATCAGGCGCAAGGGAAGTGCCGCAATGGCGACTCCGGATCCGTCTTCCTGTTTTTTGAAGGCATATTTAAAGCGGATATAGCGACGGATGATATACTTGCCCGGCACGTAGTCCAGTTCCTCGGTGATTTCCTTGCCGATGCAGGTCATCCCCCTCAGGTCCCCATCGGGATGCAACTCGATTTCCTCTACCGGAAGATGGTCTGGCAGCGGGGCTCTGCCAGGATGGGGTTTGCTGGCCTTTTGGCGAATGTATTCCACTTTTTCAACCAGCGCCTCGCTTTGCTGCGCTTCCTGTTCGGCAGTGGGTTCAAAGGGAAGGGACAGTTGGCCCGGAGACTCGAAACGTTCCCGCTTCTGGCCGAAGAGCATCTTTTGGAACTTGGCAAGCAGGCCTTCCAGCTTTTCGATCTTCCGGTCCCTTGATACAAGCTCCTGGTCCTTTGATACAAGCTCCTGGTCCCTATCACCCAACAGGGCGATGAGTTCGGCTTTGCTCAGGTGTTCCAAGGGATTGTTCATGTGACGAAAATAAGCCCTCCCGGGGAAGCTTCAAAGCATTATTTTCCCACATCCCCTGTGGAAAAGCACCCTTTGGATCTCGATTTTTATGGTTTCGAAAAGTGGAGCCTGATTCCGGCATCGGGGGGCACATCGGCAGTCGGTTTGCTGAACAGGGGTCAAAAAAATTATTACGGTACAGCCTTGTGGTGGTAGCGTGGGGACTGCCTTGAGCGCTCGATCCGGATGCCTTCGACCATGAGTAAAAGATCCGGCCAGGCAAGGGTTCCGCCCTGGCTCAAAGCGGTCGGGGGCTGGAAGGTTCCCTTTTCCAGCCGCTTGTAATACTGTACCAGCCCTCCGTTCTCCCAGTGGAGCAGCTTGATCAGGTTTCGCTGACGGTTCAGGAAGATATATACTTCTCCGGAAAGGGGATCTCTGGCCAGCTGGTTGCGCACCAGGCCGCTGAGCCCGTCGAAGCCTTTTCGCATGTCCACGGCCTGGCCATAAAGAAAATACCGGTGGGAGGAGCTAAGGGAAAACACGGCTAAAGAGTGACCAGTTGCCTGACCAGGGACAATTCCCGGATCCCACGGACAACAACACCGTTGGGAAAGACCACTTCCAGACCGGAACAGGAAGGTGCAGGACCGGCCAATTCAACAAAGCCTGGACAGGAAGGGGGCGTAGACTTCCCAAGCTTTCTGTACCAATAGGAAAAGGTAGGCAACTTGATGCCTTGTTGGTCACAAAAACCACGCTGGCTCATCCCGCTTTGCGCAAACAGCTCTAACAGACATTCCATCTCTTGGGCAGTATATCGTTTCATAGGTATAAGTTTTTTACAAACCTACCACATTGGATTGAGTCAGAAAATATGTACTTGGACGGGTGGATACGAGAAATCACCCTTCCAGAATAGGGTTATAGTTTTATCTAGGAATTAGGATAAGGTTCGGCAATCAGCCAAAGTGGAATAAAATTCAACAGGTCGTTAATTTTTTCAATGATTTCACACTGCGTTTCCAAACCCGGTCCCTTTAATGCGGTAATGATCGCGAATAAAAAGGGTGAATTTTGTTTATTGCGATCCTGGGCAATGCTGAATGAGGGATAAATCAAAAAACTTGATGTTTTGGAAAAAAACTTCGAGAAATAGCCCCCCAAATGGCCCCCCTTTAAAAAGAAAAAACCCTAACTCGCTGTTTGTCAGGTAGTTAGGGTTGCGGTCAGCAGAGGAGGAGGGATTCGAACCCCCGGTACCTCACGGTACAACGGTTTTCAAGACCGCCGCGATCGACCACTCTGCCACTCCTCTATTGGTCTTTTCTATTTCCCGATCGCAATTGCTTGCTTATCGGATTGCAAATGTAGGTTGAAAGTTTGAAATTGCAAACTCCGATTTTCTATTTTTTGTACGATGTCCCTAATCCCTTGATTTTCTGTGCTCTTTTTTTTGACAATATGCTTACTGTCATTCAAAATTTTTGAGCTGGGCTTTAGTTCAATACCACTTTGCCAGCACTTACCAGTTTCTTAGCGGCAGCTTTGTCCAGACTCACGTTGATTTCAAAACAGATCAGGATGATCAGTGAAGTGATGTAGAGCCAAAACATCACGGCGATCATCGCTCCGATGGAACCATAAAGTTTGTTGTAGGTGGCGAAATTGTTCAGGTAATAGGAAAAGAGATAAAAACTGAAGGTGATCAGAAGTCCGGCAGTTACTGAGCCTGGAGAAAAAAAGTGCCATTTCTCATGCACTGCAGGGGCAAACCGGAAGATATAGGCAGTCGCCACCATAAATACAGACAGCAATACAAAAAACCGAAAGAATGCCAAAAGGTAAAAATAGATGTTGTTGGAGACAAATTCCCAATTGGAAACCCGATAAAGAAAACTTCCTCCCAAAATCATGATCAACACTGCCCCGCAAATGGTCAACACCAATACCAGGATAATACTCACGGCGATAATCCTGGTTTGCCAGAAAGTACGGTTTTCTTTGGTTCGGTAAACGGAGTTGAATGCGTTCATCATGGACATTACGCCATTGGTGGAGAGAAACAGCGCCAAAAAAAATCCCAATGACAACAAGGTCTGCCTCGGTCGCGAAACAATATCCATGATGGTGGATTCCGCCTCTTGATAGATGCTTTGTGGCAGAATCTCCGCGATAAACAAAAGGATATTTTGGGTCGTGACACTGGGGAAAAACAATCCTATATAAGGAATGATGTTCAGCAAAAAAAGAAGGAGAGGAAACATGGCCACGGTAAAACTGAAGGCCACCGATTCTGCTCGCTCCAAGATTTCATCCTTTCGCAATTGGGTCATAAAAATCAAGCCCACATCGTAAAGGTTTTGATCCGGGTTCCCAAAATGAATATGCCTTAAAGTTTTGGCTTTTCGGGTGAATTTGATAGAGAATAACCGGAGCCGTTTTTTCACTGAAAAAGGTTTATTCAAAATAAGGTCTTATTAAATCTAATAAAAATTGTGGAGGTCTACTGGGTTTGTGGGTATCTTTTTTCAAAAAAGTAAGGATTGTACTGCCTTCTGTAATCAATTCCGCCGCTTCATTATAAACTTCATAGGTGAATTTGATTCGAATTCCGGGCATTTCCGGAATGGTGGTTTTGATCGTGAGCAGTTCATCATATTTTCCAGGTCTTAGGTATTTGGTTTGGTTTTCCAGAACCGGCATGATGACACCATTCTCTTCCATTTGCTTATATGAAAATCCGGCCTGTCTCAGTGCCTCGACCCGGCCTACTTCAAAATACATGGCATAATTGCCGTAATACACATAGCCCATTTGGTCCGTTTCGGCATATCTTACCCGTAGGGTGGTTTCGGCTTGGAACATATCAATAAATTTTTGCTTGGTTCAGTGCGCTTTGATATCTCCTGGCATTGTTGAGGTGGTCGTTCAGATTGGTGGCGAAGGAATGGTACCCCGAAAAATCTTCTTTTGCACAGAAATAAAGATATTCATGCGATTCGGGTTTGAGCACCGCATCCAATGCCGAAATCTCAGGGAGATTGATGGGGCCAGGAGGCAATCCCGTGTATTTGTAGGTATTGTAAGGGCTGTCTATTTCTTTGTGGACATTGAGTACCCGTTTGATTTCGAAATCCCCGGCGGCAAACACAAGTGTAGGATCTGCCTGCAAGGCCATGTTGATCCGGAGCCGATTCAGGTAGACGCCAGCCACTTTTGGCCTTTCATCTGATTTCTGGGTTTCTGCCTGTACAATGGAAGCCAATGTTGAGACTTGATTGGGTGAAAGACCGATGGCTGAAGCCTGTTGTTTTCTCTCTTCTGTCCAAAACACCCCATATTCCTTATACATTCTGTCAAACAGGTTTTCGGGACTTGTGTTCCACCAAACTTCATAGGTATTGGGGATGAACATGGCCATGATGGTTTCTTCTTCAAAACCGAATTTTCGGATATTGAGGGAATCCTTGAGGAGGGCCAAAAAGTCAGCTTGGGTCATTTCAAGGTTTTTGGTGATTTTTTCGGCCAAGTCTTCCTTGGTTCGGACATTGTTAAAAGTAAGTCGAACTGGGGTTTGTTTGCCTGAACCCAGCAACTTGACCAGATTCATATTGCTCATTCTTGGAGTGATGGTGTATTGACCAGGCTTGACATCATCTTGGTAGCCCATCACTTTGGCGGCAAAGCTAAAGGTAATGACATCATGAATGATTTCTTTTTCATAAAGACTATCCGAGACCATCTTAAATGTTGAATTGCTGGCGATATGCAGCAGATATGGTTCCTCTTTCTCTAATAGCGTGTTGGGACTGAAAAATGCTTGGTAGAAATAGAAGGAAAGGGAGGTCATTAATACCGAAGCGGTGATAATAAGGACGATGTAAATTTTTGTTTTTTTATCCTCAAGCATAATTTTTGACGAAATCCATTTGAATCAACACAAAAATAGGGATTTTTGTTGATAGGCTTACTAAATGATGAAAGTGATGAGTCGAATTATACCTGTATCTTGTGCCATCATATTGAAAGAGGGAAAGGTGCTCGTTGCACAAAGAAGCGAAAAAATGGCATTGCCCTTGAAATGGGAATTCCCAGGGGGTAAAATCGAAAGCGGAGAATCTGCCGAAGGTTGTCTGATGCGTGAAATCTTGGAAGAACTTAACATTACAATTCAAGTCATTCATGCTTTTCCAGTCAATATACATCGCTTTTCCAAAGAGAAGGAAATTGAGTTGATTCCTTTTCTATGCAATTATTCCGGAGGGGAATTGATCTTAAAAGAACATCATCAAGTCCTTTGGCTTGATGTAGAAAGGCTTTCGGAGTTGGATTGGTCCGCCGCAGATATTCCTATTGTAAAAAACTTTATCGAATGGTTTTCCCTCCAAAACATTCATTTCATTCCATGAAGCGCCAAGCTTCTTCACCTTTAAATTTTTGAATCATGGCTGCAGAATTCCTTAAAATTTATCCTGAAAACCCAGATCCCAAAAGAATCCAAAAAATTGTGGAGGTTCTGAGGAATGGTGGTGTCATCATCTATCCCACAGACACGGTTTATGGCATGGGCTGTGATATCCATAACCAAAAAGCAGTGGAGCGTATTTGCCAAATAAAGGGCATCAATCCCAAAAAACACAATTTTTCCTTTATTTGTTATGACCTCAGCAATATCTCGGAATATACCAGAGCATTGAATACGGCGGTGTTTAAAATGATGAAAAAGGCCTTGCCAGGCCCCTTCACCTTTATTCTGGAAGGGAATAACCAGGTTCCCAAAATCCTTGATAGTAAAAAGAAAACCATAGGTATTAGAATCCCGGATCATTCCATCCCAAGACTTCTCGTGAAGGAGTTGGGACATCCCATTTTGACTACCTCCATCCGGGATGAGGATGATGTCATTGAATACAGTACCGATCCGGAATTGATCTATGAAAAATACCGCGACTTGGTCGATATCGTGATAGATGGAGGGTATGGAAACAATGTTGCCTCTACCATCTTGGACTGTACAGGAGATGAAATGCAAATCGTCAGACAGGGTTTGGGGAATGTGGAGGATATCCTTTAATCTCCATTCTGTTGAGATTAAGGGAATTCTTTCAAAACCAACTTGTTAATCCTCGGTTTAAATGGTTACTAAAATCTGCGACATTAAACTTGATGAAGACAAATAGCCAACTCAAATTATTCCAATTGATATTGTTTTTTTTAAACCAAGTTTGAAATATAGTTCCTTAGTTCTTGTAACCACGTCCCATGCCTATCATCACCGATTTATTGTACCTACCGCCAATTGAATATTTTGTAGCGATCCAAGGCCACCAAGAGATTTGGTTGGATTCTAAGGAAAGATACCAAAAGCAGACTTTTAGAAATCGGACCCAGATCAGGTTGGCCAATAAGGTTGAAAATATAAGTTTGCCAGTGATAGGAGGGAATAAAAAAGTTAATTTCGCAGAGGTAGAGATCGACTACAATCAGAAATGGAAGAACATACATCTTCGCGGAATTCAAAGCGCTTATGGAAAAGCGCCGTTTTATGAGTTTTATTTTCCGTATATTGAAGATGTGTTCGCAAAAAACCTGACAAAATTGTCTGAGTTAAATCTTGAGTTGCTGACAGTTTGTCTAAAATTATTGAAATTGGAAGTTTCGGTAAAATACATGGAAATAATCGGTGAGCAGCCGAATGTCACCGATATGCGTGGAATAATCCATCCCAAGGAGGGTTTTGAGGCAAGAAATATTCTTATGCCCACGCAGTATTCCCAATTATTTGGATCAGAATTTGTTCCAAACCTTAGCATAATCGATCTATTGTTTTGCGCGGGACCGGAATCCAAGGAGATTCTAACCAAGTCTCAAAAAAATGATTGAACAAAGAGCGAAAGGATTGTGTTTTTAAAACAAATTCGGTAACATTAATATAGATTTCAAATCATCTAGAGAGGATATAAATGGAAGCAAAATTTTCAAACAGAGTCAAAGAGGTGATCTCTCTCAGTCGTGAAGAAGCTTTACGATTGGGTCACGATTACATTGGAACAGAGCATCTTTTGCTGGGAATGATTCGTGAGGGAGAAGGTGTGGCGGTTTCCATATTGAAAAAGTTGGGAGTCCCATTGGATGAACTGCGAAATTCGGTAGAACGTGCCGTTAAAGGCACAGCCAATCACAATGTAAAAAACCTTGCCAATATACCTTTGACAAGACAGTCAGAGAAAGTATTGAAAATCACCTATTTGGAGGCAAAAATATT
This sequence comes from Rhodonellum sp., assembly GCF_030656585.1. NCBI lineage: Bacteria > Pseudomonadati > Bacteroidota > Cytophagia > Cytophagales > Cytophagaceae > Rhodonellum > Rhodonellum sp. The sequence continues at coordinate 45,922 of NZ_JAUSPP010000084.1, forward strand.
CAAAAGTCAATTGATAGGAACTGAGCATCTCTTGCTCTCCATATTGAGGGATGAAGACAACATTGCCACCCAAATTTTACACAAATTCGACACGACCTACGATTCGGTCAAAGAAATGTTAGAATTTCAAACAGATACGGGACCAAGATCAAAAGCAGAAGCGGACGATCCGGACGAGGACGGATCAAAATTATTTGGTTCCTCTTCCAGTGGTTCTTCGGGATCCTCAAAATCAGGAGCTGAAAAATCCAGGACTCCGGTTTTGGATAATTTCGGTAGGGATTTGACCAAAATGGCCGAAGACGATAAATTGGACCCCATCATTGGTCGGGAAAAAGAAATCGAGCGGGTTGCACAAATCCTTTCCAGAAGAAAGAAAAACAATCCGATTTTGATCGGTGAACCCGGTGTGGGTAAAACCGCAATCGCGGAAGGTTTGGCCTTGAGAATCATCCAGAAAAAAGTTTCAAGAGTCTTGTTCAACAAACGTGTGGTCACTTTGGATCTCGCCTCTCTTGTCGCAGGTACAAAATACCGTGGGCAATTTGAGGAAAGGATGAAAGCGGTCATGAATGAACTTGAGAAATCTCCGAACGTGATTCTTTTCATTGACGAATTGCATACCATCGTTGGGGCCGGAGGGGCCAGTGGCTCCTTGGATGCTTCCAATATGTTCAAACCGGCTTTGGCCAGAGGAGAAATCCAATGTATCGGTGCCACCACACTTGACGAATACAGACAATATATTGAGAAGGACGGTGCTTTGGCCAGAAGGTTTCAGATGGTCTTGGTCGACGCGACCACTCCAGAAGAAACCATTCAGATTCTCCACAATATCAAGGATAAGTATGAGGATCATCACAATGTAATCTACACCCCTGAAGCGATCGCAGCATGCGTCATTTTATCGGATAGGTATATTTCCGACAGATTCCTCCCGGATAAAGCCATCGATATTTTGGATGAGGCCGGAGCAAGGGTGCACATCAACAATATCCATGTTCCAGACGAAATACTGAGGTTGGAAGAAGAGGTGGAGCAAATTAAAGTTGAGAAAAATAGGGTGGTGAAAAGTCAGAAATACGAAGAAGCCGCCCAGCTTCGAGACAAAGAGAAAAAACTTCTTGAGCAATTGGAAAATGCCAAAACCCGATGGGAAGAGGAGAGTAAATCCAAACGCTATGTCGTAGAGGAAGACAATGTTGCCGAAGTAATCGCAATGGTGACCGGTATTCCTGCCAAAAGAATTGCCCAGAAAGAAGGTGCTAAACTGCTGAATATGGCGGAAGAGCTTAAAGGAAGGGTAGTAGGACAGGAAAATGCAATCAAGAAGCTGACAAAAGCTATTCAGAGAACAAGAGTTGGGTTGAAAGACCCTAAAAAACCAATCGGTTCTTTTATCTTCTTGGGTCCCACTGGAGTCGGTAAGACAGAGTTGGCCAAAATGCTGGCGATGTATCTTTTCGACAAAGAAGACGCCTTGATTAGAATCGATATGTCCGAATACATGGAGAAGTTTAGTGTATCCAGATTGGTTGGAGCACCTCCAGGCTATGTAGGTTACGAAGAAGGCGGACAGTTGACCGAAAAAGTCCGGAGAAAGCCCTATTCAGTGATTTTGCTGGATGAGATAGAAAAAGCGCACCCTGATGTATTCAATATTCTTTTACAGGTATTGGACGATGGGATCCTGACGGATGGATTGGGAAGAAGAGTTGATTTCAGAAATACCATTATCATCATGACCTCCAATATTGGGGTAAGAGATTTGAAGGATTTTGGTGCAGGAATTGGTTTCTCTTCCAAAGCAAAACAGGATAATGTGGACGAAGTGATGAAATCCACTATCCAAAGCGCACTCAGGAAAGCCTTCAGCCCGGAGTTTCTAAACAGGTTGGATGATGTGGTGGTGTTTAATTCTCTAAGTAAAGAGCACATTCATCAAATTATCGACATCAGTTTGAAAAAGCTTTTCAATAGGGTAACTGATTTGGGATATTCCATCGAATTGACAGACAAAGCCAAGGATTTTATTGCAGAGAAAGGGTATGATCAACAATATGGTGCTAGACCTCTAAACAGGGCAATCCAGAAATATTTGGAAGATGCCTTGGCCGAAGAAATCCTGAAAGGAGAATTGTCCGAAGGGGATGTAATCGTCGCGGACTACCCTGGAGAAGGTGAAGAACTGGTTCTGACTGTCAATAAGAAAGAAAAAGCAGAATAGATTTAGAATTTTATTGAAGGAGCGGTCCAATTTGGACCGCTTTTTTTTTATCCTTTTGGGATCTTGATTGAACCCGAAATATGCATTAGGTTTTCACATGAGATCGAAACTGCAAGAAAATCAGACTGTTATCAGACTAATTCCTGACACCAATAGGATGAAGTCAAAAAGAATAAACAACTAATTGAACATCAGTTAAATATACTATTGAATTGAGTTCGTAATGCATAAAACGGGTTGAAGTATACATCCAGCTTTTCCAGTTCCCCGGACCCACTTGCATTTTGAGGCTTGTTGATGGGGTTGTAAAGGCAAGAAAATCAGTCTATTTGGGAAGTAATGTATGGTTCAATAGGGTCAGATCAAAAACAGGGAACATCCAACTGATAATTAGGTGATTTCAGGCTAGGGTAGAATTGATAATGCAAATAACGGTTTCAACAGCGAATATTACTTGAAAGAAGAGGGTTGAATGGATTTGAATCATCGCATCCTGATGCTCTGCATCCTTTTCTCGGAAGATTGGCCAAATGAATATTTTAAACTTTCTTAACGTTAAAGCCCCAAAATTGGAAAGCATATTGTATGGATAGTGAAATATGAATTTTATGAAATACTATTTGATAAAGGTGATTTTTGTTCTGGCGACAGTTCCTTATTTGGTTTCGGAAAAAATCCCGCAATCCAAAAATTTACCCATTATCCCGCATTATCAGGATGAAGTTTTTTCAGGACCAAAAGCTATTGGTCAATTGGCCAATAAAAAGATTAACGAGGCAAGTGGATTGGCTTTTTCAAGATCCCATAAGGGAATTGTCTATACCCATAACGATAGTGGACATGAACCTTATGTTTATTTG
>NZ_JAUSPP010000074.1:0-99224 GCF_030656585.1 Rhodonellum sp.
TTTTTATTGGTTGGTCAAAAAAAACATTCCATGGTTTGGTTTTGGCAGGACAGACATGGGCAAAATCCGCTCCTATGCAAAACTAAGTGGCTGGTTTATGGCGACGATGATTTTCAGCATGATTCTTTTCAATAGTGAAAAAATCATTCTGGGATATTTGGTCGGTCCGGAGATGGTGACCATTTATGTGTTGACCTTGTTTGCCAGCTCAGCGATGGGGGGCTTGATCAATGCCGTGATTTCAGGGGTAGTGCCTGGTATCGGTAATTTTTTTGGAAAAGGTGAATTTGAGAAAATACTGATTTCCAAAAATCTGATACAATCCATTATCTGGTGGTTTACTTTTTCCATAGGAACCGGTATTTTATTGTTCAACCAGTCTTTTTTAAACCTCTGGGTAGGGGAAGGCAACTATGCGGGGTACTTAGAGAATTTGTTTATCCTGTTGATTGCATTGCAATATATTTTCTTCGGTGCTGCGGGCAGTTTTATCAATGTGACTCTGGATCTAAAAACAAAGGTTCTTTTGACGGGCTTTTCAGCGCTGATTTCTATTGGCTTGGCATTTCTACTGGTGCAGGATTTTGAGATTTTAGGGCTTTGTGTCAGTGTTTTGGCGGGTCGGATGGTATTGACCTTCGGATTTCCTTTGATCCTAAAAAAGAAAATAAACGACCAGTCCTCCTTTTTCACAATGGAGAATATCCGGCCTTTACTCATCACTTCAATTGCTTTGATCGCTGCCTCTTATTTGCAGGAATTGGTAATGGTCAATTCCTGGCTGGGACTGATTTCTTGGGGTGCATTGACGGTGGCGGTTCTGATGCCATTGTTTTGGGTGCTTGGGTTCACGCATAACCAAAGAAGGATTCTTTTGACGAATCTGAGTAAAATAAAAATTTTTAAAATTAATGATAGGTAAAATATTGTATTTCAAATATTTATGAATGTTTTTTTTCTCCTTTTAGAATTTTCCACCCTATTGTTTATGGGGTATGCAGTCATGTTCAAAAAGCAACTCTCAATTGTGTATTTGCCATTCCTGTTTTTTAGCAATACAGTGTATGTACCCGCTTTGCCCTACTTTTTTTATTACGTCGTGATATCATCGGCTATTTTATACTTTGCAGTTTTCAATCTTCCTTTTGTAATCAAAAACGTATTTGCTGTATTTTCCATATTGTACATTTTAATATTGTTGACCAACTCCACAGACATCATCTCGATCAGGCCGGCATTATTTTTTGTGATATGGCTGTTTCTTCTGATTCCCATTATCCCAGAGATCTTTCAAAAATTCTCAAGAAACGAGATCATGGAGGAACTCAGCAAATGTGCTTTTTTGATTTTGACTGTATTTATCGTGAATACGGTTCTATCCACAAAATTCGCCTACGTACCGGTAGAAATGTATGGGATCAATTCTGGGATTCTATTTGGCAATGTGACTTTTACCGATTTTAATGTTTTGGTTTTTGCCACTTATATTGTGCTTAAAAAGGCGATCAAAGATAAAAAAAACCTGTATTTGATGGTCTATTTGGTTGCGATGTTCTTGATTCTATTGTCTATGAGAAGGACGGTCATGCTTCTCAGTGTACTGGGTTCATTGGTTGTGATTTTTGAGCTTTTGGATTTTCAGAACATTAAAAAGTTCATTGCTTATGGTGTCATCATTGGGAGCATTAGCCTGGTTGTTGTTTTTTATACTGGGTTTTTAAATGCTTTCTGGGAAAGATATGAGAAAAGAGGTTTGGAGAATAGGTCGCTGAATGAAGAAAACCGTATGATGGAATTCAATCTGCTTTACAAGGATATGTTTGTGTTTTTTGACTACAGCCCCTGGTTTGGCTATGAATTGTTTCAAAGCGGTGGCAATTATGGGAAAGGGGTTTTTGGCACCAGAACCCTTCATACTGATTTGACCAATATTGTGCACAGCAGTGGGTTTTTGGGATTGTTTTTGTATTTGATGATGGTTAGCCTTGCATTTCGGCAAGCTTGGCTAAAAACGTATTCCAAGAGTCAGTATTATCATTTTGCTTTCTGTAGTATCGCATTTGTGATATTCACCATTACAGGTCGATATACAACGCTTAGCAGCTCGATTTTTTTCTATTTGGTTTTATTTCTTCCGGTTTCCAAGCCTGAAGTTTTATTTCAAAAAGTAATCCGTTCAAGAAAAGTGAAATCCTTAGAACCCTTGAATGCTTAGTTTTTCCTTGATTCCCCATCGGGATTTGGTTAGAAATGTTTCCGTGCAAATACTCTTATTGTAATTTTTAATCTTTGGGACAGTGAAAATATTATTCGTTAGTAGGCCAAAAGAAGCGAAAGTCAATCCTTTTGTAAGGGAACAAGCCCTCGCTTTGGAATTGAATCCCCAAGTATTGGTAGATCATTATTTAATCCAAAAGGGGGGTGTTTTTGGGTATTACCATGCAAGCAAAGAGATCGCGGCTATTTGGGATTCGGGAGAATACGATATCATCCATGTGCACAATGGGCTCTCAAGTTTTGCCGTAATCTTTGCCAAGATTTTTTCCAAAAAAAGAATTAACGTAGTGATTACATTTCATGGAACGGATATCAATAAAATTTCCGAAAGGATTTTCTCTATTACAGCATCCAAATTTTCGGCTCATAATATATTGGTTTCCAGTAAAATGGAGAAGTACGTGAAGACCAATTATTCCATTATCCCCTGTGGTATCGATACAGATGTGGAATTGGGATTTAGAGAAATCACCAGGGAGAAATTTGGCTGGTCAAAAGAAGACTTTGTGGTGTTGTTTTCTTCCGGATTTGATAAAAAGGTAAAGGATCCGGAATTTGCCTTTGCGGTTATCGAAAAGCTTTCCAAATCCTCTTCAAGCAATGTCAAATTTATTGAATTGAAAGGGTATGACAGGCAGGAAGCCAATCACTTGATGCAGGCTGCTGACGTGATGCTCATGTGTAGCAAGTCAGAGGGAAGCCCCCAAGTGATCAAAGAGTCCATCATCAATCGCCTACCGGTTGTGTCGAATGACGTGGGCGAGGTAGAGGAAATTTGTAGTGGAGTGGATCACTGTTTCGTTATTGAGAAGGATATCGACAAATATGTCAATGTGCTTTCAGAAATCTCAAAATCTTCAGCAAGGATAACCAACCCCGAAAGTGTGTTGAAAAAATTTGATAACAGACTGATCGTCGATGATATTTTCAAAATCTATAAAAATGTATTGAACTGACGTTGGTGTCGTGATAGGGATAGATTTTCTTTTTTTATCCGATAGAATTGATTTTTTGCTCTCTTTTTGTACCATATTCATAACTTTCCAATGAACATACTAATAGATATCAATCATCCTGCGCATGTTCATTATTTCAGGAATTTTTCTGAGATAATGAGGGAAATTGGCCACCAGACATTGTTTGTTTCGCGGGACAAAGAAATGGCCCAAAAACTATTGAACCATTATAAAATCCCTTTTATTGACCGTGGAAAAGGGAAGGATGGGAAAATAGGGAAGTTCATGTATATGGCATACGCGAATTGGAAATTGCATTCCGTTGCAAGAAAATTCCGACCAGATCTTTTTCTGAATTTTCTGCATCCTTATCCTTCCCAAGTGGCTAGCTACCTGTCCAAACCATCGTTGGTTTTCAGCGATTCCGAGCATGCAAAATTGCACCATCAACTGACCGTACCCTTTGCTTCGACGATTTACACTCCTGCATGTTACCTGACTGATTTGGGCAAAAAACAGATACGGTTTAAAAGTTATATGGAATTGTCCTACCTCCATCCAGCCTATTTCACACCAAATCCAGAAATCTTCGAAATACTTGGTGTCCACGAAAAAGAGAAGTTTGTGATAGTTAGATTCGTTTCCTGGGGAGCAGCCCATGATTTTGGCATGACCGGAATGTCGCTCCAAAACAAAATCCATGCTGTTCAGGAATTGTCAAAATATGCGAGGGTTTTCATTTCCTCGGAAGGAAAACTCCCCGAAAATCTTGAAAAGTACCGGATCAAGATCCCTTACGATCGTATCCATGATGCCTTGTATTACAGTTCCATGATCTTTGGCGAAAGTGGTACCATGTCCTCCGAAGCTGCTGTTTTGGGTACTCCTGCCTTTTTTATCAGTAGTCTAAAACTTGGTTATTTGGAAGAGCAAGAAAAGGAGTTTGGCCTCGTATTCAATTATGGGATTTCTGAAATTGATCAAAAAAGCGCTATTGGAAAGGCTGTGGAAATTCTAAAAGACCAAGAAAGCGAAGCTATTTTCCAAGCAAAAAGGGAAAATTTATTGGCCCAATGCATAGACACAACTTCATTTATGGTCAAGGAGGTTTTGAAGCACGAATAAAGCAACTGGTAAGTTGGGTAATGAATCCTGTTAAGATAACCTGTCAATTTAAATTCCCAGAAACACAGTCTGTCAAAGTTAAATTTTTGATTTATGAATGTGGAATCCATTGAAAATTCAGAAATCACAAAAGAGAAACTGTCAATCGAAATTCTTAGGGGAAACGGTTTTTTTTGGCAATGGAGGATCAAGATTTCCTGTTTGCGAGGGAGAGATTGTTAGAGGATTGTCCACGGGGTACCGTCTCCCAAAGCCCAGAATTCAAGGGACATGGTAACGCTTTTTTTGCAGACGCTTTTCTCTTTTCCAAAGCCTTTATGAATTTTTTTATAGAATAAAAATTGTTTCTCCCATTTCAAAATTGATAGACAAGATGAAATTAAACCTAAGAAACACGATTGCATATTTTTATGCACAATTCCTTAGAATTTCTGGGGTAGTCAAAAAAGCCAAAGAAAAAGCCCAGTCGGGTGAATTTATTCTCTCTATTTATTTTCACAACCCGTCGAAGAAAGAGTTTGAATTCACATTGAATTGGTTGATCAATAACGGTTTCCATTTCATCAGTATAGATGATTTGCGTAAAATCCATAATGAAGAGATGGCGTTCCCAAAAGGGGCTGCACTCTTAACCGTGGATGATGGTTGGGCCTCCAATGAGACAAACATGGTGGAACTGGCGAATAAATACAAAGTTCCCATTGCGATTTTTGTAACGACGGAGCCGGTGGAGGAGGGTAATTTTTGGTTTTCCTATTCAAAAAAAGCTGGGCGTCTCAAGCTCGGCTATCCTTCTACCGAGGCCTTAAAGAGGCTCCCAAATGAGGAAAGATTGTCCATCGTAAACAAAATTAAAGAAAAACTTACCCTTGCCAGAGAGGCAATGACCGTAGAACAAGTCCAAAGGATCTCCATGTCTCCTTATGTCACCATTGGAGCGCATAGTCACACCCATCCAATTCTGAACCAATGTACCGACAGCCAATTAAAATCTGAACTCAGGATTTGTGCTCAAAAACTTGAGGATTGGGTGGGGAAGGAGGTTATTTCCTTTGCTTATCCAAATGGTGATTTTGGTGATCGGGAGAAAAAAATGCTCGATGATTTTGATTACATGATTGGTTTTGCAAACAATCCGCAATATATCACCCGAGAAAATTTGCAGGACATGTATGCTGTCCCAAGGATAGGGTTTTTGGAAGGGGCTTCACAAGCCGAAAACATTTGTAGAATCATGGGTATTTGGCATTCGAACTCTATAAAGATCTTCAAGAAAAAATTTTAAGGGACTTAAACCCTTAATATGCATGAGGTTTCCTAATGGTTTTTAAAACCGAAAGAAAATCAGGCTACGGGAAAATCAGGCGGGGAATCGATAGGGGGAAATCAAAAACAGTACACATAGACCGATTATAAAGCAGTTTTAGGTTGGGATAGAATTGGTCATTCTGCTCAAACACTTTCCAATAATTTCGTGGTTTTTTTCATTCCCTTTTGAAATGTTTTCTCATAAAGTTCAGCGCATTTTTTGATCGAGAAATTCTTTTCAAAATAGACTTTCAATCCATTCCGATCTATGGAATCCGGATTTTTCAAAAATTCCTTAACAGACAGATAGTAAGATGCTTCACTGGTATCCTTTGACAAAAAACCAGTGGTTCCGTTTTTCACTACATTGGTGATCCCTCCCACGGGAGTACAAATGGGAACACAGCCACATGCAAATGCTTCAATGATGGAAATTGGCATCCCTTCAAAATGCGAACTGAGGCAAAAGGCATCCGCCGAATGGTAATAATCGGCAACATTGGTTTTCTCGCCCAAAAAGTAAATCCCTTTTCCAGCAGTGGCCACCAATTCTTCGGCTTCCTCAAAATCAAAACCCATCCCCACAATTAACAAGATAATTCCATTATTTTCCCTGATCAATTGGTTAAAAACCCGAATCAACATGAATTGATTTTTTTGTTCATTGAACCTTGCGACGTGAAGAAAAACCAAATCAGTAGGGGCTTCTTTAAGGGATTCTATTTCTGATTTCACCTTCAAAAAATTTCCCGTTTTTTCAGGGAATTTTCTTCCGTTATAGATCAAGGTGGAATTGTCAAATCCATAAAATCTCAAAAACGAATCCTTGCTTTCTTGGGAAATGGTGATGGGGTGAATCAGTGATTTCTGATAGAAAAATTTCCTTAGACCTGAAAACAAAAGGTTTTTTGCTTCTTTCTTTGCATCATTGTGTACGGTATGGAAAAACTTGATTTCTTTGAGAAAAATTGAGGGGAGCAAAACAAGCAAGATCGTATTCATGTGACAATGAACTACATCTGGATTTTCCTCCTTGATGAGCTTGTATATTTTTAGGTAATCAAAGGGTTTAAATCCATATTGGAATCCCAGACTTCTGTATTTTACTTTGTCATCAAGTTCGTTTTTGAAAAAATCGTTTTTTTCCTCCTCGTTTCGAACGATAAACAAATGGACGTCATGTTTCTGAGCCAGTTCATTCGATAAATCCAGTACAAATCTTTCGGCTCCTCCTTGGTTCAACGTGAATATTATTTGAATGATTTTCATTTTTTATTCCTTTAGTGATTAATCCAATTCCTTCAGGGTGTTTAACAATTTTTTTGTCAAACATAAATAGTCATGGTTTTCCCTTACATATTTTTGACAGTTTTGGGAAAGTTGATGATACGTTTCGGTGCTTAATTGCCTCAATTGAGTCTCCAAATCCTCCACATCCCCGTATAAAAGACCCAATTGATGGTCCCCAATTATTTTGTCGGGATTCACATTATGGGTGGTGAGTATAGGAGTTCCCACATGCATGGTTTCCAAAAAAGTGTTGCTAAATCCTTCAAACCTGGAAGTGTTCAGTAAAAATTTGGCATCTCTTAAGAAACCCATTATTTTTTCTCTTTCAAAAAAACCCTCAATCTGCACATTTGGGAGTTTTTTGAGTTTTTTCAGATACACAGCACTTTCGTTATCCGTCATTTGGCTAGTACTTCCCACTATTCTAAATTGTTCTTCTTTCAATCGCTCAGCGATTTCGTAGAGTAATTTCAGGTTTTTTTGGAATCTGAAATTGGCTACCCATGCGATATAAAGTTTCTTTGGTTGACTGTCCTGTTTTAAATCGTGGGTATTGAAAATGAATGGGTTGTGTATTTTCAATACCTTTTTTCCAGGGAATTTTTGTTGGACCAATTGTATTTGATAATCGTTTTGACATAGGATAATGCTGGCCATGCCCAAACCCTTGTTCATAAAAAAGACATGTGACCTCGAGTGCGTTTCTCGATAGCGATGGTCGAGTTGTGCGTCCAATGGGATACGGGCAATGTACTTGATTTTAAGTTTTTTGCACATCCAGGCGGTATAAAAGGAAATCCAGCTTGGATTGCTTTCATAGAGAAAGTCGGGCTTCTCTCTTTTCAACAATTGGTAAATGCTTGGAAAACGATAATATATCCACCTGAACCATTTCAGTCCTTTGCGGGAATCGTATGTAGGGACTACATCCAGTTCATTCCATTCTGCTTTTATCGATCTGCTGTCTGCCGGGTCTTTCAAAATCACTACTTCATGGCCAAGTTTGATGAGTGCCCGAACCCAAACAAAGGATTGTACCGCAGCGCCTCCCGATGGGCTTTCATTTTTCACGATCAGGTCAATAATATCGGTATCATTGAATAAAAATTTGGACATATGATTGTCAGTTATTTGGACGAAACAGTGAAATCATTTGAAATTCAAAACATTTAATTTTCACAAAAAGAAAAGTATCAATTTGGAAATTTTTGGTTTTTTTGCTCGGGAACCATTGTAAAAAGGAGTCGGCGTAATATCAGAACATGAGGAAAGTTTCTTAGTGATTTTCCAAATTCGTAGGGTGTTTAATTACAGGTTTAATATGGATGTTTGTTGAATGAATCGAGTTTTCCCAATAGAATGTCTTTTTAGGTTTTCGAAAAAGAAAAAGGTAGATTTTTTTCCAAAGGCACGCGCTCAATTCCGCTTTGTCTTTAGTTATAGAAATATAGCCAATAAAATTATTAAATCTTTTAATCCATAGATTTAAAGAGAAAATAAAATTATACAGTGATTATGTGTGATTTGAATAAGATTTTGGAGGGGGTTTCCCTAGGAGCCCTAGCTTTATGGAGGAGGTGAATTTTTTTTTACCATCAAAGCGGTATTATAGGGTTGAACTTGATTTTAAACCCAGGACATCAGCAGAGTAGTTTACTTGGGGCAAGTCATGGAGTCGTGTAACTCTTTATCTACCAGGGCAATCAATTGTATCCTTTCCAGTTGGAGGGAAAGCATGGTACGCTCGACCAGATTTGGCGAGAGCGGCGTTATTGGCTGAAACCGAGTTTATGGACATCAAGTCCTCCAATGTGGCCTTTTCGTTCCCCATCCGGACATTGTCAAAATATACAATTCGTTTGTTTACGCTGGTTTTGGTTTTTTCCCAGGTCCATTTGTAGATCCCGATTTTCCATTTGGGTAGGATTCCAGGATAAATGTTGGGTCCTGATCGGGTCAAAATTTTATCGCCATTCCTCCATATCTCCAACAAGCCATCCCCATCATTTGAATGAATGAAATGAAAAACGAACTCTTGCCATTGGTCTTTGGGCACCTGTCCGAGATCGTGTTTTTCTCTTTTTTCTCCGTTGAAAACAGGATCATTTCGCACCACAATTATCAAATGGTCATTTTCTACAAAAAGTGAGGTGCTGGGGCTCCCCATCTGTTCTTGGTGCCATTGGGTGATGATTTCCGCGTCATTGTCAACAGGATAGCCATCAGACGGAAAATATACAGCAAATGAATACCATCTTTCACGATGGAATTGCTCTGGAAACAGGACTTCTGACCTTACGCCAGTTTTGGTCACGATGCGGTCACCGTGCCGGAGTTCGAATTTTCCGGATTTTTTTCCCTGAAAAACCGGACTGTTTGAAACTTGGAAGGAGTGGTTTTCGGGAAATTGTTTCCAAACAAAATCAAAGGGATCGGGACCCTCGAATGTTTCTTCATAGAGTAAATGAGAATCTGGTTCTTTTGGATTGGAATCCTGGCCGGTGTCCGGCGTTTCACCGGGAAAAAGCAATAGCAGACCAAATACAGCGAAGGATATGGGAAGGATAAAAATGAAAAGTTCTTTGTTCATTTTTGCTTTTTTAAAAACATGGATAATCCGTTTCCTTCAAAGGCTATGGCACTGTTTCAGATTTTTTATCTGCATTGAAGAGTGCTTCTTGAGCGATTCTGGATTTTTTGAAAATAAATAATTGCTTTTCAGATTAAATTTAATGCATTTTATTTTATTAAATGCTTTCAATTCAGTAAATTTAAAATCTAATTAAAAGGTTAATTATAATGTAATTTGTTAATATTAAATACATAAAAACAATTAAAGTTATAGTAAAAATTTAATTAGTAATAAAAATAACAAGAAAAAGTTTAGGTTTTTGATGTAGTGATGTTTCCTTCTTCATTGTCTTATGCCGCGATTGGATAGCCGATGAACCCTTAGATATTTAAGTAATTTTTAACTTTTAAATTTTTCAAGATTATGTCCAACTTTCAGAGAACCAGTAACTCACTGTTTGTTTTTGGTGATATTATCAATCTTTGCTTGGCATTTTACATTTCGGTGTATTTTTATAAGGTAAAAGATGTGGATTTTCAAGGATCGGAAACCTTGATTTTAGGGTCGTTGATATTTTTATGGTTGATCATTGGATATAGCAATAGGTTGTATGCAGAAGGCAGAGGGGAGAATATATTGACAGTAAGGATGGGGAAATATCTCAAGGCCTATTTTATCTTGGCTGGGATTATTGGGATGATCTACATGATTTTTTCTTTCCCTACGGAAATAAGGAACCTGATTTTAGCCTTGTTGGTGGGATTCCCTATTTTGGGGTCCATCACCAACCTGATCATGGTCAAAGTTTACAGGCCACTTCAGGAAAAGAAGAATAAATTCAAATCCACCTTGATTGCAGGAGAGGGCTACTTGGCAAAAAAAGTGGAGGACTTTATGCTTTCCAATCCGTTTGAAGGCGATTCCTTGCAGGGATTTGTCCTGTGCAATGCCGAGAACAGTTTGATCAAGAAAGACAGAGTCGTCACTACTCTGGAAAATCTGAACGACTATCTCAATAAAAACTATGTGAGTGAGATCATCATCGCCTTATCTTTCCGTGAGATTGACAGTATTAAATCCATCGTCAAAGTTGCGGATTACCATGGTGCCAGAGTGAGGTTTGTTCCCGACTACGAAAGTATTTTTGGGGGGAGTTTCAAGTCTTATCATTTTGGCGATCTGGAAATGGTCAATGTGCGCCAACTTCCCTTGGATGAGTGGTTCCCAAACCTTCAAAAAACCTCTTTCGATATTGTTTTCTCGACCTTTGCCCTTTTGTTTCTTTCGCCGTTATTTCTGCTTATTGCAACATTGATTAAAATGGAATCCAAAGGGCCGGTTTTCTATTGTCCCCAACGGATTGGCAAAGGAGGAAAGCCATTTAAGGTGTTCAAGTTTAGGACAATGTTTCAAAATGACAATAGCCAAGGGGGAACGATGTCCACGGTAAAAGATGATCCAAGAATCACCAGAGTTGGTAAATTTTTGCGAAAATACAGTCTGGATGAGCTCCCTCAATTTATGAATGTACTCACTGGAGAGATGAGTGTGATTGGCCCCCGGCCCCATAGAACCTACCTGAATCAACTCATGCAGGCTTCTGAAGAAAATTATATGGTCAGGCATTATTACAGGCCCGGCATCACCGGCTGGGCACAAGTAAATGGTTGGAGGGGGCCTTTGGAGACCTGTGAGCAGAAAAAACAGCGGACCCAACATGACCTGTGGTACCTCAACAATTGGTCTTTTTGGTTAGATCTCAGGATCATTTACAAAACCATATTTAGTGCCAAAACACATAAAAGCGCATTTTAGGGTCTTTTGAACCAATACCTGGAATCGGGGGGAAATATATTCAAACCAAATTATAGCTCACCCATTTTTTGATTCCATATTATTATCTGCAGACGTCTTTCCCGGAATTTTGAATCCCAGTGGGCAAAAGAAGTCTGTCGTCTGTAGTTTACTTTTTTATTTTTACGAGAGATCATAAAATGAGGAAATCTGATTCAGGAGTTTTTTGATTTTGAGTGTGTAGCAAGATTAGATGGAGACAAACCATTTTTTAGTGGCAGATTGTGTATTTTTGTTTTGGACCTACTTACCATTCATTCCCCATAAGCCCATGAAAACCGTCATCCTGTTTGTGTTTTTCAACTGCTTCTTTTCCACCGTCGCTTTTTCGGAAGCAAGCCTGGAAAAGCCGATTAAGATAGCGATGGCAGGACTGTCCCACGGACATTCAGGATGGATTTTTCAAAATCACTTTCAGGGAGATTTTAATTTGGTTGGGGTTTTTGAAACGGATACAGCTTTGATCAATGAATTCATCGACCGGTATAAACTCCAAAAAGACCTTTTCTACACCGATTTGACCAAGATGCTAGACGATCAAAAGCCTGACGGTTTGTTGGCTTTTGGACCGATATCCGAGCATTTAAGTGTTGTCCAAGCGGCAGCTCCTCGGGGGATTCATGTGATGGTGGAAAAACCACTGGCAATCAATATGGAGCAAGCCCAAGAAATGAAAAAATTGGCAGAAGAAAACAAGATTCAATTGCTCACAAATTTTGAAACTTCATGGTACCCCAGCACCATGAAGTCCATTCAAATTGGCCGTCAGGGAAATGAGAATTTTGGTCAGCTTAGGAAAGCGGTCTTTCACCACGGGCATAAAGGGCCAAAGGAAATAGGTGTTGGTGCCGAGTTTTTGAGTTGGTTGACAGACCCCGAACAGAATGGTGGAGGCGCATTGGTTGACTTTGGCTGCTATGGTGCCAATATCATGACTACATTGACGCATGGAGTGGAGCCGATTTCGGTCACGGCAGTGACGCAAACACACAAGCCGGAAATTTATCCCTTGGTAGAGGACGAGGCGACGATAATCGTGACTTATCCCAATGCCCAGGCCATTATTCAAGGATCATGGAATTGGCCTTTCGATCGAAAAGACATGGAAATCTACGGGGAAAGGGGCTATGTGATCGCGGCGGATAAAAACACAATGAAATTCCGATATGCAGATTCTGGTAAGGAAGAGACTGTTCTAGTTTCACAGGAGGAAACTGGGGTTTATGTCAATCCATTTGCTTATTTTGTAGAGGTGATTTCAGGAAAAATTCAGCCCGAACCATTTGGCCTGTACAGTCTTGAAAACAATATGATGGTCGTGAAAATATTGGATGCTGCAAAAAAATCAGCAGCAACAGGAAAAACAGTTTATTTTGAATAGGTCAAAAAACACTAAAATGAAGAAAAATTGGATTGCCGTTTTTGGCATAATGCTTCTGCTTGCCTCTTGCTCTCAACCCCAAAGGGAAAATATTGATTTTGAAGAATGGGGGAAATATTGGTTTCAGGGACAGGCCGAGATCAGTAGTTTTGACTTGACCCAGTACCGCTATGGAGAGCCAAGAGAAGGGGAAGCGGTCCTCATTTTCGTGACGGAGGATTTTTCAAGAAAAAATCAGGTGAAATTGGATGACCCTGAAGCCTCAAAAAAAGATAAGGTATCTGTTTTGAAAATGAATCAGACTCGGAATTTTAACACCGGCATTTATCCGTACAACATGATGCTTTCTGCATTTACTCCTACCAAAGAAAATTCACGGGGATTGAAATTCACGGCTTCCTCTCAGGAATGGTGCGGACATACTTTTACCCAAGTCAATCTCAAGAAAGGAGAGAATTATAGTGGACAGATTTTCTCTTACTTTGAATCGGAAGGGGATCATTCCTTTTCCTTCTCAGGATTGGCCGAAGATGACCTTTGGAATTTGATCCGAATCAACCCCAATGAAATACCACTCGGGGGAGTCCAGGTTTTTCCATCCTTGATCTATCAGCGATTGAGCCATCAGGAAATGAAGTCTGAGGAGGCTTTTATCAGAATTCAGGATATCAGTACACAAAGAAGGCAATTGGAGCTTACTTACGGTTCCGGAAAGCGAACCTTAAGAATAGACTTTGAAAAGGAATTTCCATTTCAAATCATGGGATGGGAAGAATTAGAAACCAAAGAGGACGGCAAACAGGAAATCACAAAGGCCGTTAGAAAAGGTTTGAAGATGCTGGACTATTGGAAAAAAAATAAATTAGAGGATGCGTTTTTGAGGGAGGAGTTGAAGTTGAAATAGGAATTGAATTGATCTGGAACAGAAAAAAAGATTTTGGGAAGAAAATCGATTTTTCCATCCTTCCCACAAGGTGTAAAACCAAATTCATCCTCCCATTCCGATCCCAATCAAATTTTCCATAACCATCAATTTTGAGAACATCCCTTTACCTGTTTCTTTATGCCTTGGCGATTGTCATAATGGGCTATTTTTTGCCAAGAGAAAATTTCGGAGGGCTGGCAGGGATGTATGGATTGGCTTTTGGGATGTATTATTTGATTTGCAAAAGTGCCAAAAACGAAGGGTTTTCCATTGGTTTTGGAATTGCGATGGCCTTGGTTTTGCGTCTTTTGCTCTTTGGCGCGACGCCTGAATTGTCCGATGATTTTTACCGTTTTGTTTTTGACGGGCAATTGCTGAAACTGGGTGTAAACCCCTATCTCAATCTACCGGAAGAGGCTTTCGGTTTGTTGGGGATTCCGGCCAACGGCTATTGGCAATCCTTGCTGGAGCAAATGAATTCCAGCCAATACTATTCAGTTTATCCTCCCTTGCATCAGTTGTTTTTTTGGTGGGCAGCATTGCCGGGAGAAAACCTGATTTGGAATGTGTTGGTCTTACGTGGCTTGATCCTCATTTTTGAAGGATTGAATATTTTCCTGATTTTGAGGATTCTTCAAGACTGGAAGTTGCCCACAACCAGGATTTGGCTGTATGCATTCAATCCCCTGGTGATTATGGAATGCACCGGAAACCTTCATTTTGAAGGAATCGTGTTGACCGGATTGCTGCTGGCAGTATATGGCTGGGGCAAAATGAAAGCCGGGCTTTCTGCTTTCGGCTGGAGTTGGGCGGTAGGGATCAAACTCAGTCCTTTGATGTTTGGGCCAATTTGGTTGATGGCTTGGCCCAGGAAAAAAGGGTTCGTTTTCCTGCTTCTTGCAGCGATTGCCATAGGGTTTTTCGTTGCGCCACTGGCAATAGGCGATAGTGGAAAAGGTTTCTGGCAGAGCATACGCCTGTACCAAAGCAGCTTCGAATTCAATGCCTCTTTGTATTATCTCCTAAGGGAAGTGTTTTCTTTCTTTTTAGGATACAATCCCATTGGGACTTTGGGCCCGATATTGAATCTGTTGCTTGCCTTGGGGATATTGGTTTTTTCTTTTTTTTGGAAAATCGAAAAAAAGGAATCCCTGGCTGAAGGGATGGTTTGGATATTGCTGATTTATCTTCTTTTCCAGACTGTAGTGCATCCATGGTATTTGATTCCGGCTGTTGGGTTAAGCGTGCTTACCAAAAACAGGATTTTCCTGGTTTGGTCCTGCTTGGTTTTCCTGTCCTATTCCGCATATGGAAATCGTGATTTTGTGGAAAATCCCTATTTGTTGCTTTTTGAATATGGGGCATTATTGGCTTTCATTTATTGGAATTATTTGAGGAGATTTGTTTCATCCAAAAAAGTGTAAAAAATGCTTGATTTCCCGAACCTTAAATTACTGATTGTTCTCTTTTTTGTTTTTTCTTGCTCCAGCTCACAGGACAAAAAAGCCATTGCCCTCATCGAAAAATCGATTGAGGCGCATGGTGGTCAAGAAAGCTGGGGGAATATCCGAATTTTTTCTTTCGAAAAGGAGACTAGGCTTTATTTGGAGAACGGGGAAATTGAAACCCATACTGTCCAGCAACAGGAATTCAGGTTCAAACCATATTTTGAGGCCAAGATGACTTGGGGAAAAGACAGCATAATCCATAAAGTCATTTTCGATGGTCTCAAAACCCAATATTGGATGGGGAAAAACGAAATCCAGAATGAAGGTTTTCTTCAGGCAAAAAAGAAGGATCTTGACGCTGCCTACTATGTGTTGACAAAACCCTTTGATCTCCTTGATGAAGGCAAAACACTACTCCATGAAGGCATTACCAAATTACAGGATGGCAGGGAATTGGAAACAGTGCGGGTGATTGATGGAGATCCCAAGGATCCAAATATCGATATTTGGTGGTATTATTTTCATCCCGAAACATCCCGAATTGTCGCGTACAGGGCAAAAACTTCGGGACATTACAGCCAAGTTTACAACTTGGATTGGGATACATCCACGGAAATCCTTTTTCCATCCAGTAGAGAGAGTTATCGCGTTGACAGCCTAGGCAATCATTTGTATCTTAGGGCCACTTATGCCTATAGAAAATATAGCATCATCAATTGATAATGAAAAATCGGGGTTTTATGCCCTTTGAAATACCGCTGAAATTCTGATTAAAATTAAATTCATTAACCCCAAATCCATTGGTTATGGTGGATTTTACCAAAAAAAATAAAATGCGCCATCTACTTCCCCTTGTAATTTTATTGACTAGCATGATCTCCTCTTGTACTTCAAGGACAGAGGCAGGAAAGATCGTGGACAAAGCCATCGAAGCCCATGGAGGCATTTTGTTTGAAAAAGCGAAAATCGAGTTTGATTTTAGGGAGCGGCATTATGAAATTTTCAAATCGCCAAACGCTTTTGAATATGTCCGCGAGTTTACCGATTCCACGGGGCTGGTGCGGGATGTACTGAACAATTCAGGCTTCGTTAGGACTGTAAATGGACAGGAAGTAACCTTGGAGGAAAAGCAAACAAAGGCATTTACCAATTCGGTCAATTCCGTTGCCTACTTCGCTTTTTTGCCTTACGGGCTCAATGATGCCTCGGTTTACAAGGAATATCTTGGCGAATCCGAATTGGAGGGAAAAGCATATCAACTGATAAAAGTGACTTTTTCGGAAGTGGGTGGAGGAGAGGATTTTGACGACGAGTTCATTTATTGGTTCGATAAGGAAACCTTTAGAATCGGATACGTGGCTTATTCTTATCATACCGATGGGGGAGGGGTACGCTTCCGTCGGGCGATCAAAACACATGAAGTGGGAGGATTGGTTTTCCTGGATTATGAGAATTACAAACCCGCAATGAAAGATACACCAGTAGAGGAAATGGAAGCCCTCTTCAAGGAAGGTAAATTGGAATTGCTTTCCGAAATTCTTTTGGAAAACATCAAAGTGGAAATCCTAAAATAATCCCGATGAAAAAGGCCCTCTTGCTACTTCCTATTGTCCTTCTCTTCTTTGGGTTTTGGGCATATCAATATCAGGTTGCGGAAGGGATCAATACAATAAAAATCACCGACAAACAAAAAGGCATTTGCTGGGTAGGAAGTCCTAGGCCTTTAGAAGGCTGGGAACTGGATTCACTCAGACACTTGGGCATCACTCATATTTCCCAGACGCCATTCGGCTGGCAATCAGATCCAAAAAGCCCTGGAATTCGTTGGGAGCGGGATTCCGAGAAGATGTGGTGGGGAGAATCCCTCGAAGGTGTAAAAGTAACCACGGATTTGGGTCGGGAAAAGGGTGTTGAAAGTATCCTCAAGCCACATTTATGGGTGCGGGGGCAATGGCCCGGTGCCATCAGCATGCAGTCCGAGGAGGATTGGGCCACTTGGTTTGGAGAATACTCCGAATTCATCATGTACTATGCAAAGTATGCCCAAGAGCATCAGATTCCCGTTTTGTGCATCGGAACTGAATTGGAACTTACCTCAAAAAGGGAGGCGGATTGGCGAAAAATTATCTCCGAAATCAGAGCCGTGTATAAGGGTGAAATTACCTATGCCGCCAATTTCACGGAATATGAACAAATTGAATTTTGGGATGCGCTCGATTATATTGGGATTCAGGCTTATTTTCCTTTATCGGAAAAATCCAATCCCAATCTGCAAACCTTGGTCAAAAGCTGGAACAAAAAAATCAAGGAAATCGAGAAAGTCCAAAAGCGTTTTCAGAAACCGGTTCTTTTTACCGAAATCGGCTATTGCAACACGATAGATGCATCGGTCGAACCCTGGGTTTGGCCGAACGAGCGCAAGGACGTGGCCTTGTCGGAGGAGATGCAGGCATTGTGTTATCAGGCATTTTTTGAAACCGCCTGGAAAATGGATTGGTTGGCAGGTGCTTATTTTTGGAAATGGTATCCACAGCCACGGGACAGGCAGCCGGATTTTACCCCTCAAAACAAATTGGCGCAGGAAGTGATGAGAAGTTTTTATGCTGGGGAGAACTAGGTAGGGCTATGATTCTGGTCTCTCCGATTGACTCTAAATCCATAGATGAAAGCAAGAATTAAACAGAAAAAGCCAACGCCCAACAATAGGATTTCTGTTCCCAAAGGCAATTGAAGCCCCCTTGTCATCCCAAAAAATAATAGACCACAGCCATAACCAATGCCATATACTATTTTTTCAGCAGCCGTTAATTCCACTGACTTTGACCTGAATTGTGCTGTTTGAGAAACAACAGAAATTTGCTCAAAAAATAAGGTCCTCAATTTCCCCCATTCCCAAAAACAAAGCCAAAGGCATCCCAATACCATCATAAAAGCCAAGTAGGCAGTATTGCCAAAACCTAACCCAATAGTAATGAATAAAATATTCAACATGATTCCGGTGAAAAAGATACTGCCAATTGCCAACGTTCTGTTGAGCATGACCAGTACGCCTGCCAGAATCTGTATTCCTCCAAGAAACTGCCAATAAACTCCTGTAGAGAGCAGCATGTCAAAAAACATACCTATGGGACTTGTGCTTCCTAAATTTGAAAAAGGCAAGCCTAAAAGTTTCACCAAACCTGTAGGAATAAAAGCCATAGATAAGAGAAACCTGAGGCCAAGTGTCCCTCTGTACAGCCAAGTATTTTGTCTTGCCTTTTCGGAATAGTACAGCAAAAAGGTGTCCGCTGGAGTTGTGTTATTCGTCACAGTATCATTGATGGAAAATTTGTTTAAATCAGTGCCATACAATTTAGGAAATGTTCCAGTAACTATGTTTCATTCTAATCTTAATTTGTATATCAAATATATTTGATTTTAAACCCGAAATTCAAACTTCAGCAATAGATAGAAAAGATAAATAGCTTTTTAACAAGTGTTTATCAGTGCCAATCCAATTATGGACTGTAAATGCACAGCAATTAGTCAGATGGTTTCTGTTTTTGATTTCAATACATGGATGTCGGTTTTTTTTTCTCAAAATGGCCTGCCCGACCCTACTTGATCGGAATTACGATTTTGGGATTGTCTTTTGCCTGGTATCAAAATCTGAACCCGTCCCGAAAGCTTTTTAGTCAAGAAGAATTCCATTCTGACTGTGTCGAGTAGGATAAAAAGCCCTTTGTTCAGATCAAAAGATTTTTGGGTGTAGTTCTAATATCTGCTATCTTGATGCTGACGTTCACAAATTATGCTCACCTCTTCCAGCCTTCCAAGAACCAAAAGGAAGTTATTGTTATAAATGCTTTAGACATTCAAACAGTTTTATCTGATATAAAGGGAATGACCTGTAATGGCTGTGCTTCCCACGTTGAAAATGACGTGAATAAATTGCCAGGAATTGTTTCCATAAATGTCAGTTACGAAGAAGCGACGGCAAAAGTAGATTTTAATCAAATCAAAGTCAGTTTGGCTCAAATCAAAGAAGCCATCAACCATTCAGGATATAAAATCAGAGCAATCAAATAAATTCAAATATGGAAACCATTCTAAATTCTCTTTTCACTTGCCCAAATTGTGGCTTTAAAAAAATGGAAGAAATGCCTGTAGATGCCTGCCAGTTTTTCTATGAATGCGTGAATTGTCATGCTGTTTTAAAACCACACTCAGGTGACTGTTGTGTGTTTTGCAGCTTTGGCTCGGTCAAATGTCCCTCTGTGCAGCGCAATGAAAACTGTTGTTGAAGAATGGGTCAAAGGGTCTTTGCCAAACCCGGGTTTTTAATCCTGAATTCCTGCGGATTTGTCCCAGTGTTTTTTTTGAAAAACTTACTGAATTGGGCGTAGTCTTCGTAACCCAGTTCATACCCGATGGATTTGATGGGGACATCCGTATAGAGCAAGAGCCTTTTGGCCTCCATTGAAACCCTATCATGGATTACTTGCAGAGGAGACTTTTTACTCAATTTGGTGAAAATATTGGCAATGGTTTTTGGGGACCTATTCATCAGGTCGGCATATTCCCCCACATTTTTTTTGGTTTTGAAATGTTCTTCAACGAGGGAGTTGAATTGCCGGAGAACATCTATTTCCCGAGGATTTGTACTTACTTTTAAAAGTTGCTTTCTGGCTAGGCGGGTAACTAGGATAATAAATCTTTTGAGTAAGATCCTAAGCATTTCTTCTTGGTTGTTGTCAACTGTCTTGAATTCCTTTTTCAATACTTCCACCAAAAACCCAAGGCTTTGGGTCTCCTCATCGTCCAATTGAATGACTGGGGTGAAGTCTGAACCAAAAAACAAAAGTCCGTTACAAGAAACTTCCTGATCAAAGGTATGTATGCAGTAAAATTCTTTGTTGAAAAACAAGACCACAAGCGCATTGTCACCATTGGGAATCTGTATATCTTGGTTGTAGGTGCAACAGAGGATCTGGTTTTGCAAAAGCGTCAGAGAAAGGCCATCAACGGTCAGGGAAAGTTCTTTTTCATCTTGGTTCCAGATAAATTTCAGATGCCTGTCTGCAAAAAGGATCGCCGAAGAGATGTCCTCTTGGTCAGCGAGAATAAATGTGGAGGCAATGGCAGGATGTTGAAAACGCTGTATCATAAGAAGGGGTAAATTTTCACGAAGCCGTTTTCATAGGAAACGGCTTCGTGAAAATATGCATAAACCAAACAATTAACTCAATTCTACGGCTTTTGGAAAGTCGATTTCAACTCCTGTCACATTGTGAAGCAGATTGGTTGTTGTCTTTTCACCTATTGCGACGATAAGATCAACTAGATTTTCTTTGTTGTACCCTGAGTTGAAAAAAATCTCCAATACAGCATCTTCAATTTTCCCTTTGTTGAGCGTGATGGCTTTGGCTGTTTTGACCAAGGCATCATACTTTTCATTGAAAGGGGCTTCACCTTTTCTAAGGGAGGTGATCTGCTCTTCTGTAAAACCATTCATTTTACCGATAGCGGTGTGGGCAGCCTGGCAATAGGAACAGCCGTTTACCTGTGAAACCACCAGATTGATGACCTCTTTTTCTTTGTTGTTGAAAGTGGTTTTGCCATTGGCAAAGGAAGTGTACCTTTCCAGTGCATTTTCAGAGTATGCGTAGGTGGCATAGATATTTGGAACAAATCCTACCTGGTTTTTGATAGCCGTCAATATGCCTTTGTTTTTTTCTGATACTTGGTCCAATGTTGGGACTTCAAAATTCAATGTCTCTGTGCTCATGTTATTTTTATTTAAATTGATGCTACAAAGTTGGGGCAAATTGGTCTGTGCCTAAATGGCAAAACTGCCCGATGACATGTCAATTTTTCCTTTGGGGGATGATTGAGCTTAAAATTTCCTTTAGAAGTCTATCAACAATTCAAACCTAATATTATTGACATAGGAGAGTTGTCTTGTTGCCGACGAATCGATAACATATCCTGAAACGATGGTAATGCCTAACAGGTGTTCAAAACCCAATAGAAGTACTCTGGAATTCAGTACCAAGTGGTTTGCTAAATGCCTGATCAGGTTCCCACGGTGAAATCAGGATGGGTTGGAAAGGGGGAAAAGTAAGCACAATATCAATTTTTTCAGCCCTCATAAACTGATGAGGGAAAATCCACTGATCTTTTACTCTGAATAGAGGAAAGAATGGTGAAAAGAGATCTTTTACTATGCCAAATTAAATCATCCGAATGCCGGTATGTGGAGAACGGATGTTTAGTTTATAGTGGGTGTTTCATGCAAAAAACCTCAAAAGCGCTAATTTTTGAATCGGATGAAGGCATTCATTTTGACTGTGAAGTACTCTTACGCCACATTTTCTTGTTTTTCTTTTTTGCCGTTTGATACAAAGTCACAAGCTCCTCTTCTATAATTTCACGTTCTTTTCTGTTATCGTCAAGCTTCTTTTTTAAACTTTTGATTTGGAATTCTTTCAAACTGACAATCTTATAAAGAAACCCGGCCAATAAAAGTCCCTGTCTGGCTTTCATGAACAAACCCCGAAGTTTGTAGCCGCGTGAAAGATGTGAAAGGCGTGCTATCTTGATGACCCGCATGGTCCGGATAAATGCGATAAAGGGGAGGAAAATGATCAATAAATCTATCCAATTTCGTTGTGCGTAGGCCATTTTCTCCCTACTGATAGTGATCATCATGATGAATTCAAAAGCAAAAGCCAACCAGATGAAAGCCTGGGTCATGTCCAGCACAAAGGACAAGTCCGTCTTTAGAAATGCTTCCAAGGGTTCGTAAAATTTCCATTCTATAACCAGTACGGGAATAATAAGCAATGCGATAACAATCATCGGAATGGAGAATTTTTCCTTTACATCTTTCAGCAGCCCTTCATTCCTAAAAGACCATCCCATAAAAGGAATCCACTGAAGGGAGGGATCTTCTAAATGCTGTGCACCAATTCTAAGGGGAGGAAATAACAAAACAAAAGCTCTGAGATAAAGCGTTATTTTGGGAGGCTTGCTTTCTGATTTCAGATACAGGAAATAAACTATCAGAAAGTCAACCAAGAATACAATCCAAAGCAATCCAAATATCAAGGCAACTTTACTTTGGAATAAGGCCACTCCAATATTTTCGCCTTCATTGGACATCAGATTGATCAGTGCGGCAGCCAAGACCAGCATAAATAAACCTATGTAATAAAGGTAGGGTGCCATCTTGGAATCGTACCTGGCTATGGTGGAATGAATGGGAGGTTCAAGTTTTGTCCGGACCTCCATATCACGAGGCACACCTTCTTTAATCAACCAAGGGTATTCGCCCACCAACTTCCCTATGGGGGCTACGGTGTTTTTTCTATCTAAAAGTTTCTCAATTTGAAATAACAAATAAGGATTGTCGCAAGACTCAATTTTTTGTATCAAGGCTTCTTTGTTTGCTGGATAATTGATGGTATCGACTTTCATAGGTTGTTTCTGGAAATTCAAAGTTCAATGATTTTTGCTGCTGCTTGGCTTAGGGTGTTTTCTAAAATCATAGGGCGATTTTCCAATGGATACCAAACCATCCCAGGTCTGGCAATAAAACAGCCCTGCAATCCGGCCCTTTGTGCTCCTGTGATATCCCATGCATGGCAGGCTACCATCATGGCTTCCGTGGCTGATACATTCATCTGACCTAGGACTTTCTGATAATTCATGCCATGTGGCTTATAGTTTTTGACGCTTTCCACACTGAAGATGTCTTCAAAATACGCATCCAATCCTGAATATTTTAATTGTTCTTTGGCTACTTCCAAAGTGCCGTTGGTCAGAACAACCATCCTGAACCCTTCCTTTTTGAGCATTTCCAGTCCTTCTACAACATCCGGGTGTGGAGGCAATTTCCTGATCCAACCCAGAATATTCTCGATTTCGCCTGCCGAAAACTTTTTGTTTTGCTTTTCAGCCAGCATTTCCAACACTGCTTTTCCGATTTCACCAAAACCTCTGAATTCTTCCGTGATTGTTTCCACCCATGAATATTGAAGCAACAATGAGAACCATTGGTCAAAGGCTGTATCATTTTGAAATCCACGGTTGATTGCTGTTTTCAAAGGCCTAAGATCAAGCAGTGTCTCGTTGACATCGAAAATCAGGAGATTGATTTTTTTATTCATGAAGTATTGTTTGGTCTATTGATATTCATCGAAATTGTTGTGCCCAAAATTTGAAGCCATAAAATCAATAAGGTTTCACACAGATTTATGGATCACATTTTTGAACCCTTATTATGCATTGCCATTTCTATTCCAACCTGATATTACTTAATAATCAGTTTGTTATATGAAATTTTTGACCTCTGCATATCGCCAAGATGAACTCTTCTCCCAATGGTCTGATTTTCTTCCAGTTTCAACCCCATTAAGAAACGGAATGCATTTTTCGGGTTGCATCACTAATGACGGATCTGCAAAATTAGATTTAAAGTTGAAGTATTGCGAAACTTCAAAAATTACTTGGGTGTATACATTGAATCATTGGGAATAAAATATTCTTACCAACCAACATAGGGAGGGGCATTTACTTCTACCATTCTCATGTAAACCAAGCACTGCCCCCGATGATGTACCTGATGGTCACGAAGCAGGTAAAAAAGGTTTTCATGAGTCATTTCAACGTCTTTGAATGTGGTAGATGTATGAAGTTCATCACTTGAAATCCCGGAAATCAGCTCTGCTACATGCTGGTTAGCGGTTTCAAGGATGTCGATGATTTGGGCTTTGCTGAGATTTTCTCTGTCAGCTTTGTTGTAAAAAAGTCTGGTTTCCCCGGAAATTCTTCCTGCCAAAAAGCTGATGTTGTCCACAATGTGCAAAAGCTGTTCTCCGAAACTCATGGCCCCTGCTGCAGACCTGAAACCATATTGATCTTCCGGCATCTGTTCGGCTACGGCATGGGTGTAGGCAGCGGCTCTTTCCCACACTTTTGGGTATTGCGCTTCGAAATATTGCTGAGCCTGAAGATGGGGGATTGTGCATAGGAAAAAAAAGGCAATGACTAATGATTTCATCGAAATTGTATTTAAGGGGAAATGATTACAGGAAAACTTTCTGGAATATAGGGAGGCTTTCCTCTCTGTCTGAGCATCCATCCATGGCTGCTATGGCAGAAATATTGTTGTCAAATATGACCTAATTTTCTGACAGTTATATTCCATGAGGTCTGAAAAGGCCAGAAATGCCAATTATCCGACAGTACATGTTGGCTTTGCTTGATAGATTTAAGCCCATTCAGGAATTCGAAGTGGGAATAACAAAATGAGAATTGGGTTTTTTGGGCTTTAAGCATGAAGGTTTAAACTTCGATACTCCTTACCCAGAAGAATAAAATATCTTCATCTAAAACCTTTCGATTTTTGAACATAAATGATGAATATGGAATATGACGCAACTGCGATCGGTTCAGGACATACAGGCATGCCCCTGGTCTTTAAGCTGGCCGAATTTGGGGAAAAAGTAGCTTTTATTGAAAGAGTCCACCTCACGAAATCTAATGCATAATCCGGCTTTATGTGGACCATTGTGGACGCAGATTCCAACAAAATACGGGTCTAGTTGTTTTGTGAGTGGGAGGTGATCGAATCATCAGTGTTGTCCTGAATGTCAGGTATGCAGATGTTCCTTATGCCGGCATTATGGATTCTGTACAAATTCACCTGGCCGTCCCGGAACTGATCCCGACTTGGTTGGAAGGTTTGGTGATGGCAAGGTAATTGAATCTCTTCCGTTCAGACCAAAGAGAAGAAATCCTTCTCCTTCAACAAATGAAAAAATAAATAAAAAATAAACAAGCAAACCAGCAAAAAATGAAAGCTATCTGGAACAATACCGTAATTGCCGAAAGTGATATCACCGTACAAGTGGAAGGAAATCATTATTTCCCCGCAGACACGATCCACATGGAATACTTTAAATCCTCCAACACCAATACCGTATGTCCTTGGAAAGGGGTCGCCTCCTATTATTCCCTTGAGGTAAATGGAGAAATCAACAAAGATGCTGCTTGGTTTTATCCCGACACAAAACCTGCGGCTAGAGAGATAAAAGGTCATGTTGCATTTTGGAAAGGGGTTAAAGTTGAGCGGTAATCTTGGGTGTGATTTATCCAAAAACTGCTAACTTACCTTTTCATTGATGTTTTTATCCAAAAAAATAGACACACAGAAAAGCACCCTTTATACATCGGGTGCTTTCTGTGTTTTGTTTTTGTGCATTGCTTTTCTGTTTCCCGGTTTTTTCAAAACCAAACTGGGTGAGTGGACCCATGAAATCTTGGAGGTTTTTGGCGGGTTTTATTTGTTTCTGGGATTGGCTTCGGTTTTATTGCTCTTCATCATTGCATTTTCTTCTGTGGGCAAAAAAAGGCTGGGTAAAGAGAAACCCGAATACCGATGGTTTTCATGGATTGCAATGTTGTACAGTACAGGAATGGGGGCAGGATTGCTTTTGAGAGCAGTTCAGGAACCAGTCTATTATTACGAGAATCCTCCAAGGGAATCGTCCCTTTCTTCAGGTGAGTTCGCGCTGCAGTACACTTTTTTCCACTGGGGATTGACGCCTTGGGCTTTTTATGGATTGTTTGGTTTGGTGATCGCCTATAATCTTTATGAGAAAAATGGCACGATCCTGAGTTCATCAATTTTAAACGAAAATTACCGAAAAACCATCTCAGCAACTTTGATCGATGTGCTCACCATAATTTGCACTCTTCTGGGAGTGGTTGCTGCCGTGGGTTTGGGGAGCCGGCAGTTGCTGGGTTCTATTTCCTATTGGACCGGAGCAGAAAACCTGGCTTCCGGTCAAACGGTTTTTTTGGTGCTTTTGGTCTGTGTACTGGCTACGATTTCGGCCTTTATGGGTGTAAACAAAGGCATTCGGTTTATTTCCAACTTGAATATTGGGATGGCTTTATTGCTGCTGGTCTTTGTATGGATCGTAGGTTCTGAGTGGCTTGTGCTTGGTGTTTTGTTGAAATCAATGGGGGCTTATCTCCTTGAATTTATCCCTATGAGCATCAATGCGGGTAGTCAAAAAGTTTCCAATGCATTTCTTACCGATTGGACATTTTTTTACTGGGCATTTTGGCTTGCCTGGACGCCGTTTACGGGTGTTTTTATTGCCAGGATATCCAAAGGGAGAACCATCCGACAATTTATCTTGGGAACCCTGATCATTCCCGCTTTGGGGACTTTTCTTTGGTTTACGGTTTTTGGTGCAAATGCCTTTAGTTTGATCGAGGCAAGTGAAGTTCACTCCTCTAAATTTGATTCCATTTATAGCGCCATTTTCAATTTCTTTGACTTGTTTCCTCTTTCCACTTGGAGCAATGCCATCGCCACGGTATTGGTGTTTACCTTTTTGATTACCTCTGTGGATTCTGCGATTTTTGTCTTGAGTATGTTCAGTGATGAAGGTCGCACCGAACCAAAAAGGAGGTATCGGCTGTTTTGGGGATTGACAATAGCATTGTTTACCATTGCAGTGATCCTGATCGGAAAGGATCAATTGTTGGAAGCGGTAAGTCAATTGATGATTCTTTTTGCCTTACCCTTCACTTTTCTCTTTACAGGAATGGTGATTTATTTCGTTTATAAACTTTACACGACCACGAAGACAACATGAACAAGATAGAAGCTTTGAAAAATCTACTGCTGAAAACCAGAAAAGCCACAGAAGAAATCTGCGCCCCTTTGGAAGTGGAAGATTATGTCCCCCAGCCCATGGAAGACGTTTCGCCACCCAAATGGCATTTGGCACATTCAACATGGTTTTTCGAGCAATTTGTATTGGTTCCCAATGATCCGGATTACCGTATTTTCTCTCCCGATTTCGCCTATCTGTTCAATAGCTATTATAACAATGCAGGAGACAGGGTGCTTCGTCCCAATAGGGGCTTGATGAGCCGTCCCCCGGTAAGGGAGGTGATCGCTTATCGCCAATATGTCACCGAGGCACTCCTTAAATTCATGGACAAAAGTGATCTTTCCCCTGAAATTTTAGCAGTGATCACCCTTGGCGTCAACCATGAACAACAGCATCAGGAATTGCTCGTCTATGACATCAAATATATCTTGGGCAATCAACCCACCTTTCCCATTTATGGGGATTCATTTTCCCTACAAAAAGAAAAAACGGAACGCACCTTTATCCAATTCAAGGAAGGGATTTACGCGATCGGGGCTTCGGAAGATGATTTTTGTTTTGACAATGAATGTGGCCAACATAAGGTGTTTTTGCACGATTTTCAGATTGCGGACACTTTGGTGACCAATGGTGAATACATGGAATTCATGGCTGCGGGTGGTTATGGGGATTTTAACCTTTGGCTCGCAGAGGGTTGGGATTATATTCTGAAGGAAAAAATCCAAGCTCCATTTTACTGGCATCAGCAAGATGAGAAATGGTTTCAGTATACTTTTCAGGGGTTTCGGGAAGTTGAAAAGGAATTGCCCGTCGCGCATTTGAGTTTTTATGAAGCCTTGGCGTTTGCGACGTGGAAGGGGATGAGGTTGCCAACCGAATTTGAATGGGAGGTGGCAGCAGATCATCTCAATTGGGGGCAGCTCTGGGAATGGACTTACAGTGCTTATCATCCCTATCCGGGGTTCAAAAAAGCCCCCGGGGCATTGGGAGAATACAATGGTAAATTTATGATCAATCAGAATGTGCTGCGGGGGGCTTCGGTGGCGACTCCAAAGGGACACAGCAGAAAAACATACAGAAACTTCTTTCCAGCCTCTTCAAGATGGCTTTTTTCAGGAATTAGATTGGCAAAATAATACTTATGGATAACAATAGTTTCAAAAAAGATGTGTTCCAGGGTTTGAGCGCAGAACAAAAATATTTGTCTTCAAAATACTTTTATGATGACAAAGGGTCAAGGATTTTTCAAGAAATCATGCAATTGGAAGAATATTACCTCCCGGAATGCGAGACGGAGATCCTTGTCCAACAATCGGGGGAAATCCTCAGACAAATTCCTTTTGATGAACTTGATGTGATAGAATTGGGTGCCGGTGATGGAAGCAAAACCGTGGTTTTTTTGGAAAAAGCCATACAGATGGGAAAACGGCTTACCTATGTCCCTATGGATATTTCAGGGGATATTCTGGAGGCCAATCAGCAGCATGTTAAGGAAAGGCTTGGAGACTTGCCAGTGGTCCCAATGGCAGGAGATTATTTTGTCACGATCAAGGAGCTGAAAAATAGGGAGAAGCCGAGGTTGGTCCTGTTTATGGGAAGCAATATTGGGAATTTTCAAGGGGAAAAATCCATTGAATTCATTCGTTTTATCAATGAATTTCTAAAACCAGGAGATTTTTTTCTGATGGGAGTGGACCTTAAGAAAAACCCACATGTGATCAGGGCGGCATATAATGATGAAGGAGGAGTGACGAAGCGGTTCAATCTAAACTTACTGGAAAGGGTCAACCGGGTATTGGGTGGTGATTTTGAGTTGGAGGCATTTGAGCATTACGGAGTGTACAATCCCTTGGATGGAGCAGCCTTGAGTTTTTTGGTTAGTTTGGAGGATCAGGACGTCCACATCGACGGTCAACAGTTTCACTTTGAAAAATATGAAACCATTCACACAGAGATTTCCCAAAAATACAGCTTAAAGGAGCTTGATCAAATGGCTGTCAAAACCGGATTTTCCTGGGATAGGCATTTTACGGACAGCAAAGGGTATTATTCTTTGAGTCTGTTTCGGAAGTGATATGTGACAAAAGTCATACTGAAATAACCAAAAATTGGTTTAAATTTAATCCAATGAAAGCCTTCTTAAAATTGATAGCCGTTTGTGCGATTTGCCTTTCTGTGATTTTTGGGTTGGTTTTTTTATTTCATTCCTAAACACACACGCTTTTATACTCAAATCATGAAAAAGAACATGGGAACTGCGGATAGAACCATCCGTACCATTATTGCCCTGATTGCGGCATACTTATATTTTGCAGGCGTTGTGTCCGGGCCTTTGGGTATTGTGCTCCTGGTGGTTGCGGTTATTTTCCTTTTGACCAGCTTGGTCAGTTTTTGCCCACTTTACACGCTTGTAGGGATCAAAACTTGCCCAACAAAGAGATAATACTTTATTTATTTGCAGGTATTAAACCTTTTCATTTTATGCTTGAGGTTTAGGCGTTGATTAACCGCATGTATAATCGGCAAAACCAACCGTCCAGACATTCAAATCAAAATGTCCTCTGATATTTGTCAAAAGCAAATATAGTAAAAGGCTTTTAAATGCTGTTTAAGCCATAATTAAAAAGACCCGAAGGTTTACACCTTCGGGTCTTTCATTTAACTGTTACTGGCTCTTGAACCTACTTCAGCATATAATAAAACATAGCCTTAACGGGCTGTGACATTGATCGCTTACCTGATATCCATGCTGATAGGTTGGTTTTATCCAATCCAGTCGTTTCGAGGATATCCTTTTGTTCCATTCCTTTCCTTTGCATTTGGGTCTGGACCCAACCAGGTGTCACCGCATCAACCTTGGGCGGAACGTACGCAAGGGCCCTCGCATGAATGGTAAACCCTGGTAAAAACAACCCAAATAGCTCCTTTGTCCTATCTGAAAGATCTTTAGATGTCAAATAATTTTCCTTGGGGCTCTGCTCTTGGGATACTCGGATGGTGATGGCATTATCCTTCACCTCCAAAACCTTGAATTCAATACGGCTGTACTTCTGATGCTGCAAAGCACCATGTTCCAGTTTGATCAATTGATCAACTGTAAGTAGATCATTGATAAGTCTGAGGTTTTTGATTGTCATAACATATTTGGTTAAAGAAAGGGCCCGGAGGCCCTTTCTGTTAAAGGTAGATTAATTTACCACTTTCGAGATTGTAGATGCTTATTTGATCGTTTTCAATCCCGGCCTGTATGGCTTCGGCCTCTGTATTGAAGATCTGAACAGTGTCGAAATAGAAGAGCTTTTCTTCTTTCCATCCTCCGACCATGTAAGTGGTCTTTAATGATGTTTCGATTACTTTTCTTAAGCCTTTATCTCCGAAGCTGTTTTGAGTCTCTTTAAGAGCGACTATCCAACCTTTTTTGATGTGGCTTAGATCTTTGATTGAGATCGTGAACCCTTCTGGATTCTCCTTTGCGATTCTCTTAATTTTCAATATCAAGTCTTCCATAATCGGTTTGGCTTGTTTTTTAGCTCCCAGCCTTGGAGGTTTGATTTTCAAAGAACTGTCATCCCTTTGATGACATAACAAAGATACAAAAAAGTTTGTTTATTACAAACAAAACAGCCTAATACTTAAAAGATATTTAACCCAATTAAATGAATTTTAAAGCCCCTTTAATATACGAATCAATCCCCCCCAACTGCCACTATCGCATTATACAACCAATACGTACCATCCCAAATCAATTGGTGCATCCTGCCATACCTACTATAGTTCGTACCTCCTACAGCAATCGAAGCCACCGGACCTTTTACATAGATAACATTCCCATTCCCATTGATTTGAGTAGGCTGGTTCATGTTGGTGCGGGCGTAGATCACTTTTCCGGGCTTGGGTGATGCTGGAAGGCTGATGGTGATGGCTGTGGAGTTGTAGCAGCTGATCAGTGTATCGCCTAAGGTGGCGGTGTAGTTGGCTGTCACTTGCTTGACTCCGATATTGAGACCGCCTGCAAACAGGGTATTGAACCAACCTCCATAACTTGGATTTCCAACCGCTGGGTCTGTGGAGTCAAACCCGATCACCCCGGCACGGATACCGAAGGCGCTGGCAAACTTTTCTCTCAATATACCCAAGATTGAGCCTAAATGCTGGCTGGTAGGTAATGCCGAATCCGTCAAATAAGAACCACTCGACATGATCCCGTTTTGGGTGACAAGGGCCTGCCTGGAACTCCCATTTTTTTCGATCTTCAGACCTGCGGATGGGTTGGCTGCATTGGAGGAGTCGACTGCGGTGTCTAGCGTGACTGAAAGGTTTCCGTCCGCATCATAAAATTTCAGATTATGCAAAGGCGTGGCGGGATCGCCTCCGTCATCTGCCAGTATCTCTAGCCGCTTGCCTTCGTTTGCTGTCTTGAGGCTGGATACTCTTAAGTTCTGGATCACACCATCATTTGCAAAAATAGCATTGGTGATCACAGCTCCTCTGATGGTAAGCGCATTTTCGTTGCTGACGTTCCAATCAAGGCCCTGCTCTGGACTTCCGATGTTAAAGGTGCTCTGATTAAGGTTAAAGTAATTAAGGCCGTCAAGGCTCTTAATTGTGCCTGTGGTGATCGTATCTCCCACAATGAAGGTCATGCCCTTGGTAAACATAAAATATCTTCTCCCATTCTCGACAGGATACAATATTCCAACCCAAAAATTATAAAATCCCGGCTCCTCTTCACTGCGAATCGGCACTGTGCTGATCTTCCATGTGCCGGATAGCGCATTTCTGTTACATCTCGCATACAGGTAGTAAGAAGATGCTGGCACAAGGTCGTTAATGATAGATGGGTCCATTTCCCATACATATCCAAGCCCTGGTATCTCTATCTCAAAATGCACAAGCTGACCTCCCGATATCCTGATGCTATTCGGGTCTCCTTCATAGTTCGCCTCGATTTCCACACCATTCAACCCAAAATTCTGGCTATTTGCGCCAACTGTCAAGCTCAGCGTTTCTATACTGCCGGGACGTATGTTCTCAATGTTGAAATATCCGTCCGGATCATAAATCAATTCACTCAGCTTCCTAAGCCTTCTGACCGCATCCCGGTAGTTTTCCTCACGTGTCCTGTCTATCGTGATATATTCTCCCTTCAGCTTTCCGAGATCCCGTGTGATCCGCTCACGAACGGTGTAGGGAATATTATCCGCTATCTGGGCCACGATCGCTGAGGGCTTGACTATCGGGTAGGTGATCGAATAAATACGGATCATTTCATTCAGTCCGATAGCCGAATCATTCACGCTGACTTTCATCCCGCAGGCAATTTCTACCCCACCTGTCCGTATATATTTTTCATCTATGGTAAGGGTGTAGTTTACCCGGGGTGATTTTAGCGGGATATGGTGTTCTTGGGTAGCTTCGAGCAATTCCAACTCTGCGGCATCGATATAGGATTGGGGCATCTTGATGTCGACAAAGGTGTACTGATCGCCAGGCTCTGGAAAATTAAGATCGTTGGGCAACACATAATCATTCACCTCAGAGAAGTCATTGAATACAACAGTCTTGGTGGTATGATTATAGCTCCTGATATCGAACTGATATCCGTTCAGTGCTCCGCTCTTGAATACGACCTTGGCAACTGTACCTTCCAGTAGCTGTGCATTTAGATCGAAGTCAATAGAATCATCCGAAAAACTATTGATGGCCGTCGATGCCGTCACTGAGCCTGTCCGTCTTGGATAGATATCCTCAAAGGTCACCGTGCCTTCCTTGATTCCGTACAGCTCGGTATTCGCTTCGATATACCTAACCGCTGGATCTCCTGTTTGAAAAACAAGTCGTCTGGCTCCATCCCGATAATCGAACGCCAAGTTCTTTTGGGCCCCAAAACCATACAGCCTGGTCACTACCCCTTTTTCTTCTACGGAATCTCTTTGAAGGCTGTACAATCCCTTTCCCCTCCCATATTCGAAGGTATAAAGGCTCGTAAATCCCACATCGGGCCTCACGATGATTTCTCGCTGAACAAGGCGGTATTCAACACCGAATTCCTCGCAGATTTTATTAAGTGCCTGTCTGCAACTCTCCTCCGAAAAGTCAATATTCCTGCGCTCTCCGCCTTCAGGCACATCAATCGTCCAGCCTGCATCTATCGAATTGATATTAAGCTGGATCAATAGCATAAAATCATGCAGATCTCCGAAGTAACCAAACTCCGCAGCTCCCTCATCCATCATGATTTTATTGAAGAGCTTATAGGCTTCACCTTCGAAAGACACCTCATAGGCATAAGTGAAGTTGTTCTTTTTCTCGAAATTCGGCGCTTTGTTTAGATAGAACTTCTCTGCTCCTACTTCTATATAGTCTCCCAGAGTAAGGTCCAGATAGGTCGCACTCGCCCATCGGGCATCCACCTTGTGCTGCCCCATAAGTTGATTGGTCAGGACGGTGTCGATTCCGATCTTGACACTATGCAACACTACTCCATCACGCTTTATCTCTAGGATATCCATTTTACTTTTTTAAATCGGTAAGTTCTTCTTTTTCTGCTTCTACAGGTATCGTGATCATATACCTTTCCATCTGCTCGATCACGGGCATACAAAAAGTGGCTGGAAACTGCATCAGCCATGCCTTGTTTTTCTGCCAATCGGCCTCGGACATTATGATGGCTTTTTGGGTGTTTGGGGTTGGGGTTTTCATACTACACGATTTGAAAATTTATACTCTTAAAATTGCAATCCTTACCGCTTAGGTTTCTAAGCAGTTCATGTGCTTGATCCATAGATTGGGGCAAATATCCCAAAATGATTTCCTCCTCTTGGCCTTCGCTGTTGATATGCTTTTCCTTAATAGCAAGATCAAAGGTGTGACTTCCGTTTTCAACAATACCCTGCCAGACCCTTCTTGGGTTGTTTTCTCTCCAATTATCGTTGTGAAAAGTCAACCAATTGACTGTTAATGTTTTTTCGTCCATCCCTGTTGAAATAGCGAAACGGACGTATCCTGTACTTGTTTTTAGCGCCATATTTTAAAAGTTTTTTGATGCCAATTCCCATCTTGAGAAAGTGCAATATATGATTTCAATTTTTCCTTTTGGTGGGATACTTAATGCTGATCCAGAAATTTGAAGCACTCTGTTTGCAGCTATTGACCCCGTGTCTTGATGTGTAATATCTAATGGGAGAGTGTTGTCGTTTTGGATTGTGATTTTTCGGCCTATTTCCCCGTTTGCGAAGCCTGAAATTGAGGTTGCGGATGTGAATCGGTAATTAAATATTCCGTCTGTTAAGGATTGATCGTTAATTGATCCCACCGTTGTTACAACAGTTAAATAATATAGTCTTTGCTCGTCTCTTCGAATAGATTGCGTAGATGCCCCAGACCTTGCATGAAAAACAGTGCCGTTGGTTGATGCTCTAAATTGCAAGGTTAAACCTGAAGCTCCCGAAGATCCTAGATTTCCCCCAGAAAACACCTCGTAATTTCTTGTTGAATAAATACCATTAGTAACAGCTTGAAAATATTCGGCCCCATTAAACGCTAACCTGAAAGAAATTCCTAAGGCAGAATTCCATAGAAATTGATTAAATCCTGGTGCCGAACCAGTAGGCCAAAACAAACTTCCCGCTAATGTTAAAGGCCCGATTTTGGTTGCTGCCCCGACCCGAGGAATGGATATATCAAGGACCCATCGACTAATTGCTCCATCGTAAACAAACCTAAAAATCCCCCCTGGCGTCAATATTTGAGGACCCCCGATTGAAAATCTAAATGAAAATGGAGTCCCATTTTCATTTAGAACCTGACAATTGTAAATAGTCCTATTTACTATTAACAGAACCTCCATATCAGACCCTCCTTCAACGTTACCAAGATTGAAATTCCCAACTCCATCCGTAAACACAATCAAGTTTGATGTTCGTATTGGAACTGCTGTGTTTGTGGTACTTAAGGATATGATTTGAGGCGCCCCCGTTTCCAAAAAAAGATTAGATCGTGCCTGCTGTCTTTCGATTGCATTTTTCCCGTCCGCCCCATTATAATGCACCGCATTCACATCCGCTCCGCCACCAGCACCAGCAGCAACATCCCCAACCTTCACATAATCACCTATCACACCCGTAGAGCCTGCCAACTTCGCCCAAGTGGAGACTCCATCATTGTACAAAAAACCAGCAACCTGACTCGCTTGATCCGCAAGCATGGTCGCCTGATCTGCGTAAGGAGGCTTATTTAGAGGTTTTGAATCTACCCAAGCAGCGTTTTTCCGCCCGTGGATAATGTCGTTTGATGGAGCGTCTGGGATTCCACCGCCAACCCCCAACTGCCCCTTCACCACATAATCATCATCCTCAACGCCTTCAACCCCCTTCAATCTCGCATTGATCGAAAAATAATCCACCACTGGCACAAAGTCCGGGGCTCCTTCCGGGTCGGGATCTTCTGTGTAGGTCGCAGTAATACCGCTCGGAACCACTGCCCCATCTTTCACCAGGGGAAGTGAGCCACTTGGAAAGTCCGCATATTCCGTGACCTTCGCATTCCACGAACCGATTTCTCCGATCGTGATTAGTCTTAGGAAATCCGGGATACTCGCATCCACCGGAGGCGGATTGAATGGACTGTAATAGTCCGCTGTGAAAGCCTCAAAGCCCACAGCACCCCTTCTCACCAGCTGGCCATTCGTAGCGGCCGCAAGAGCAGACGCATCGCTATGTGATCCCAGTGTATGTCCAGCTGGCGCAAATGTCGCTGGCTTGCCAGTCACCTGAGCCCAAGTAGGCACCCAAGCCACTGGCCTATACTGCCCGGCATGATTGCCCCAGCCGAATGCCTGATCCCAACTCGCTATCTTACCTTCAGTAATCAGTCTTAGCGCATCAGGCACAGTCGCATCGGGAGGTGGCGGATTGCTCACTCCATAGAAATCCACAGCCACAGCCGTCCACACTCCGCCGATTTTCTTTAGATATACACCGTCAGCCGCACTATCCACGCCAGCAGACACATTCGAATGTGACCCAAAGGAGTGCGGTGCTGAAGGGAAGGTGACGGGTTTACCTGAAATCTCCGACCACTGAACAGGATTAGAATCGATAAGATCCAAGATCGACTGAAGCGTAAAGCCCCTGCTCTTTCCATCCCCATTATCAAATCCAAACACACGATCCGATGCCGTTGGAATGGCCTTCAGTGGAAATAAATCATCAAAACTTACTATCCCGCTCATATCCTTATCAGTATTTTTTGACCTTCTGTAGTGCCTACATAATTACCAACCGTATCTCCCAAAAACTGCCAGTTTTCAGAACTCACATATTCGGTTGCTTCTGTGAAATTTATAGTGATTCTTGCTGTTGCCTTATAATCCAATACCACCTGATCGATTTCAAACCCTTCTTCACAATACACAATCCTGATCAAATCACCCGATAGGTACAATACCCGGGTTCCTGCGGATCCAAACAGTGCATACAAACCGCTGATGATTGTCTTCAATGTCTCATAATCGACTGCCTCGATTCCACCTATCAATTTGTATTTTCTTGCTCCTGTCTTGGTGATCTGAAATCCTTCTGTCGCATAACTGTTAAATTCTCCCGATTTTGGCTTTGGCCTGTTCAGCATACCTTCGATAGAAGAAGAAGAAATTCCAAGCTGTCTAAAATCCACAAGGGCAAATCCCAAACTACTCCAACTCACACCGTCTATTCCTTCTATCAAATCCGGATTGGGCTCTGTGGGAACCAATCCACTCAAATCACAAACTGGCTCCTTAAACGGAATAACACCCGAAAGCGCCCCTCTCCCAAGATCCGTAATCTGGATTTCATCCCTTACAAAAACACTCCAAGACCCAAAATCACAACTCAGCGTAGCCAGTCCCGTCAATCCTTCTATAAGTGAATAGAGGCCAAATATCTTAGCATGAGCCGAAGTCACACTATCAGCCTCCAGCAGGAAATGAAAGTCGATATCCCTTCCTGCAAATTGCATTTCTTCTGTACTCACATAAGGCTCTATACCATCCCGATCACCCCAGGAATGGGATGTTTTATTGATCCTTTTTGGAAAATCCAAATGACCGGAAAGCGCCAAATTGCTCCCTTTTGTTTTTGCCTGACCTGGTATAATCCCAAATGTTGACAATGCGATATCGTTGATATAGTATTCCATTATCCGTCAAGTCCTAAATCTCTTCCCGATTGCCCCGGCTTCGTATTTTTTACAATTGATTTCAATTCAGTCACAGCCTCGTCGAGTTTTTCAACTGTATTTTGGGTATTCCGATCGATCGATGCCCAATAATTCAACCCCTCAAGCGTCGCCTCATAATGTTGCTTTTCAACAGACAACATCGACTCGCTCACCTGAAAACTTCTCTTGCTCACATCGAAAAAACCCCGAAACAAGCCTGCCAACTCTGATCCTGTCGCCTCGGTCAGCTCCCGCCTGATCGCTCCGGTAAGTCCCTTTTGCTTTTCTGTGTCTCCCTCTGGCTTAAAAATATTGAAACCTGCATTTCCTGCCGCAGCCATCGCTTCCTCCATTGCCTTATTGAAGTCATCACTCAAGCCTGATGCGGTCTTGAAGAATCGCTCAAAATCATCTATCCAGTTATTGTCTCCTCCCGCATCGAGACTAGAGGCCATTTCTTCTTCTAGCTTTGCAAATGCATCTGAAAATATCCTGTTGAAAATCAATTGGGAAAGGATGTTTTCCAATACCTTATCAACTGTCTCTCCCATTTTAATAGCGGCATTCTCTCCATTTTTAAAGGCATCCACTAGCGCATTCCTAAGATCATTGCTCAATCCACCCGCAAGCTCCGATATCACTTCCTTGATCTGTGCCCTAGCTGCTTCAAGGGCATCCTCCCATTCAATGATATTGTTCAGAATTTGCTTTGTCTCCTCGCTGACAAGATTATTGGCAATAAGCGATTGTGCCAAGGCTTTATTAAATTTCACAATGCCGCTTTCTGTCTGCGAAATCAATTCCGGATACTCATCAAGGATCGGTAGGAAATTATCCACTTTCTTCTTGCCTCCAAATATCCCGGCAATCGCTCCCACAATACCGCCTACCACTGCGCCCACGGCATTGCCGATGACTGGAACCACAGAGCCGATCGCTGCACCTACTGCCGCTCCGGATCCCGCTGCCTGACCGACATTCTTCCAGTCGATTGCATTCCGCTGACCTGATTTGGCCATGCCGCTTGAAAGTGAATCTATCGCTTTCTGGTATTCGTCATTCGCAACGGTGATCGATTTTAAACCGTCTTTAATTCGCCCTTCAAAGTCTTTTAAAAAGACCGATTCTCCCAAAATGCTCTGAAGCCTGATCTGCTCATTCAGGCTAAGATTATACTGATTTTGCAAGCCTATCATCGAAAGGAAGTATTCCTGTTCTTTTTCCCTTCGCAGACTCGCAGCACTCCCAAGCATGTCAATGATTTTGATCAGACCGCTCACACCTGCTATTACTTTGTCGATATCCTTTGCGTCCTTATCGAAGGAGACAAATACATCTTCCAAGCCATTGGCGATGCCTGCCAGCAATCCCCCGATTTCTTCAAGGCCGCTCTTTCCGCTCAGCTTCCCAAGATTCTGAAGAGATGCCCCCAGTACGCCTATGGCACCACTGATTTTGAAAATGTTTTCCAGCTTGATCTGATTGATATCGGATTCAAATTCGCTGATCAGCCTTTCGATTTCGGCTCTAAGCTCCTCTGACATCACTTCAGTTGTCAGCATATTTTTTACCCGCTGCACCAGGCTTTGTGCCGCTTTCACGCTGAGGGCTTCTATTCCCTTTTGTAGCTCCTTATAGCTTTCCAGTTTCTCGACGTTCTTGTCATCCAGATCGTCCATTTCTATCTTGTGCAATCTGTCCAGCTCTGCCGCTGCACCATCATCACCTTTTGCAATCAGCTGACGCCGCTTTTCCTCATACTGCTCGATCGTAAGCAATCGCTCTTCATTGTATGTTTTCAATCCCTTCAACAGCGCATCATACTGCTTCAGCTGCTGTCCTTCTTCTTTTGCCAATTCATCCTGTAGGAATTTCAACCGCTCTCCCTGCCCGCCTGTCAGCTGGGAAGGTTCTATGCTGCTCAGTTTGCTGTACTCTTCCTGGATCCGCTGTAGATAGGTTTTCGAAATGTCCAGCTCTCCCTTATACCTCCGCTCTGCTTCTTCTATCCCAAAATCTGCCTTTACCCTCGCAAATTCTTTGTAGATTTCCTTCTCCTCATTCAGTCTTGATTTCAATGCTCCCGTTTCCTGCCTGTATGCAAGATCCCGGATGGCTCCTGCCTCTGCCCCGTCAAGCCCCGCCAAATCAATTCGGTTGGCTCGGTTTTTTGGGTCTGCATTCCAGGCATCTACCAGGCTCCGGACTTTAGAGAATTTGTCTCGCAATGCCTGTAACTCCTCCTCGTCTTTTGAGAATGATTTCCGGCTATATTCTGCATCCAGTGCGGCTATTTTTTTAAGCAGATCGCCGCGGGTATCCAATATGTTTTTCTTTCCTTTGGCATCAAATAGATTAAGACCAGTTGCCAGGCTTTGTTCTTTGAGCTTCTGCACGAGCTCGGATCCCTTTTTGATTTTCTCATCCTGGAGCTTCAGGTTTTCCTTTTGCTCTTTCTGCAAGTCCTTTTCTTCTGCTATCGCTATTTGACGATCAGAGAAAATTGGAGCGCCCATCCCGCCTCCTGCATAAGAAGAGGATCTTGATATTTTTTCAGGTTGTTTTGTAAGATCATCCTCAATGCGTTGCTGCTCCTTAGCGAGTTCGAGCATCTCCTTGACGATTTCTTCCTGTGCGGCCAATGCCGCTGCTTTGAAGAGCGTGGCCTTTACATATTTATCCGCATTGTCTATCATTCCCTGCTCTACATCAGCAAGTGTTTTGGCTTCCTTACCTGCCGATCCGATAGATTCATTGTACTGATCGATGACCGTCTTCTGATCGATCATTCCCTTTTTCGCAAGGTCAAGACTGGATTTCAAATCAATGATTTCCTTTATCGCACCTTTTACCTCAGACCCTTTGAAGGCCTCATTGATTGCATTCTGGGATTTTACGAAATCTTCGATTGGCTTCTTTGCAGAAAACAAACCCTTCACCCATTCTGCTATTTCTTTCCTATAGGAGATAATGATGCCGATGCCTACCACCAGAGCGGTCTGCCAGTTCAGCACGCCCGAAACTATCTGCTTGAATACACTCGGTGTTTTTTGCCCCTGAGCATTCAGCTGCTTTGTGGCTGCATCCATGCGGATGACTTCTTCCACCAGATTTGGTAGATTATTTGCCAATCCCGAAAGTCCCTGCTGTGCGCTATAGGTGAAACTTGAAAAATTACGGTTGACCTTCTGAAGACCTTTGTCCATCTTGTCAAAGTTTGCACTTTGATCCTTCAGGCCTTGTGTCGCTTCTTTGATATTCCCTTTCAGCTCTGCTTCTCTTAGATTCAGTGCGGCCATTGCATTGCCATAGGCGATTGCATCGACTGTCCCTTCTTCAAATCGCTTATTCAGATCGGCCTGTGCTTGTCCCACGACTCTGATCTCCTGATCCATATCCGTAAGCTGAAGGACTAGCCTTTTAGAAGCTGGACCCAATTTTTCAT
Source organism: Rhodonellum sp. (assembly GCF_030656585.1). Lineage (NCBI taxonomy): Bacteria > Pseudomonadati > Bacteroidota > Cytophagia > Cytophagales > Cytophagaceae > Rhodonellum > Rhodonellum sp. Next base: position 40,457 of record NZ_JAUSPP010000074.1, read on the forward strand.
AAGCCATCATTCCCGATTCCAACACACCACGATATTCATCGGATACAGCCATCAGCTTTTTGACTTTCTCATCCAGCACGACGGTCTCCTGGCTGGCGCCCTGACTTACGGGTGTCTCATCGTTCATCGCTTTGCGAAGCTGCTCTTCAGATACCCGCACTTTTTGCAAAGCCTCTTCGTATTGCTCAGCGCTGATTCTACCACTCGCAAAAAAATCTTCCACCTGTGCTTTCGCTGACACAAGGGCTTCAAGCTGTCTTCTTACTTCCTCTATTCCCTTTGATTCTACAAGGGGACCTGTGCGGTTGGATGCATCATTGATCTGATTCTGATAATCTGCAATCTCCTTTGCGCTGTCCGAAAAAATGATTTTCATCCTCGCCGCTGCTTTGCTGCTCATCGCTTCAGCGGTGTCACCGATGCCGTTGATTTCATCCTGCACCTTTTTGGAGTCGGACTTAAACTCAGCTGAGTTTAAAAGGAATTCAACGTTTATGGGTCCTAGAGTTTCCATTTTATCTTTTGCGATTTTGAATTGATTTTCTGCCCTCTTCTGCTTTGCCCATTACTGGCGCTGCATCCTTTTCATTCACGAAGCCTGGTGAATCCGAAAGCCCCCACATGAGAACTCCCCACGGCACTCCCCACAACACATATTTCCAGCTCCAACCTGTTTTTTCGCACAGGTGCATGATGATACCGGCAGGGCTATGTAAGCCTTTCGGCTTTAACTCCCCTTCTTTGCCTTTTGACCCAGTCCGGTCGGATCCGTTATCTTTAGCATCCGAACGTATCTGGTAATAGTCATAAAATCCGATGTGCCGTTGTGAAGGAGACAGATTTCATACAGCATCAATATCTTAGAATTGGGCATATTCTCCCGGATATACCAAGCCAATAGCCTGGTAAACATCCATCCACGAAACTGACTGTTGATGATCCCACAGGCAACCGCCTTGCTGATCGTCACACCGTGAGTTGCCATCAGCAATATTGCTTCATGTGCCGTCACTTCCTTTAGCTGCTCTTCAGTAATTCCAGTCTGGACATAGTAGGCAGATATCCTGAACAATGTCCCGGCATACAGCTTTTTGAGAGTCAGGTTGATATTCTTAATGCCAATCCAGCGACAAAAAAAAGGGGCTCGAACTTTTGCCCTGACCCCTCTTTCTAAAATCGCATTGGCTGCGTGCAGCTCAGTGTTCATAGGCCTGATTAGACAGTGTCATATCCTGCCTCACCCCACGTGATGTCCGGCACCTCGACAAATCCTGTGTCATTCACGGATCCTGATATATCAATCAAGTTGATATTCGCATCCGTAATCGTCAGATTAGGTCGGGCATAAAAATTGAATTTTGGGATAACGATGATACTTCCATCATCGCAGGTGATCCGCAAAGCTTTTACCTGCTCTGACTTTGTCTTCGGTGATCTCCAAACCTTCTTGGTATTCACCGTTGCCACCGTGCCGCCAAGAAACTGGAGCAATACGTCTGGATCTGTGTCCATGATCTGGAATGCAATGTCCAAAGGATTGGCATTGAATCTTTCCAATCTCGGATTGGATCTTCCTTGCTGATAGTGCTGAGTCTTGTTAGGCTCTGCTTCAGTCATCGTGAAGGTGTCTTTGTACACAGGGATTTCGACAAATCCCGAAGCACTGCCATCTACAGCTGAGAATACGCCCAACTCTATTTTTGATGCACCATAGGTTACTGCTGCCATAATTTATTTAGATTTTTGGTTTTCGATTTCTTTTTCAGCTGCTTCTTTGGCCTTCGCCTCCTCAGCTGCTTTTGCTTCCATTGCCGCATTCGCCTCATGAGTCGAATCGTCAGCTCCTAATCCAGTTTCAGATTTTGAACCTTTCGCCTGGAATTCATTTTGAGCACCGCCCAAAATTGTTTTTGAGATTTTAGCCGCTTTTGGCGCTTTGATATCGCCAGAGGCTGCCTGCTCTCTTGTCACCAACACCACACTCTTGTCTTCAAGCGTTTTGGCATGATTCCTAGCATCGCTTACTAGCGTAAAGGCCTGACCATCCGAGGTGAAGTGAAAACTCTTTTCTTTAGGACGTATCCCGAATACTTGTCTTGCTTTTATTGCTAAATTCATAGAAATGGAATTTTAAGTTTTGTTGTCTTCAGCAGTATCCATCCTGCCAATATCAAGGCAATAAGGATCCAGAACCACCAGGGAATTAAAGCCCTCTTTTTGATCACTTCAGAAGTGGTTTCTTCAGTCACACGCTCCTTGTGTGTCTCCGTTTCCTTCACATCCTCCCGGTATGAGAGCGTAGATCTCGCCACGGGTTTTGCCACTGCCGTGTAGCTGATCGTACTGTCTGTGAGGGTAAGTTCGAGTTTGATCCCCGCACTCTCCACAGGGATGACAAAGGGCCTGTTCAGCTTGAAAGGTAGTGGGACCATCCCCGCCAGCGTGTCTCCGAAAGTGAAGCTTTTCAGCTCACTGATCGTCTTCCTTTCCGATGACTTTGCTGTTTCCTTCTGATGATCTGATTTCGAAGCTTTCAACCTCCGAACTGATCCGCATGAGGACGCAAGGACAATCACCACTATTCCCAACCCAGTGACCCAATCCCTTCTGATATTCATCTAATTATAGCGGAGGAAATCTTTTACCAATACCGTGTATGTCTTTTCTTCCCCTTCCTTATCGGGATCATCATCCGAATTTGGCTTAAGGGAAAATGACTTTTCTGTGTAGAACAATGGCAACAATTCCCAGTAATCCCCTTTATCTGACGGCTTCACCATGATGTATTCCATGCCGTGCCTTTTCGCACTGATGATAAAATTTTTGGGATCCTTCACCAGGATAATCCGGTTCTCAATCGGGATGGAGTAAATAGCCACTTTAAGCGCTGCCAATTCCATGATGCCCATGTGATCGGAGTTGTCCAGATAAGTGGATACGGGTTCAATCTTCTCCACTGCCTGTGCAGTAAAACCGATTGTCAGAAACAAGCCCATCAAGAGGGCAAAAACATAATTTTTCATTTGAGTAGGGGTTTTGGTTATGAAAATTTAAAATCATTTGCCTTTCCAAGTTGCAGGGCTTGGCTTGCTTGGGTCATTGTCTGCGTGGACAAAAGTCCTATAGATCCCAATTCGCTTAAATCCTGCCTCTCTTAAGGCGTTTATTACTTTTTGTTGTGTTGCCGGAGTTGTCCGGATGTCTACAGCATAGCCTAGTGTGTGTGCGGAATTACTCACTCCACCCACTTTTTTATTATGGCTGGGGGTTCTGTATCCAGAGGCGACAGCAAAGGGGATATCAGCGATTTCCCTTGCCCTGTCCAACATGATCAAGGTGCATGGCTGCATTTTACTTCCAGTACCTTTGCCGCTACCGTCCGCATCCTTTGAATCGAATTCAGATATTTTAAAATGCTTGAGTCTCATTTGAATATCCCGTTAATTTTCTCCTGCAATGCAGTGATCCAGTGTGATTTTGGTTTTCCTTCCAGTACTGCCATGTTTTCAGAGATGCTGACCACATTCTCCAGGACTATCTGCACCACAAAGAATAAGTGCATCCAGTCGAATATGATCGCTGCGGTATCTTTTCCCCTCCCAAAAAAACTCTGGGAAAGAAGGTAGCTGATCGCTATCAGCAGTAGGTAATAGAAAACCTTAAATGAAAATCTACTGAGCCTTGCCGATGTGATCTCCTCCTTTACAAAATTTGCCCGCATCAGTCCGGATACCAGTTCGCAAATGAAGATGAGAAGCAATACCAGGAAGGCTACACTGTCCATCCCAAACACACGAATGATTGTCGCTCCCATTCCACTCACGGTTATCGCTGTTACTGTTATGTTAGAATACTTAAGTGAGGGGGCCAGACTGTCAGTCAAGGCCCCTACACTTTTATATCCAAATCCGTGAAGGACCGTAAGGAAGTATTTCAAAATCCCAGAAAGGACCGTAAGGAAGTATTTCAAAATCCCAGACATGATCAACCTTAGACGCCAGTGACTACCCCTGATGCGATTGCACCGATGTACATTGCCCGCTTAGGAATCGCAATGAAATAATGGCGATAATTGATTTTATTGGTCTGATTCTCTGGATCAGCGCTCGCAAGGGCGAAGTACTGCTTTGTCAAGCCTGTCTTCTTTGCGATGTTAGGCACATAGAAAGCAATGGAAGCTTGGAAATCCTCATTAGCCACTGGCACAGAACCATAAGCCTTTTTCACTGTAGCAGTGTAATAAGGGTTGGCCACATACTGGTACACTTCAAATCCCGCAATCATCGGAGCCGCAGCACCTGTACGGTAGTTCGAGAAATTGTCCCCGAAGCGCTCACGGTCCAAAAGCAAATCATTCCAGTGATCAGTCGAAAGCACAAGCCTTCTCCCTACCATTGGCATCTGAAGCACATCAAATGCTTTCTTCATCGCCACGAGATCCTCATACTTCAGGGTCTTACGACCTGTAGCAGCGCCACCTTCTACCGCTCCGGTAGTCAATACCACTGGGGTATTGGCAGTATTTCCAGCAGGGGCGATGGCGTGGATTGCCTTCCCATATTTCGATTTCAAAAGCGAGGACGTGTGCGTCCTTGTCGCATTGTCTATGCGTGGATAGGCAGCACCCATGATCTGATCATCACTCAAAGTCGTGACCTTGGTCTGATACTTATCAAGAGAGATCGTCACCTTGTCATCATCATAGATCTGTAGCGCTATGGGATACGTGGTGTTATTGATCAATACATCAGGCTCAAATTCCGATGTCGGAATGTGGATGATATTTTGCTCACTTGCTGAGCCGCTACCTACTTCCAGGACAGCAGTGTCCATTTCTTCGACACCATCCAACCAAGGGGCTTCGTCTGTCGCTCTTAAGTTGGTCTCAACCCTGTTCAACCATACCTCAGGAAAATTATTTGGCATATCTTATTTGAATTTAAATTGTGTTTAAAGCTTGATTAAAATCCTGGGCAGGGTCTCTTTCAAAACTTCCGGTTACTTCGCAAAAAGCGACTGATATCCTTCGGGGTTGCTCTCCTTGAAAGCCAGCTGCTTGGAAACAGGCAGTTTGGTGAATGCCTCCAGATCCTTTGGATCATCGGAGTGGCCATGTGGATTGCCTCCAGTCACAGATAGCCCCTGCTTGCCTGGCATGTTGCCAAGGATACTGATCGCAAGATCAAAGTCATTCAAGGCAAGGTTGACAAACTGCTCCTTCTTATCCACCGTCAGCTTACCAGCAGTGATCGCACTGTCCACCAAATCGGTTGCATTTTTTTTAGCCAATGCCAACTGGGCATCTTTCATCGTCTGGATACTGGTTTTCGCCAAGGCAAGATCGTCCTGCGCTTGTTTCAGGTCAGCTCCCAATTTTGCGATCGAGGAGTTTACAGCTCCCGCATCATCCTGATTGTTCAATCCTGTGGTAAGGAGCACAGATAGTGCAGCACCGCTCAAAGTGAATTTTTCCATTTTATTTGAATTTGGTTTTTGTTTTGTGTCAACAGAAAGGGTTGCTTTTTTAAGGTCGGCTATACATAGCTTGATCTGATCGGAATTCATCAAGACACCCGGTGAAGCATAAAGCCTGGCGGCATTTGCATTGGATCCTACGACTACCACACTGGCTTCATAAGCCTCGGATTTTACAAGATCAAATACACCGTCGATCGCCTTAATGAAGTTTTCCTGAAGGAATAAAAAACCCAGACTACACGCTTTAAGGAATCCCCTTGCTGCCTTGCCGGCTATTTTCTTAGCCTCTGGATCTTCCATGTCGAACTCATCGTCCGCCAACAAAAGATTTCCCTCAATTCTGATATTAGTCCAGCGACCGATGACACTGTTTAGGTCCCAATCTTTGTGCATCGCCAGCATCATCGGATTTTCCTTGAACCTTTCCAGGTCTAGGCCTGCATTGAGCAGCCGGAAGCCGTAGCTATTGATTTTCGTTTCATCATTTAATACCCAAGTTGCCATACGGTCGCTGTCCTTTTTTTGCCTTAGAGAACCCAAATATTGAGGGTAATTATCTCAACATGAAATAGTTGTGCAATGCTTGCGCTCTTATTTTCAATCAGCCCTGTTTTGCCGCACTTTTGGAAGAAAAAAGGGATATGGCTGGGAAAAAGGACAAAATAAGGCAGCAGGCGCAAGACTATTATGTTGAAAATATCGACGCAACACAGAAGGAGATCGCTTCCCTATTTTCAGTTACCGAAAAGACGATCGGCACCTGGTCAAATGCGGATGAGTGGGAAGGCAAGAGGTTAGACTATCATTCCAGCCCTGTCAAGATCAAACAGTTCATCCAAAAGGAACTGCTCAGTGTCGTCCAGGGCAATAAGGCTTTACTGCCAGCAGACTCTATTGCAAAGCTCATGTCCGCGCTCGACCGACTCGAAAAGAAAGCAGACCCTATCGTCGTTTCCAAAATCCTAAAAGACCTCGACAACTTCATCTCTGAAGTAGATCCGGCCTTCTCTGTGAAGTGCGTCCACTTTCACAAGCAATTCCTTATTCACCGGATCAATCTCGAATCATGAGCAGCGATATAGACAACAGGAAATATCTCAAGCTCCTGGCAGACTATGACAAGCACTGCGCACGCATAAGCAAGTCCACATCCATCGACATACACGAAACTGCCGAAAACAAGAGCAAGCGTGTACAGCGGCTGGAAAAGGATTACATCCACTGGTTTGAATACTACTTCCCCAACTTCGCAAAAAAGAAGTCCGCATGGTTTCACCGTGAGCTGGCCGAAAAGGTCGTGGCAAACAAATCCATCCGGCTCCTGGCTGAGTGGTACCGGGGCGCCGCCAAGTCCGTCCACATCGATATGGGTCTGCCCTTATACCTGTATCTGGTAAAGAACGACATGAAATACATGCTGCTCATGGGGCAGACTGCCGAGAAAGCAAACAAACTCCTCTCTGGCATCCAGTCCCAACTTACCCACAACAACAGGCTGAAAAATGACTATGGCGAAAAGCACCAGCATGGCAATTGGTCGGATGGGGATTTTGTCACCACGGATGGTGTGAGGTTCACTAGCTTGGGTTTCGGGCAGGATCCCCGAGGGTCCAGAGAAGATGCCGAGCGGCCAAGCTACATCGTCATCGATGATGTCGACACCAAAAAGCATGTGAACAATGACCGCATGATGGGTGAAGCCTTGGACTTTATCACAGAGGACGTATGGGGTTGCTTTGATTCGGATGCCGATGCGACCAACAGATTCATATTTGCCAATAACAACTTCCATAGAAATGGCATCACCAACAGGCTGCGAAATTACTTTTTGGAGCAGCTGAAGAAGCAAAAGGAATCGGGAAGGAAGTCCTTCACTTTATTCAATGTATTTCGGGTATGCGCAGTAAAAGACCTCACCACGTTCGAGCCCGAGTGGCCGGAAAGAGGTGGCAAGGAATTTTGGCAGGACAGATATGACAACATGCCTTACCGCTCCTTCATGCGGGAGTACATGCACGTCCATATCGAAGAGGGCAAAATATTCAAGCACAAAGACATTCTTTTCAAAAGTCCTTATTGGCTCAAAGAATACGAGGCTTTGTGCTTCTATGGTGATTTGTCTTACAAGGCAAATGGCGATTACAAGGCCATGGTCCTGATCGGGAAGAAAGGCAGGGAGTTTCACATTCTCCTCGTGTATCTCAGGCAAAAGAGCCGGGCAGATATTGCCAATTGGCTCTATGATACCTATGAGAAGTTTCAGCTGGACAAGCTCAATATCAAATACCTCATAGAGGGCCTATTCGCCATGGATGAGTTTACAAATGATTTTGATGCGGAAGGAGACAGCAGGGGATACCACATTGCCGTCAGGGCAGACAAAGGAACCAAGATTGACAAGTTTCAGCGAATTGAATCACTTGCGGGTTTCTTCGAAAAACACACTGTCTTTTTCAATGCCGATTACAAGACAGTCGATCAGCAGACACTCATAGATCAGTTCCTTGCTTTCGAAAAAGGAAGCCAGGCACACGATGATGGACCCGATGCCTGTCATGGTGGATTTTCGGTCGTCAATAAGCGCACGCATCAGAAGAGCAGTACTTACGCCTTTGGCGCAAAAGTCGACAACCATTTTTAATAGCGAGACCATGAACAAAAGAATCATTCAAAAAATATGCTTGATGATCCAATCAAAAGGAGGAATGATCATCGATGCCGACTTTGCCGATCCTAAGCAGGTAGAAGAAGCCGACCAAAAAGGACTTCTGCTCTCCAATCCCAAAAATGGGAGAAGATGGATATACGTCACCTCTCTTGTCTCTTGATGCTCAATACTAAACACCTCATGCCATTATGCCAATCATAACCATAGAAGACCTCTCCACACACATCTACCCTGAAGGAATGGCCGCCATCAGCCGGGAAGATGACAACATTGTACAAGAGGCAATAGACGGGGCCATCACCGAGGCTTCCATGTATCTTACCCGATACAATACCGAAATGATTTATGAAAGCACAGGGGATGAAAAGAAACCATACGCCATGCTCATCACCTACATCAAGGACATTGCCAAGTGGCATTTTATAGCAGTCGCCAATGTCAGCGTAGACCTTGAGCTTGCACAGGTCCGATACGAAAAAGCAATCAAAGGCCTCATCATGATCTCCAAAACAACGATGGCTGGATGGCCGCTCTTGGAGTCAGATTTTGACCGCCCTTTCCGATCCGGATCCAATACCAAATTTAACCACGAAGGCTTCTAAAAATTATGGAAACGAAAGACACCAAGAGCAGAATCGGTAAAAGACACCTTCCCTGGTTGCCAAAATCAGTATCAAGGACCCGACAGGATATGAAGGGCTGGAATCAAGCCTTGAACCTTGCCCGGACGGCTGAGGATCCTCAAAACTGGAAACTCCAACTCCTCTTTGATGAGGTTGATTTGGATGCAGATGTCACTGCCCAGAAAAACAACCGCTCCAACCAAATCAACAGCTCCGATTTTTCATTGAAGAAACCAAACGGTGACATCGATGAGGAGCAAACCAAGCTGTTGAAGAAACTTCCGATTTACCGCTTTATGAACAAAGCCGTATTGGACAGCCTCTATTTTGGATACAACGTCGTGGAGCTGAGCATGAAGCCTGTAAACGGCGTCATGACCTTGGTTCCTGAATTGGTCCCTCGGTACAATATCGTGCCGCAGACAGGCCGTTTCTATAAGGATTACAACGACACCAGCAAGTTCATTGAGTACCGGGAATTGGCCGAGTTCGGAACTTGGATCCTTGAATTCAATACCGGCGAACTTGGATTGATGAACAAGCTCGTTTCTCCAGCTTTGTTTATGCGATTTGCCGAAGCCTGCTGGTCGGAGCTGTGCGAGATATACGGCATTCCTCCAAGGGTCATGAAGACCAACACTCAGGATGCTGCCGCACTTAGCCGTGCCGAAAAGATGATGCGAGACATGGGTTCCGCTTCTTGGTTCATCATTGACGAAACAGAGGAGTTCGAATTTGCCAAGGGTGTCAGCACCAATGGCGATGTGTACAAAAACCTTGTGAGCCGATGCGTGAACAAAATCTGCATGCTCATCTCAGGAGGTCTGATCGGTCAGGACACCCAAAACGGTAGCAGGAGCAAGGATGAAGTTTCTTTCGAAGTACTTTGGCTCCTCGTCCAATCGGATATGGCCATGCTGGAAGAAGCCTGGAACAGTATCATTATTCCGGCATTGGTGAAGCATGGTGTGCTGAAGGGAGAGCTGACCTTCGAGTTTGAGCAAGCTGAGGATACAGGCGAGCTCTGGAAATTTGTCCAGGGACTCTTGCCATTTTACGAGATAGATCATGAATGGCTTAATGAAAAATTTGGGGTATTAATTAAAGGGCCAAAAGCAAAAGAAGGAACCATTAATGAGACTCTTCAACTAATGACAAAAGCTGGTTCAATAGGAGCTATAAAGGAATTAGAGGAACAGGGTTTTTTTCTCCCAGCCCCGCAGGACGGGGCATGCTGTGGAAATCACCCCATCACACTGGCACTCCCAAAGTCGGCTCCAAAAAGTGAAGGGCTGATCAGCAGGATAGCGGAAGCAAAAGGAGAGCTGACCTTTGATCCAGAAACCTTTTCCGCTACTGTCAAAGTCCTTACCCAGGGCTTTAACAAGAAACTGGATGGGAGAAAGATCAAACTGTCAGTCAGCAATCCCCGGTCTGTGTCCTCACAGACCGGAACACAGACCGGGACACAGACCGGAACACAGACCGGAACCCTTTCGGCAGGATCATCCTTCGCATACGGCATAGACGATCCGCATTTGCTCGCATCCTACGAAATGAACCTGTTTAGGTTCAGCGCAGGCAAGACCTTGGCACAGGTACAGGCACTAAATCAGGCATTCAAGAATGCTCCTGATTTCAGAACCTTCGAGATCAATGCCAACCGAATTGGAGATGTATTCAACAAAGCATGGCTTCAAACAGAATACGACACCGCCATCCTGGTATCCGAAAGTGCAGCCACTTACCATTCCCTCATGAGGGATATCGAAACCTTTCCATTCTGGGAATACAAGACCGTAGGGGACGAGAATGTAAGGGATGCTCACATGCTCCTGCATGGTCTTATCCTTCCGGCAGATGATCCCCTTTGGGATATCCTATTCCCGCCAAACGGCTGGAACTGCCGATGCTATGTAGTGGCAAGGACCGCCAAGGAAGTGGAAGGAGTGGACTTTGCAGCCATGCGGGAAAAGGCAGCCGACTACTTCGGCACCACTGATTTTGACAATGCCGTCAAGGCTGGTTTTGGAGTCAACAGGGGCAAGACAGGAGAAGTATTCACCGCCAATCAGCAGTATATCACAGGCAAGAATCTGGTGCAGACAAACAAGGCCCTCAATGCGCTCAATGCCTCCGATTACGAATTGCGCACAGCAGCTGAAGCAATGCAAGCAGCCAATAAGCCAATGCCTGTTTACGAAGGGACAAAGCCTGATTTCCTTGCAGCCCTGGAAAGGCTAAACGGCCTGCCTGTGCTGACCGATTACAACAAACGGCCTTTGGTATTCCCTAATTCCACACCCAAGGAGACAGCCATATTGGATGCGCTCAAAGAGACCCTTTCCAATCCAGACGAAGTATGGATGACCATCGGGATCAAGGACAAATACAAGATCGAGTATCTCCATTATTTCGATGGGCAGGCTTTCAAGGTACAGGCAGAAATGAAGGAAAAACAAATGCGCATCCTTTCTTATTCCAAAATCAGTCCCGACAGCATCGAGCCCAATAGGAAAGGGATCCTAATCAAAAAGTAATGGGCAAAAACAAACAGGAAATTGAAGCCTTTTTCCAAGAACACAAAAGGTTCTTTGACAAACAGGCACCGGCTATCATTGCCAAGACTGCGGTGGAATATTACAAGGCACGTTTCACCGAAAAAAACTGGGATGGAAACGCATGGCCCGAAATCTCCAAAACCTACAAGCCAAAGCGTGGATCACTCATGGTAAGAAGTTCCAAGCTCATGAATTCGATTCGGGACACCCAGACCACCCAGACCAAAGTAGTCATCAGCGCTGGGAACAGCAAGGTCCCTTATGCCAAGATCCACAACGAAGGCGGCACCATCACCCGAGGGGCACGCTCCGAAACCTTCGTGAGAAACCGATACAAAAAAGGACCCAAATCTAAGGCCTTTGGCGGCATGGGATTGTTCAGGAAGGGCGTGGAACCCGGAAAGGGATTGTCATTCAAGGCTTACACCATCAGCATACCCAAGCGGCAGTTTATGGGCTATGCCGCATCGCTGAACGAGAAGATTATACAAAGATTCAAGGACGCATACAAATTCAAATAACCATGGAAATAGATGAATTATTCTTAGGCATCACCGACATGATCGGAGAGGTGACAGACATCAAGTGGATCGATATGGACTTTGGGCAGATGGACAGCGATCAGCGTCCGCCCGTGGGATATCCCTGCGCACTGATCAGCATCGACTTTCCACAGATCAGCGACCTGGGCAATAACGTCCAAAAACCCAAGGTCCTGATCAATGTAAAGCTCTGTTTTGATTACCAGGGAGAAACCTCCGTAAAGGCACCGCCAAACACCCGGATCAGAGCGCTTTCTTATTATCCGATTGTGAAAAGCGTCTACAAAAAATTACAAGGTCAACGCATCGGCACAAGCCCCATGAAGCGCACCTCCCAAATCGAAAGCGCCAGACCCGACCGCATCAAGATCCTCCAGATGACTTTCGAAACCGTATTTGTGGATGATTCCGCCAGATAAAAAAAACCGCCATTAAAGTTTGTCTTTGATGGCGGTTACCGTTCTATGAGCATGCTGTACGCATTGCGTAAAGTGGAATGTTAGCAAAAATTAAGAAAGTTTGCTAACTTTTATTTTTCTTGTGAAATTCTCCCCTTCAAAAAAATCTGCTACTTCTTTTATCTTATAATTAAAACCATCAATATGAATTGATGCGCCAAAAGAGTTATAAATAAAATAAACCTCTTTTATTTTTAATGTGTCGTAAATAAACTCTGTTTTAACCACAGGATTAAAACTTTTGCTAACACCATCTTGATGAGATGTGGACACTTTCTCTAATTCTGACATAATTTCTATAATTTAGATTTTTTAAAATTCGATTGTAATTTCTTTCTACTCCCACACCTCACCAAGATGTCGGACGTTATTAAAACGACTATTTCAATTGATGTCAACTAAATCCTACTCGTTGTTTTTAATATTTTTCTCAAACGTGATTCTAAATCCGTAAGACTCTGGATATTGATATTTCCGCAAAACAACAATCATTTCGTGAGCAGGAATGATTATCCTAGAATCAGGGTATGTAGAGCAATCAGGAAGTGATTGAATTGCTTTTGTCAATAGCTTAGCTGATATTTTTCTCATATCACAAGGGTTTGTCAGTAGTTTTAAATTCAAAAACATACTCTTCAATTGGCTCAAGACCCAGACCATTAATATAATATCTTCTGATCAATGAAGCAGCTCGCAGGTTTTCAAATTTTGAAGTGAATACCAAGGGTAGCTCATAGCCGGGAACAATTTCCACTTCTGCCATATATATTGGATCAGAAGGCTTTCTGTTTTTAAAAACAATAAACTGTTTCTGATCCAAATAGACTAGTATTGCTTTTAATATTTCTGGATGTACGTAGCATCTTGCTTGTCCCAAAGGGACATGAGTTGTTCCAAAATAATTAATCCTTGCATCATGAAAAGCATCAAAGGCAACCTCCCCAAGTTTCGTGTAATATTCTTTCTCCATTGGACTGTGATTTAATAATTTGAATTTTTACTTAACTTTCCACCATCGGATCGTGATTGTTCCGATGTGAGTAAAGCCCCGTGACCGCTTGCAGGTGGTCCGGGGCTTGTTTTTTAGGAGGGGAAAACGACTGATAACTAAAGTATAAACGTCAATTGTGCTATGTCGGTCAACTGTTGCCTTCGTGTTTCATCTTTGGTAATCTCCAAACCCAAAGCACCGCTTTTACACGCCAACCGAACGCCTATACTCGTATTATCATTCAATTCCAAAGGGACAATTGATCAGCTATTTTTTTTGTGATTTTCCTAAACTCAAATTTATCAAATTTGAAATTTACTATCCCACAAATAGCCAATGCATACTCATCTCCTTCAAACAACGCTTTTAAGAACCCATCAGAATCAACTTTCTTTTTTACCTTTTCAAGTGTTTTGAAAAATGAATTCCTAACATTTAGGTCATTTAAGTTTACAGTGAAATCAACTTCGTATTCTAAATACTCATTGTTCAAATCCTCTATAAATTTAGCATGGTTTTTTGAATAAAGTAATTCGCTCATTTTTTCAATGCCGATTTGTTCACAAAAAATAAAAACGGTAGCAATCCTCAATTTATCTTCGACATTTAAAATCTCTCTGGTCGAATCATATATTATTTTATGGATTTCCATATTTTAAATGATCGGCTGTACCATTATCATTTTGACGGTGACAGCGATCCAAGCCGTGAAGAAAATAGCGAAACCTACTACTACGAGAACATTTTCTAATGTGATTTTCATGATGTGATTGTTTAGATGTGAATTGTTTGATTGTTTAAAATACCCGTTGCAGCGGGCTTATTGTCATTGCGTGGCCTGTGTCCCCACAGATCAATTTTACTTTTCCTTTTGTTTTTCTTCCAGCAGCTCGACAAAGATCAGAATAGACTTTGCCCACTTCGGGAGTGGCTTGGCAGGAGCCAGCTGGTTGGTGACAGATGTGTATTGCATGCCCATCCGCCTGGCCAGCTCCTGTCTTGAAATCCCAGCTTTGTTAAGCAGGGATTCAAATTTCTCGTGTTCAGTCATTTAGGCAAAAATTTCCTTTAGGGCATCAACATCATATCCGTCTGCTTCAAAATCTTCATTTTCAATCCAATGATTAATGAATTCCTCTGTTGGTTGCTCAGGCTTTTCCCCTTCATAATATGTTTTCAAAACTGCTTCATCCCAGTTATTCCAGGCATAATCTACAGCCTCAGAAATTTTACTTATTTGTGCATATTCTCGGGTAGAATTTAAAACCCAGAAACCATTAATTAATTTTTTTGCGATTGTCATTTTGTATTTTTCCATTTTCGTTTTCTTTAAAAAGAGATCCATTTCTCTTTTGGTATAAACAAATTTATAATAAATTTATTAGAAAGCAATACTTTTTATAATAAATTTATTAGAAATATTTCAAGACAACAAACGAAAAAAGCCCCGACGTTTCTGAAGGGGCTTTGATTGGGCATTTAAGCACTTTTACCAGGCTATCCGAACAAAATCATCTGGGAAGTATCCACGGTTTCGGAGCGGTTGACTTTCATATTTTTTACATTCATCCATTGCCGGTAAGAAATAAAAATGTGAAACTTTGGAAAAACTTGGCGGACGATCCTGGTATCAGGAATATCCTCTTCTTTGACAGCCAAATACACTTCTCTAATGTGCTGGGCTTTCTTGATGTAATTGTCACGTACATAAGGCATAAAACAAAAATACCCTGCCAATCTGGCAGGGTAAAGAAAGTTTTAAGATAGTTTTAAGCTTTTTATGATTTACTTTTTCTGAAAAGTGAGATAACCACCGCTTGGCGTTCGCTGTGTCCCGGAGATCATCAGGCTACCGCTTATTTCAAATGCCCGCTGATCATTGCCCATCATGATCGTCAGGGTAGGTTTGTTCCAGCTGTATGTTCCTTTTTCGGAACTCCTCACGCCCCCGTTTCTGATCTTGATGAACTGCACCTCGGTGTCTGAGGTAAATTCATACTGCTGCACATTGGTGCCGCCTACGACCATATCAGCTATTGGGTCTGTAGCTTCCCAAGTTGTGTTTTTCATTTCATTAACTGGAATAGGCTCCTCCTTTTCTGTGCAGCTGATAAAAAGGGAGAAGAGTAATAATAGAATCAGATTTTTCATGTTGAAAGAATTTAGGTTGCAATGTATGAAAATTTAAGTTCCTCAAAAATACCATGATCAGGGTATTTTCTCCTTACTCGGATCCGGATACGCATCTCCTTTTTTGTAACTGTGTCCATCCTTGTGGTTAAACCAGTTGGTGGCAATCGTTTTTTCACTCTCCGAGATGACCTCAAAGGCCACAAATACAGCATTCCCTTCTACGATCAGCACGATCCCTTTGTGATCGGTGAGTAGCTTCTCAGTCTTGCATGCCGCAAGACTGAGGAAAATAAATAGTAAAAGAATTCCCTTTTTCATTTCCAGTCGATTATAGATCCTGTTTGATTTTTGATTGCATTCATGCCCAGGCTCTTCAGATGCCTGTAGTATTCCGAGACCTGCTCTCCCTTGAGCTTGGCGAAATAGGCCTTGTCCCATTCGTCAGGATGCCTTGGCTTTCCTCCGGTATTCATGTCCGCCCGCAGCTCATTGTAATACTTCACCAGATTGCCGATGCTGTACTTGCCTTTCCACAGGAAATTTTCACTCCTGAAGTAATGCCCCAGCAATGCATCATCCACCTGTACCGTCTTGATCTTACCCGAATCCGAAGCGCTTACCTTGTACTTGATCCCCACATGCTTTTCGTAGATTTTACAAAAGAGTGCGATCTTTTCATTTGGGGCTGCCGTCCTTTGTGCTTCCAGACCAAGATTTTCCAACCTGCCCATATCCGAAATCTCAAAGGGCAATGCGGCCTGAAATGCCGAAAACTGAAACCGGGTTAATGGCTGTTTAAAACAGATTTCAAAGCTCTTTAAAAGCCCTCCCTCAAAGCTGACCTCCAAATATCCCTCAAGCTTGGAGGATGTGAGTTTATAGGTTGTTTTCTCTTCGGACTTGGTACTTCGTACTGCTTTGCTCATTTGTTCAAATCCTTTAAATAACTCTTAAAAACCTTCTCTTCGAAAATACTTACCAGGACATTGAGTTCCTGTTCTGTGTGCTGCATCAGTGATTTCTTGAACTTCTGTGCGAGACACCAGCCATCCAGCCTGTACATGATCATCTGGATCCCCTTGTCTTGAATAGGCCGATTGGTGCTGAGGTGCCAGTTCATCTGACGGGCGATGCTGATCATCTTCTTGCGCTGCATGTCCCCTGGCTTAGGAGCCCAAGATTTACCGGAGGATTTCTGAACCTGAAGCTTACTGATCATATCGCTGTATTCGACATCTGTCATCGCTCTCAAACTCTCCGTCCTGCCTTCCGTAGCGATCATCACTGCCTCTTCCTTTTCCATGCCCGTAGTCTTCAGTATCGCATAAAATTGTTTATAGTCTCTGCTCATTTTGTTCAAAACTTTAAATCTGTCCAGTGAAACAATTCCAATCCTTTTAATTCCAATTCCTTCCAACCATCCTCAGCCGCCTTTACACCCATTATCCAATAGTCCATAAACTCCGATTTGCTTTGGAATCCATCCTTCTCAATAAAATCCAAATGACTGTCTTTGTCTATCAAATTACCATCTACCCTTATCCAGAGCACATGTAGCTCTCCATGAGACTTGATAGTGATATCCACCATCTGGATACTTTTAAGCGTGTGCTTCTCTGAAATCTTCTGACAGTCCTTTGTCCTTAGCCTTGTGTACATGTAGAGGGTTTCTCCGATTTTTGGCCGGATACGTCTCTTCTTCCGTACCGTGAATACCTTTGAGCCGGATTTGATTGGCTCGATAAATTGGGGTTTGAATCCTAGTAGCATCTGTTTTATGTTTCTGATTTTGAAAAAAAATTATGGGATCATGTGGTTATGGTCGTACACATACTGCATGGATTGGATCTGATGCAGCACATCCGCCAGGGGATCGTGTTCCTCTCCCTCAAATGGGACGTTTTCTGATACCAGGTGCTCCCATCCGTCGAGGTAGGTTCTCACACATCTTTCATTGTAGTATTTCCAAGGCAGATTCATTACACATAGCCTATAAGCATCCGATACCAGCTTATTGTCAAAGGAGGGACCTTTGCCATACACCTTACATTCTAGATCGCATTCATTCTTTATAAATGCCCAAAACTCCATCAAAACTGTGGTGATGTGCTTTGGATCCTTCAGGTTGTTTTTAAAGGTTTGGTGGTTTTTTGTGATCCACCAGACAAGAGTGTCCCCATCTATTTTCGCTCCTGCATCGAGAGAGCTTTGCACATTGATGTTTTGATGAAATGCAGGACCCAATTCTGTTGATCCGAGATTGAAAGGAACTGCGGCGATGCTGAGGATGACGGCATTTGCCCCTGTTGAAAGTGTCTCAATGTCCAGCATCAAGTTGTTATAGCGTTTTAAGTTTTCCATTTAGATTGTTGATTGCGTTTTTGAAGTCCTGTGAGGCTTCGATGATTTTGTATTTGTATCCGTCCCGTTCGATCTTGAATCCTTGTTGTTTCAGTTCTACAAGGTATCGGTAGACACTCCTATTGTCTACCCCCATTTCATTGCTGATCTTGTGTACAGAACTGGGCTCATTAAGGAGGTCCACGATCTTCACAAAGCGAAGGAAATTAGTGAAGTCGTTTTTCATAAAAATCCATTCCAGTCCCTTAAGGAATCGGAGAATTTAGGTTTATTCAGGCTCTCTTTTTCTCCAAATGGATCAAGGTAAAGGGCTTGCTTTTCGGGAAAAACAGACTGTGAAAAATGGAAAATTTCAGGGCTTGGATGCTTTTTAGCATAGTCCAGGAGCTGTTGTTCTATCATTCCCTTTCCGATAAGCTTACCGACCATAATACCGAGACATACCAGCAGTGACATGAAAAGCAAATAAGTAATAGTGAGCAGGACAATTGATGTTAGTGAAATCATTTTAGTGGGGATAATGCCCGGTGGTTAGCCGGGCGGGTTGAGATTGATTTTGATTATTTGTTGCCGTACTTTTTTTGAATCTTTCTGGCCATTTTGAGCGTTTTATTTGATCCTTTTTGGGCATCCTTATTGGACTTCTTTACCCAGGATGTCCCGCTTCTTTTCCTTTTCCAAGGCCACTCTTCGGCCTGAAGCTGCGGTGCCAGAAATGACAGCAGCAATACGATCATGATTACTTTAATTTTCATGGTTTTCCTCCTTTTTTGATTTATACTTTTCTTCGATTTCTGAAAATTCATCTTCAGTAAGGTTATTGATTAAGGAAAGGTGGTATGAAACTGATCCCCAAAAACTAATATTCGTTTCATGTAATCTTTTTGCCTTAGGGCTTCTGACTCTTTGAGAAGCATAAAGATGATCCGACAAAAGATCTTTTGTGATTCTAATAGCTTCCTCAATAGGCATGAAATCCACTCTTTTCTCTTTCTTAGGCATCTTCATCCTCCTCTCCGTTTTCATCATCCTGCCAAACTTTATGCTTACCCACCGGTATAAGATTGTCACCCGGAGCGGGCAATAATTCCTCATCCTCCTTTTCGTATGGGAAAATCTCCATAATTGCCGTTTCCTTGATCTCTGGCACCCTGAAGGTCACCAGCATGTTGCTCAGGCTTTCAAATATCCTGTCGTATGCATCCCTGACATTGTCAGCAGTAACCAGCATGAACTGCGTGACTTTTATTTCCTTGCCACTATTGCTGTCAACCACGAAATAGACAATCTTGCACTGGTACCAGACATCGGTATCCTCATAGTAGAAGACATCCACGATATTGGACTTAGCCACTGTAGTGACTTGGAAATCTCCCCTGATCACTGAGCCAAGGACTTCATAGAGTCTTGCTTCCGCTTCGGTAAAGGATACCGCATCCACCAGGTACTTTTCACTGACCGTTTTGAGCATCCCTTGCTCATTTTCTTTTGCGTACTTGACGCTGCACTGGAACCATGTTCTCATACTGATGCAAAGTTTAGGTTGATGTTTTCATACTGGCCATTCTGTTCATTCCGGACAAAGAACCTGATGTACTGGGTCGTGTCGACCTCAGTGTAGGAAGCCTTAAAAAGCTCGATAGCCTTCTTCCAATGAGGATCATCAAATTTGTCTTCCATTTTGAAAAGCCGACCGACTAGATTCACATCAAACTTGTCATTCTTTTTTTCTGAAAGACCCTTGATGTATTCGTAGGAAACCAAGTCCTTTTTCTTCATGAATGTCTCCAAGAAGGTGTTCAGGTTATCCGCTGCCATTTCTGCCCTTTCGTCAAATTCTTTGTTGACATGGTTGCAGAATTCTACCTTGAAATCCCCGTTGTCACTCTTCAGCATAAAGTTTCCTTTGTGCCCAGACTTCACGTTGCCATGCTCCTGCATGATTTCGTAGAAGTTTTTGAGGTCTTTGTATCCCTGGTCTTTGAATTCCTTCAGGATATCCTGTAGTCCCTGGGCTTTGTGCACCAGTTCCCTTACCAGCTGGTTTTTCTTAAGCTGATAGTCCTTTTCCTTTTTCGCCTTTTCGTTGCGGGCTTTCTTTTCACGCTCTTTCAAGAAGGCTTTTAATTCGTCGTCGCTTAGTTCTGCGATAGTCTTGTTTTCAATCTCTGCTTGCATTTTGATTTGTTTTTGAATTGTTTGATTTGATTTTTGCATTTTCTTTTTGGAGCTGTACTTCCAGATCCACGATCTTCTTTCCGTATGACCGGATCAAGTCGGGGTCATTCGTACTGTCCACCTCTTGATAGAGGCAATTGATTTCTTGCTGAATTTCCTGAGGTGATTTTTGCATATTCTGGTTTTAATTGATTGATAATGTCCACAAGTGTCATATACCCATGGGGATTGGTGTTTCTATATTTAAGGGCGTTTTGTTCGTACCAGATGATAAATGCATACTGTTGTTTTGCCTCAAAATTGATATTGGCTTTACCGTTTCGGATCCGCTTTCTGACCGTCTCGTTGATATCATCGATGTGCAGGGAAATGAGGGTTTCCCCATTGTTTTTCGTGTCCTTCGAAAGGGAATGGTTCAATATATCATGAAGGCTTTTGAGCTGGGAAAGGGTAAGTTTTACCGCCATTTGATTGTGGATTTTGGATTTGATGTATTCATAAGATTGTTTGATGTGCTCATATTGATCGACCTGATATTGCATGTTATGTATGTGATAATTGATCAGGCAGTAAGACTTATTCAGAAGATTGATTATATCTGTTCTAGGAATATCCTTAAGGGCTAAGCAAACCATTTTCCTTGCGAGGTTTACTTTGCTTTTTCTGGATTCTCCTTTGATTTCATCAGCGGTCACTTCATAGTGATCAGCGACTATTTGTATTACTTCATTAGGTGCGAGCATATCAGATTAATTTGAGTAAGTGACTGTATCGATTCATAAATTCATCTTCATCCAAAAGCCTCTTGTGATCGTGAATGAATAAGTACTCAGAAGTCACGTAGTCTCTGTCCTGGATATCCATCGCAAATTCCAAGAACTCCTCTGCATCCCTTTTTGCCCATTCCGAATTCCAAAATCCCCGGAATACTGGGCTGTAAAGAATCTCTTCCCGTACCTTTGCCCATCCTTCAGTAAGCGTATCGACAAAAGCGCAGTACTGGAAAAATTGGAAATCACAGTACTCCTGTTGCGTCCATTTCAGGCAGTGCATGACCCTTGCCATGTCATGCGTGTGTATCCTTCGGATAGTGCCTATGTGAGAATTTTGTTTTGTTGCCTGTCTCATGTTCCTGTCCCGTGATAGAGGGCGGCCCCTTCTTCATAGATTGTGTATGTGCCCCCGTTTGGTCCTATGTACCGACCCTTCGAAAAAGCTTTGTACCCTTCGACCCATATTTTCAGCGATGCATCATACATCACCGATACCGCAGCCCTTCCCATGGGCTTTTTCCCATCCGCCTGGCTGATGAAAATCAGCAGCTTGTCCGGATGCTTCTTTTTGAATGCCAGAAAGTCACGAAAAGACAATCCCGTATATTGGAAGCTGTCTATTACTGCTATTTCAGGGCTTTTCCTTTTGCTCAGCCGAGAGTCAAAATCTTCCATCGATTCCGATGTGAGGATTAGCCTCCTTTTCAGTGCTGACATTCCTTCTCTTTCAAATGCTTTCTGGACCGTGTGTCCGCTGCCTTCCTCAAGGCTGTTGATGACTATTCTCCCGAATCTGCTAAGCTCCTTGCAGAGCTGAAGCATAAATGAGGTTTTGCCGTTTCCCGAATTCCCCCAGATGAACCAGATCCCTTTGTTTTCGGGATGACCAAAAGCCTGGTGCCATTGCTCCTCAAATTCCAGGAGCTCAAAACTCTTTGAAAGGATGTCATCTACGCTGAGGGCTCTTTTTAAAATTCGCTCTCCAGACATCCTTAGGCTTTTTCGAGGATGAGTAAGGTTTCAGCCCTTCTAAGCCCTCCGATATCGCCCGAGGCATCAGAAGCAAGGCATTTGTTTACCAGCCCTGGAAGCTTTGTTTTGTTGGTGATATTGACCGATAATACATCTGATACCATCTTCCTGTAGAATGCCAGTCGCTCTGTCCGGTCGGTTGGAATGATCTTCATGAACTTGTCACTGTATCGACTGAGCAGTTCCCGATATCCTACCTTCCGGCTGTTGATTCCTCTTTCTATCTTAGAGCGCAAGCCGTCGGCTCCCATCAGATACCATCCACATACTCCCTCGGTAGCATTCCAAAATTCCTTCAGTTCCAAAAAAGCAGTGTATTCAAGATCTCCGGCTTCATCCAAAATGATCATCGGTTGTGGAAGCATTTTGAGGTAGTATTTAATGTTTGCCTTCACCTCAGCGATTTTGCCCAGTGAATCAATCCCGATTGCTTTAGCAAATGCCCTGATGAATAGGGATTTCGTTTTGCACTGGCTCCCGTCGATATAAAAGCAGTTGTTCAGGGTCTTGGAAAGATATTTCCCGGCAAAAGTCTTCCCGATGGCGCAGTCATCCACTAGGATAATTCCCTTCCCATTTTCTTGGCAAAAAATCACATCCGCTTTGATCGCTTCGAAAACTTCTGTCTTCGCCATGTTCCATTTGCGGTTGTTGATATTGACATTCAGTTCTCGACCGATATTGAGCCATTGCGAATCCTTCAGTAGACCATCCAGCTCTCCGTTCTTGATTCTACTCCATACTGAGGAGTTCATGTCCCATTGCTTTGCAAATGCCGCATCGGTGCCGCTGTATCGGCTCCTGACCGCTTTCATCTCTTCGATGACCAATTGTTTGAATTCTGTTGTTAGGTTCATAATTAAAATCTTGATGCTGTGGATGAGTTGAATTTTCTTGTGTAAATCTGATCTGGTGTTTGCTCCTCTGAAGGAAGTACCTCGGCAGGTGATTCGCTGGATTCGTATTTTTCGAGTCCCGGCATGACAAAGCGCTTGTTGGTTTCTTTTTGCTTTTCGACCAAGGTCACCGATTCAATCGTTTTGGAATTTTTGTTGATGTAGCCTTGGACCGTGGCAGCATAAGCGCTCATTATCTCTCGGTTCTTTTCGTCATCCTCTGATCTCTCAAGGAAGGATCTGTTGTAGCCAAGGTCACCGAGTAGTTCACAGACCATGTTTCCCTGCATGTCATACACCAGGGATTTGAGCACCTGACCATTGTCATCATCCAGCCAGTTTACCAGTACTTCCTTGCCTTCGATCCGCTTCATAATTCCGATCAGTCTTTCTCCAAGTGCGACCTCCCCATCAAATCCCACAACCCGATGTTTGCCTTGTAAAATGATCCTACCCAGATTCATGGAGGTCTTTTGCTCATATCCGATGTATGGAAGGATCCCCGCCCAGTTGGTTGGAGTGAGCTCCGGATGCTGGCGGTCCATGAACACATCCCAGCGAGTCATGCCGGGGAAAAGCTCCTGATTAGAGTGAGGAGTATTATTCCACCTTTCGATTGCTCTTAAGGCTTTTTGAATGATCTGGTCTTTTGGAAGCTGAAGTACTTTCCCTGTCCCCTTCTGATTGCTTTCGCTGAGTGAGAAAGGCCTTGCCAACCATCCATCCTCGTCTTTTTCGAAATTGTACCTCAGTTGACGATAATAAGCCTCGATTCTCTTTCCCCTTGCGTTGTTGGCCTCGATTCTGACCCTTTGGAACATGGCTCCGTTTTGCAGGAGGTTGTCCCGAAAAGTACTGTTGAGGGACATTTCACATTCAAGCTCATAAGGCAGGTTCAAACCCCAAGCGCTGTAGTTCCGGGCCATCTGGCGGTAAAACTCCAAGATGATCCCTTCCTTTGTGTCACCCCAAACCCAAGTGGTGAAAGCTTCGGAGCCAAGGTCGATGCCGTTGTAAAACCACATCCTTTTTCCGGTTGCATACTCAAATGGCGGTTGCCTATCATCAATTGAAATGATGGATCCTGCAAATTTCGGTTGCTCCAATCGGTGCCAAGGCTCATAAGCGGCTTTGAACTTTTGTCTGTCACCGCTTCTCAAGGAGTGAGAAACCGATTTTTGTGCCCAGGAAGATTGGTAGGCATAGACTGTGGATTCGGATGCAGTTCTGTACTCCTCATTTTCAGGGGAGAAAAGCTCACCGCTTTCATTGTTGATGATTTCAAGGTCACCTGCCAGAAATGAATTATAGCGAAGGGATACCTCTATATAGGTCGGCTTCCTGTTCTTTTGCCCGGCAAAAATGCTCTGCCAAAGCGAAAGCATCTGAGGAGTGACCACCTGCGCATTGTTGTTGTTGTTCCTCCCATCGATGAGAGAGTCATATTTGAACTTTGCGAAATTGTCAAATCTCAACTTGAGACGTTTTACAGAAGATGGAAGCGTATGTGCCACACATCCCAGCTTTTTCAAATGATCCTGAAAAGTCACCACATCCGCTGTGACACAATCCCAAAGGCCATAGACATTGCCTCCTCTGCTTTTGCGCTGTGCAGATCGATCAGCTTTCAATTTCGATACAGCCTCTAATACCGATGCATTTACCGTGTATTTTGCTTTTTGCTCCTGGGTAAGGTATTCGTCATTCTCAAATTGAAAATTGTCATAGAACACTTTCGCCTCAGCGCTGATCTGGAAGTACTTTTGAAGAGGATTGTAATCAGATTCAGGGTTTCCAAGTTTTTCACGACAGACCGCCTTCCATTCCAAGGGCATGCTTGCCCAGCATAGCAAGGTCTCGTTGCCTGGACCTTTTCCAGATTTAAGCTTAAGCGCTTCATGCCTTTTTAATCGACTCTTAAGCGCTTCATAAGAGATCAAGTCCAGGCTGTTGTGATTTCTCTTTTCCACATCGGAAAGGAGATAGCTCATTCGGATTCCGATTTTGTTATTGTGAATTGTGTAAGGTGTCTGCATGATTTTTGGAATGTTTGATCCTAAATGCTGTTTTCTTTCGCTTTCAATGCTTCTTCCACTTTCGGGATGATGTTGTCCCCTTTGTAGTGCCCTTTTAAGGTTCGGCTTAGGGTTTCTCTTGCAATTCCCAGTTCCATAGCCATATCCTTGACTGAAATCCCAGCCGCAAAGAGTCTGATCCTCCATTTGAGATTTTCCGGGTATCGGGTGCCTTCGGCTTTCTTGTATTTCATATACTTTATATTACATTTGTGATTACTCTTACAAATGATGTGAATTAAATTCACATCTACAAATTTAATTGTGAATTTTTTACACATATGGATAAGTTAAGATTCAATATCAAACACTTACGTATCATAAATAATCTGACACAGGCGGAGATGGGAGCCATTTGCGGTGTTTCAAGGGATCAGATAATGAGTTACGAAAGGGGAACTGTTCCCAGCGTGCACACGATGCACAAAATTGTGAATCATTTTCACATTGCCTTTAATGATCTGATGGAAAAAGACCTTTCTACATACAGATCTGCTGAAGTCAATACTTTTATGGTCCAGGAGTCCGAGGAGAAATACCAGAAAAAAGAGGAGACCCCGTTTTTATCAGAAAAACACTCAATATTATTTACAAATCAGGAAAGGACTATCCAGGCACTTCACCGAGCCATAGAAGCCCAGGAACAAACAATAAAATCTCAAAAGGAGACGATTGAAGCCCTAAAAGAGATCATAGCCGTAAAAAGTAGGCACAGGGTTCATAAGGATGACCCTAGTGCCTTTTAGTGATAATTAAATGGTGTAAAACCCCACACACACACATAAAAAAGACTTTTTCCCGCTTTTTTATATTTAAACATCTGATTTTTAACGCCTTATGAAAAATCACTTTTTTTTAATTATGGGCATAAGGGGTATTGAATGTATTATATTTGTGCCTTTTTATATCTAAAAACGTTACTAAGGGCAATTTCAAACCCTGTTTTTTACCCTTTTTTGGCCCCCTATTTGGCCCCCTATAAGACCCCCTAAAGCCACTATCGCCAAAATCTCCCCTCAAAAAACCACACACTTTTCCCAGGGGAAACCAATCCCCGGAATGCCATTTTAAACCGTTAATTTGAAATGAAAACCCGTTTAATAATCAATTAAAGGCCGTTTCTAGGCCTGTAATGGTAGAGGGTTAGGTATTATCCCTATATTCGATCCATCCAATACCAGTAGAATGGTAAAGGATGGTAGGTAAGGACGTTTTGATTTATTTGCCGTTTATGTTTAAACCGTTAAAAAATGCCGTTTTATACCCTTAGAGGCCTATTCTATGAAAAAAACCGTTTTACCGTTTAGTATCGTTTTGATTTGTGCCCCATACATGTGCCATGCAGACCACATCTTTCCGGATGGTTGGATTCACTTCATTGGATGATGCAATTGGTACATTTCGCAGATTTTCCGCTATGGTTTGGTCTTCCCAAATTGAATTTTGTCAAAAACATGAAGCAATCCCTATTGGATTGCTTTTTTTGTGGCATTTTTTACCAAATTTCACCAATGGTCATTTGACAAAAAAGAATAAATCCTAAATTGAAATTTTATTATCTCAATCAATGATTAAGCCCCAAATGAACATGAGCAATAACCGTAGAGATTTTATCAAGCTTGCAGGTCTAGGATTGGTAGGATCGGCTTTGCCAAATTTCGCCCAAGCGGAAACGCCCGAGCAAATTCTCTTTCAAAGTCAAAGAACCCATTCCCAGCTTTTTAATATGTCGGGGTATGCTGCGCCGAAAATTCCTACAGTAAGAATTGGAATCATTGGATTGGGGCAGCGTGGTCCGGGTGCCGTAGACCGCTTGAGTAAAATTGAAGGGGTGGAAATCAAAGCGCTTTGTGACTTGATTCCTGATCGGGTGGACAAGATGAAAAAGAAGCTTGAAGGCTCCAAGCACCAGCCTGAAGGATATTCTGGATCCGTGTATGCTTGGAAGAAGATGATCGATAGACAAGATCTTGACCTGATTTATATCGCAACACCTTGGGATTGGCATACTCCGATGGCCGTTTATGCCATGGAAGCGGGAAAGCATACGGCCATAGAAGTGCCAGCCGCCAAGACATTAGAGGAATGCTGGCAGCTTGTGGAGACTTCTGAGCGAACCAAAAAGCACTGCATGCAATTGGAAAACTGCTGTTATGATTTTTTTGAACTGATGACTTTGGGGATGGCACGTGATGGGTTTTTTGGAGAGATCATCCATACAGAAGGAGCCTATATTCATGATTTGCTGTGGTTGAATTTCAAGAAAGATAGCGAGGGTGGATACCAGGACATGTGGCGACTCAAAGAAAACTACCGGGATGGGAATCTCTATGCCACGCATGGCTTGGGTCCGATTTGCCAAATCATGGACATCAATAGGGGGGACCAAATGGATTATCTGACGTCCTTGTCGAGCAATGATTTTCACATGGCTGCAAAAGCCAGGGAATTGGCCGAGACAGACCCCTTCTTCGGGTCTTTTGCTGAGAAGAAATATGGCGGCAACATGAATACCACAATCGTGAAAACCAAGAAGGGAAAGTCCATCATGATCCAACATGATGTCACTTCTCCAAGACCTTATTCCAGATTACATTCCATCAGTGGGACCAAAGCTTTTGCCCAAAAATATCCATCACAAAATATTGCCCAAGGCCATGGCTGGATAACAGAAGGGGAAATGAAAATTCTGGAAGAAAAATACACCCCTGAAATCGTCAAAAAAGTGGGGGAGTTGGCCAAACAAATCGGAGGACATGGAGGCATGGACTTTATGATGGATTGGAGATTGATCGATTGCCTAAGAAACGGGCTTCCATTGGATCAGGATGTGTACGACGCTGCACTTTGGTCGGCGGTTTCCCCTTTGAGTGAATGGTCCGTTTCCCATCGCTCCAATTCGATCGATGTTCCGGATTTTACCGGAGGCAGCTGGAAAAACAACAAACCAGTGGAGATTACGCTGAAGGGTGGGGGCACGACTAAGGTGATCGTATAGGTATTTTGACCTTTGAGGTTTTCTTTTAACCTCAAAGGTCTGAATTTACCACATAGACAGTTAGTGCATTTAGTTTTTCCAGTTAGATTTATTTTATCCCCTATAATTCATTTAACGCCATTATTTCAGTATAGACCAATTCTGTCTTTGCTTGATCTTTAAAATTCACAAAAATCGTCCCTTGATCTTTGGTACTGATCTTAACAAAAGGCCCTTGGAAACTATGCAGAAGCAGGCGGCACTTCCCTTGATCTTCTATACTAAAAAAACCCTTTCGGATAGGTCCTAAACCCAAGCCATTTGTTCGGGCTTTGATTGGAGGCATTTTGTTGATCAAAGAAACTGTTTCTACATTAAATTTTTCTATCTCTGTACCATACATTCCTGAAAATATCACCCTGTCATCGCTAAGCTCAAACTTGGATGGAATGATCCCATATACTATCATCACAGCAACCAAAGTGATTACTATTATCCCGATTAAATTTTTCAACTTAGATTTTACCATATTTCCTTCGTTTTGATCGAATTTCTTTGCTTTAAAAACCAAAAAAATCACCGCTGTCAAAATCACTCCTGGAATAAAATACCCTAAAAGCGCATGCTTACCTATCAACTTCAAAGCATGATATCCAAAAATCACAAGCAAGCCCATCACAACAAATCCATTCCGCATAAAAGTAGATAAGCGTACTATATCCACTTTTTCTTTCTGTTTCTGCGACATCGTGTTGTACCCTGATATCAGATTTGGAAATGCTTTCACCAAAAATCCTATCCCAATTAATAACAATCCAATATATAGTGCTATCATATTTTTAGTTTATTAGTCAAAAAATAGGTGTTTAGATAAGTAGCTTAATATTACCATTAATATAATAAATTATTACCGTGCTAAATGCCAATATGAGTTTCAGACCTTTAAGATTTGCGGGAACTTTGAAGGCATTAAAGGTCAGTATTATCATCCATTCTGTGAAGAGTATTGATGCTATCATGGAAGAAATTGCGATGATTTTCTGAAAAATTGAAATCTCAACAGGTTACGTTAGATTAAAAAATGTTTTAAAAAAAACAGTGTCCAAATATATTTGTCATTTCGTTTACAACTGCAAATTGCTCTTAACCTAAATGTCTAAGTTCCTGCGTCGAAGACAGGAAACACGCTAAGAGGTATTAAAAATCCTCAAAAGCAGGTTTGATATTTCCCCAAAAAGCGTCCAGGGCAATGATTCGTGGTTTCAAAAACGAGATGATCTCAGGCCAATCCTTTTGATCCATAATGTTCACCCCTTTTTTGACTTTTTGTATTTGGGAAATGACTTTCCCAAACGCATCCTGTGCATGGAGTTCCCAATCCCATTCTTCCCCAAGTTCAGCTGTCAAGAGTTTTCTGAATTCTTGAAATTGCTCAAAATAAAGTTGCTGTAAGTCCTCATCGGGATGTGTGATTTCAATGCCAATGGAAACAAAATCCTTTTCCGCTTTCATTCGGAAATTGATTTTTTTGATACCGGTTTTGTAGTTCTGCCAATTGACCCTAAGCCCTTCGCTTGACGGTACAGGCTTCATGTATTGCCCAAATACAGTCCAAAAATCTTCTCTGGTTTTTGCGGTTTCGGTACGTGAATACATGTGGATCAGTAACTTTTTGGGCTATCGGTGGTCAGGACGATGGTGTAATCGGCTGCCATTTTATTTTCTTCATCCAAAGAGTCGGTATTTTCCTGCTCCACGGTGTTGATCGTCATTGTTTTCGTGTTGGGATAGGCTTTGTTCAGGTACCAAAGGATCCCTTCGTAATTGTTGGAATGATAGGATCCATTGATGTGGAGGATGCTTTTTCCTTTTCCCAAAAAGTCAAACAGGGAAAAGGCCATCGTTGCATCTTTGACTGCTTGTGCTTCGATCATAAAATCCAAATTCATTCCCGAGCCATGCATCATGTCTTTCATGCCTGCATATCCTTTCAATGTTTTGTCCACTTCTATTGGCAATGGTGCTATGTAACGTTTTCCTTCATCAGATAAAGCGTGCAATGCCTCCAATCCTTCCTTGCTGACCAAGGAGGCATATTTTCTTGGAACATTACTTGCCACAAAGGGGATGTTGTTTTCCTTCGCCAATACCAAAAGCGGTTTGTAATCCCTGAGGTAATTGTTCCACAATTTGGCTTCCGCCTCAAAGGTTTTGTCTGTCATTTTGCCGGCAAACCATTCATCAATATTGAGCTGATCGTCTCTTTCAAAAAATTCACCTGCCAAAACCATTTCCTTTCCCCCCTTTTGCATATGTTTCATCAACTGCAGTTGAAGCCAATGCGCCAAGCTGTTGTTGTGAAGTTCCCCAAAAAAGACCACTTCTGCCGAAGCCGTTGCATCTGCCATTTGTTCAAAACCAACTTCCTTGCCCTCCTTGTCAAAAATCCGGTAGGGAACGATTTGGGCAAAAACATTCAAAATAAGTGTGTTTAGAAAAAGGAATAAAATCGACTTTTTAATCATAATCTTCTGGAAAGGAAACGTTTATTACCGAATAATTCACAACACCTCCCAAAGCGGGATTGTGCTTTTTAATAATGATGTTTACTTTTTGAATATTGGGATAGGCGATTAAAATATCTTTGATCATCAGATGGCCAAGATGTTCCAAGAGTCTCACCGGCTCCTGCATATGGGACTTTGCGATTTTGTAAAGTTTCCCATAGTCAACGGTATCCCTAAGACTATCCTCCAGCATGGCCTTTCTGAAATCAGTTTCCACGTGAATGTCCACCGTAAACCTATTTCCAAGTTTTTGTTCCTCTGCAAATACTCCGTGATAGGCATGGAATTCAATCCCTTCCAGCGATACTTTTCCCATTAGTCAAATTGATCAAAAAAGGAACCTCCTTTTTGGTTCTTGATATTTTCCTCATCAACTGGTTTAGCACTTGGCTTTTCTTGCTCTTCCATGATTTCTTCTTCCACTTCCACCTTGAATTTTTCCGGCTCCAATGTCGACTTGGCTTCAATTGGTTCTGAAATCTCCTCAAAATCCTCAGAGACAGAAATTGATTCTTCCTCCTCTACCTGAGTAATCAAGACAGTTTCATTTGTCTCCACGATGGGTGGGTAAAGCATATGTCTTGTCATTTCCTCTTCCTTGATTTCATTTGTTTTGGCCATGGAAAAGGCATTTGTTTTGCTCAATTCATCCACCAATCGCGCATGGTCCTGAATTTTGATTTTTTTGATCGACTCCTGAGATTGGCTGATGCTGTAGCTGAGATCCTCGGCTATTTTTTTGAGGTTTTTGATGGTCAATTCTCTTTGGTTGATCAAGGATTCATAACCATTGACCATTGCAGTG
This sequence comes from Rhodonellum sp., assembly GCF_030656585.1. Lineage (NCBI taxonomy): Bacteria > Pseudomonadati > Bacteroidota > Cytophagia > Cytophagales > Cytophagaceae > Rhodonellum > Rhodonellum sp. The sequence goes on from NZ_JAUSPP010000074.1 coordinate 71,575, forward strand.
ACATCTGCTTTGAGATTACCCATGATTTCGCGTCCTTTTGCTTCAGCGGCTTCTATGAGGTTATGGGATTGGGATTGGGCCTCATTGAGCATGGCGTCCGCATTTTGGTTTGCTTCTTGAAGGATCAGGTCGGCAGCATGGTTTGCTTCTTCGATGATACTGGCGCCGGTGTCCTCTGCGGTTTTGAGAGTTCTGAAAAGGGATGCTTCCACTTGCTTGAGGTTAGAACCTTCGGTTTCGCTAATTTCCAAACGTCTTTGAAGCTCTTTTTTTTCCTCTTCCATTTTTTCCCAGTCTTTGGAAAGGGCTTCCAAAAAGGCGGTTACTTCGTCCTTGTCATAACCTCGAAAGTTTTTTTCGAAAGTTTTTTGGCGTATTTCTGATGGCGTTATTCTCATGGTTTTATAGTTCTTCTAGTTCCCAAATGGAAATGCTTCTGTCATCACTGACAGAAATGATGGTTTGATTATATGTGCTCCAATGTACTTTGTTAATGGAGGTTCCGTGTCCAGCGTGCCGGGCTTTGTCGATTACTTTCAAGAGTTTGTAGCTTTCTGAATCCCATATTTTTATGGATTTATCCATGCTGCATGTGATGAAATATTTTCCGTCTTGGCGAAAGGAAAGGGAATTGATCGCATACATATGGGCAACCACAGATTGGTCCAACGTGTATGTTTCTGTATTCCAAATGTGAATATGGGCGTCTCTTCCTCCGCTGATCAATATACGTTTGTCGGGGGCATATCCCAAAGCAAAAACAGAATTGGTATGTTTTTCCAAGTGATGCAAAAGGGCATGATTGGTCAAGTCAAAAATTTTCACGGAATGGTCGCTCAAGCCCACTGCGAGTTGATTTCTCAAGGGGTCAACCGAAAATACCCGAATGCTTTTGTGACTGACCTTGATGTGCTTTTTGACTGCTCTTTTTTCGCGATCCAAAACGGTGATCATGCCATCTGCTGTGCCCACAAAGATCTCATTTTCATGTATCTGAATATCGAAAATGGAATGGTCCGTGATTTTTAGGGACCACAATTCATTGTTTTCATTTAAATCAATGACATGAATTCCTTCGAAATTATGGCCAACCAACAATTGGTTTTTTTCCTTGTCGACTTCCAAAGCATAAACGGAGTGGGGAAGCTTTGCGACCAATTTGCCGTTTTTTGGATTCTCCAAATCCCATTCCACCACCATCCCGTCACCCGAACCCGTGTAAAAATACCTTGGATCAGGTCCTTCTACCAGTGCATAAATACAATCATTATGACCTGTAAGTGTGTGAAGTTTATTAACTTTGATTTTTGACATATATTGCAGTGATAAGCAAAATAAACGCAATTTGGTCTATGCAAGCAAAAATAGAAAAAATTGGGCCTTTATCTGCCTTGGCGATTAATAATATTCAGGAAGTCGCAGGAAACGGAACCGAATTTTTGAGTTTCAGGGAAAAACTTTCCTTGGCCAATATTTCGCATCCAGAAAAAATAGTGGAGTGGAAAGGCGCAAGGATTGCGATCAAAGCTGCATTGGATTGTATTTCATTGCCTTATCCTGGGTTTTTTAAGGATGAACATGGTAAATCCCAACCCATGGATGGATTTGGACATGTTTCCCTTACGCATACCAGGGGAGTGGCCGCCGCTATTTTCCATAAAGATATGCCTGTGGGGATCGACATGGATTTTGTCCGGGAAAAAATCGTCAGACTTGGCCCTAAATTTTTGGATGATTCGGAAATTAAGTTTTTGGGCACGGATCCTTTACTTCATACGATCGCTTGGTCTGCGAAGGAGTCCATCTATAAATGTCAGGGCAAGAAAGGAATCAGTCTTAAGGAAAACATCCTTCTTTTCCCGTTCAAATTGGAAGATAAAATCATCAAGGCGAAGGTTTATCAAAGCGATTTTTCAGATCATTTTTATCAAGTCAAAGTGGAACATGAGAAGGATATGGTATTGACCTATACCATTTGGTGATTTTGGCGGATTATTTCGTAAATTCGGTGGATTAGATCCCCTAGCTATGAAAAATTTAACCCTTCTCATTTCTATATTTCTCCTCTCTTTTTCTTTTAGCCAAGGGCAAAAGGTAGATGATTTTTCACTGACAGATGCGCTTTCCGGAAATACCTTTGCCTTGCAAAACCATGCCGAAGCCAAAGCGGTAATCCTGATTTTTACCACCGTAAGCTGTCCTTTCTCCAAATTGTATGAGGAAAGAATTCTAGACTTGAATCGGAGATTTTCCGGCGATGGTTTTGTTTTTGCTTTGGTCAACCCACATTCCGGTCAGGATTCCGAAGAGAATCCAGCGGCCATGAAATCCAGGGCACAGACACAGCAAATCAACATCCCTTTTCTAAGCGATAACAATCAGTCACTTACCAAACAACTGAACATCACCAAGCTACCCGAAGCGGTCGTCATCGCTTCAGGGCCCACTGGTTTTTCCATTGCTTATCGGGGAGCCATTGACAACAATCCCCAAATGGCAGCAAATGCAAATGTGAAATACCTTGAAAATGCATTGATCAGCATTCAGAACAAAAGAAATCCAAGCCCCGTCTCTACCAGGGCAGTTGGATGTAATGTGAGAAGATTGAATTAAAGGCTGGAAATCATGCTTCGATTATGGCCAGTAGTTCTTCTATTTCCTTCACCTTTTCCTCCTCATTGAGTTTTTTGAAAGCCACAATCAGGTTTCGTATCGTTCTCTGGATAATATCCAGATTGGTGCAGGGCTGAAAATATTCTTCCCGTGGCTCGATCTTCAAATGATCCAGATAGTTGTTGATATCTTGCCGGCTAAAAACCAAACCCTTGTTGAAAGCATTGATGTAAAAGGTCGTGTCAGTAGTTTTATAGCTCAGGACAAATAGGTTTGGGAGATTGATGCCGTATATAGGCAAACCCAATTTCTGGGCAACCAACAGATAGATTGCGCAGAGACTGATAGGATTCCCCTTTTTCGTCTCCATCACATTGCTGAGCATGCTGTTGCCGGGTGAATGGAAGTTTTTGGTATTGGCAGAAAATCTCAGTGTATTGAACAAGACACTGTTGATGATTTTCACTTGTTCATAAGGCAAAAGGTCATTTTTGAAAGCCGTCCAGACTTCGAAATAAAACTGGTGCATTTCCGCATTGATTTTATCGAATTCCAAATCCGGATATTGATACGTATTGATGATCCACAGTCCGGTAAGGAGATCCTGATCCGGTGAGTTTTTCCAATCCCTTAATCTTTCCTGAAGCAATGAGAATTGCAGTTGATGGACCAGTTCTTCTATTTCTTTCTGGATTTCTGGATTGAAACTGGTCTCCCATTTTTTCTCCAGGTAAGGGATAATCTCATGTCCCAATGAAATGAGCTTATCCCTCACATGGTTTTTTACCTCTCGGTCTGTATCCTCCAAAAGGGAAACAAGAGCATGTAGTTCTTTTTCTGACATTTTTTCCATGTCTATTTATCCAAAAAAGGATTTACCAGTCAAGCTCAATTTACGATTTATTTTTTTATTAAGTCTGAATAATCCCCACATTAAATCGCTCATTGATAGGGGAATGGTTGGCAGCCTCTATTCCAGTACTGATGATTTTCCTTGTTTCCAAGGGGTCAATAACGCCATCCACCCAAAGTCGCGCAGCCGCATAGTAAGGGCTCAATTCTTCATTGTATTTGTCAGTGATTTCTTTCAGCAAAAGCTCCTCGTCTTCGGGAGAAATGATTTGATCGGTTTTTTTCAGGGAAGCTACTTTGATCTGTAGCAAGGTCTTGGCTGCTGCTGCCCCACTCATGACGGCCATTTGGGCCGTTGGCCAACTGAAAATCAACCTTGGGTCATAGGCTTTTCCACACATCGCATAGTTGCCTGCTCCATAAGAATTGCCTAAAATAAAAGTGAATTTGGGTACAACGGAGTTGGCCATGGCATTTACCATTTTCGCACCATCCTTGATGATTCCACCATGTTCGGCCTTGCTTCCGACCATGAATCCACTGACATCTTGGAGAAAAACCAAAGGGATTTTGCGTTGGTTACAATTCATGATAAATCGGGCAGCCTTATCGGCCGAGTCCGAATAAATCACACCGCCCATCTGCATTTCGCCTTTCTTGGTCTTCACCATTTTGCGCTGGTTGGCGATGATGCCTACCGCCCAGCCATCGATCCTGGCAGTGGTACAGATGATGGTTTTGCCGTAGTCCTTTTTGTATTCATCATGCTCGGAGCCATCCACCAATCGTGAAATAACCTCAAGCATGTCATATGGTTTTACCCGATCAACGGGGAAAATACCGTACAATTCCTTTTCGTTTTTTTCTGGTACTTTGCTTTCTTTTCTGTCAAATCCAGCAACCTCCGTTGCCCCGATTTTATCAAAAATCCTTTTGATGGCATCCAGACATTCTTCATCCGTATCGAATTTATTGTCTGTGACGCCGGATATTTCACAGTGGGTAGTGGCTCCTCCCAAGGTTTCGTTGTCTACAGATTCCCCGATGGCTGCTTTTACCAAATAGGAGCCCGCCAAAAATATGGAACCAGTCTTGTCCACGATCATGGCTTCATCAGACATAATCGGAAGATAAGCCCCACCTGCCACACAGCTTCCCATAATGGCGGATACCTGGACGATTCCCATCGCAGACATTTTTGCATTGTTTCGGAATTGTCTCCCGAAGTGTTCTTTGTCCGGGAAAATCTCGTTTTGCATGGGTAGAAAAACACCGGCACTATCGACCAGGTAGATGACAGGCAAGCGGTTTTCCATGGCGATTTCCTGGGCCCTTAGGTTTTTTTTGGCTGTCATGGGAAACCATGCTCCGGCCTTGACGGTCGCATCGTTGGCCACGATCATGCACATCTTGCCACTCACCCGACCTATGCCCGTGATCACGCCCGCAGAAGGGCATCCCCCTTCTTCCAGGTACATTTTATCTGCCGCAAATGCGCCGATTTCAATAAAATCAGAATTCGGATCGATGAGATAATCGATTCTTTCGCGAGCGGTAAGTTTGCCTTTTTCGTGCTCTTTCGCGATTCGTTTCTCGCCCCCGCCTAATTTGACCTGTTGGAATTTTTTGTTGAGTTGAAAAAGCAATTGTTTGTTTTGGTCCTCGTTTTTATTGAATTCAATATCCATTGGATTTATTTGGGTTTAGTTCTCTTCAGTCCGCTAAAATAAACTAATTTAAACCGTAAGAAAAAAAAGAGGCCTTTTAACATCGCCTTGACCCAAAAATTAAATCCGAAACATACATTTGGTTTCCTGCTGGCTGTTGCAACCGGAAGGAAATCAGACTATTGATGGGACAAGACCCGATGCCGATAAGGTGAAGTCAAAAACAGATAACAAAGACTGATTGTGAAGCAATTTGCGGCTGGAATGGAATTAAGAAGGCATCACACGGGGAAAAGCGGATCACTTGGAAGAAGCCTTGGTTTTACCATGTGATCCATAAAAAAAGCAGCCTCCATTTGTCAAGTTGAATACTTGTCAAATGGAGGCTGCTTTTTACTCCGTTGATTCACGTTTCCATACTTACATGGATTCAATTTCTTCCTTGTAGGCTTTGATGGAGCGAAAGATCGCCGAAGAAAGATAGGTTTGTCCATCACTGCTGTTGAGGTATTTCTCTTCTCCTGCATTGGAAAGAAAACCGATTTCCACAAGTACGCTCGGCATGCTGGTGGTCCAAAGAACGTAAAAAGGAGCTTGTTTCACACCTCTGCTGTGTCTGTTGACACGGTTGGTGAAATCATCTTCCAATTTTGAGGCCAAGGAAATGCTCCCTGCAAAATATGCCTTCTGCATCAAGTTGAACATCATATAAGACTCAGGAGAGGAAGGGTCAAAACCCTCGTAGTTTTCTTTGTAATCATCTTCCAATAGAATCACAGCATTCTCTCGTTTTACGATATCAAAGTTGGCTTCCATGTTTTTGTTTCCCATCACAAAAGTCTCTGTCCCAAAAACAGTTCGGTTTGTTGCAGCGTTGCAATGGATGGAAATAAATAGGTCGGCTTTGTTGCGGTTGGCGATATTGGACCGCTCTTTCAATTCCAAAAAGACATCTGTTTTTCTGGTGTAAATCACTTCCACTCCAGGCAGCATTTCTTCGACATATTTTCCCACTTGGAGGGCTACTTTGAGCGCTACGTCTTTTTCCTTGGAAATGTACCCTACGGTGCCAGGATCCTTGCCGCCGTGTCCTGCATCGATGACAACCCGTTTGAGCCGAAACTCAGGCGCCCTTGATCCAGTGGGGACAAATCCAGTAAATAATAGTGAAGTAGTCAATAATGAAATAAGGAGAATATTTTTAACTTTGGTGCGTTCCATACAGGTTAATAAGATTAACTTTGCTCGAGCTAAATTATAAATTTTTAAACAAATATAAATCAATCAGTGCGGAATAAAGGGCTCCATTTTCTTTCCATTATCATCTTTTGGGCCCTGCCCAGTTTAGTTTTCTCCCAACAAAGGAGCAAAAGAGTGGTGGAAAAACAGATTGTCGCTCCAGATACTGTTTTGAACACCAAGCCCTTGCTTTCTGCGGAGATGGATTCTCTCCTTTTGTCTCGACAAGATTCGATTCCTCTTTCCGACACTACAAATGTAGTGCCGCGCGGGGAAATTCAAACCGAAATTAATTATTATGGAGAAGACAGTATCATAACGGACTTCACAGTCAACAAAGTATATCTCCACAAAGAGGCCTGGTTTGAGTACGGAAACATTCGTTTGGAAGCGGATTTGATCATCATCGATTGGGAAAAAAGTGAATTGTTTGCCTCCGGAGTGACGGATTCTCTTGGTAGTATCACGGGCAATCCGATTTTCAAGGAAGGAAATACCACTTATGAAATCCGCAAAGAGATGCGGTACAATTTTAAAACCCAAAAAGCCATCATCAAGGATGTGGTTACCGAACAGCAAGATGGACTTTTAAGAGGCGAAACCATCAAAAAAGGGCAAGATGGGAGTATTTATATGGATCATGGGTATTATACGACCTGTAATCTAGAAGAACCCCATTGGCATATCAGTGCAGCGAAAATAAAATCCATCAGAGGAAAAAAAGTGGTTACCGGCCCATTCAACCTTTATTTCAACGACATTCCAACCCCGATTGGACTTCCTTTTGGCATGATACCGGATACACCGGATGAGAAAGCTTCTGGGATAGTATTCCCATCTTATGGACAGGAACAGGTAAGGGGATTGGTGCTTAGGGATTTCGGATATTATTTTGCCTTCAATGATTTCGTCCACACCCGATTGACCGGAGATGTTTATTCAAAAGGGGGTTACGGTGTCAAGGCCGCTACGATCTATAAAAAGAGATACCGGTACAACGGTGGCTTCAATGTTGATTTCCAGAAATTCAAAAGTCCCGAAACTGAATTGAATCCCCTGGATTACAATACTTTCTGGGTCAATTGGCAGCATACTCCCGAAAGTAGGGGGAATTCCAGATTCTCGGCATCTGTCAATGCAGGAACGACCAATTACAACAACGTGGTCATCAACCCAACCAGCTTTGTGAACAACGTTCGTTCTGAATTCGCGTCAAACATCGCTTACAGCAAAACTTTTACCGGTACGCCTTTTAGCATGTCAGCCAATCTCAGGCATTCCCAAAATGTGCAAACCAATGAAGTCAATTTGATATTGCCGGATATTGCGATCAACATGAATAGGCAAAATCCTTTTCAAAATGTCAAATTTGAGCCGCTGAAAACCCTGAACATTGCCTGGAATTTCAACCTACAAAATTCGATCAACAACAGGATTACTGCACCCTTTGGTGTCCAAAATGAGGTGCTTCAGATCGGCCAGAACATCAATACCCAGCAGGATATTTTGCCTTTTACGCTTGCCAATCTGCCTCAACTGCTCAAGGACGCCAACAATGGCGCTAAAAACACGATTCCTCTTTCCTCTAATTTCACCCTTTTCAAATATTTTACCGGAACGGCCTCGGTGAACTATACCGAGCTTTGGTACACAGAAAAGATCAATTTTTATTTTAACCCAGCTGAAAACAGGGTTGATCGGATTCTTGAAAGTGGTTTCAATAGGGTAGGTTTTTACAGTTCTTCCTTTGCTCTGAATACCAACGTTTATGGTTTTTATAATTTCAAGAAGAATAAAAAAATAGAAGCGATCAGGCACCACATGAATCCTTCATTCGGATTTACTTATACACCTGATTTTTCCAATCCAGCTTTTGGGTATTATCAGCAGGTTCAAGTGGATAGTTCAGGAAGGTCTCAGGTTTTTTCCAGACACCAAGGATTTATTTTCGGTGGGGCGCCATTGGGTGAATCAAGGTCCCTGAGCATCAATGTAAGAAACGTATTGGAGGCAAAAATAAAAACAGAAAGCGATACCGCTGCTCTGAGCACCAAGAAAATCCCCTTGTTGCAGACCTTGAATTTTTCCACAAACTATAATTTCGCCGCGGATTCATTCCAACTCGCTCCGATCAACTTCAACACGAGAACTTCCTTTTTCGACAATAAACTGTCAGTCAACCTTTCCACCACCTTGGATCCTTATTCCGAGATTTCCACCACCAATCCAGAAACAGGCAGGGTTACCACGCGAAGGTTAAATCAATTGGCTTGGAAAAATGGACAGGGCATCGGGAGGTTGCGGAATGCCAACCTTAACCTAAACGGGAGTATCAATCCTAGCAATTCCACAAGAGGGCCAGGCGAGGTTAGGGATGATATCACCAATGATTTTCTCCAACAAGGAGGTCAGATGAATGAGTTCGTGGAAAATGAAATTTCCAGGATCGTGGCAGATCCTAGCCAATACATCGATTGGGATATCCCGTGGAATCTGAGTTTTGGGTACAATATCAGTTACAATAGGCAATCCACAGGTGTTTCCAATATCACCCAAGCCATCAACATGAGCGGAGATTTGAGTCTTTCTGAAAAATGGAAGATAAATTTCAATGCGGGATTTGATTTTTCGACTGCTCAGATCACGCAGACCATGATCGGGATCGCGCGTGACCTCCATTGCTGGCAGATGAACGTGAACTGGATTCCATTCGGTAGGTTCACTTCGTATAATGTTGACATTCGTGTAAAATCCGCTATTCTACAGGATCTGAAGGTGTCCAGAAGAAGATCATTCTTTGATCGTTAATGCGGATTTGGCTTTCTTTTTATTTGTCTTTTTGCTTTAAGAAAAACAATGCCATTTCATTAGATTTTAGATCGGCTTAGCGGCATGGTCATGCACCTTGGACCACCCAGTCCCCGTGAAAGTTCGGAGGAGGGGATTTCCAAAACCTCTACCCCCATGTCCCTAAGAGCTCGATTGGTGTAAATGTTCCTGTTGTAGGAAATAACACGCCTTGGTCCGATGGCAAATACGTTCGCCCCATCAAACCACTGTTCCCGCATGGCATAATCCGGGTTCCCGTCAGCGGTATGGAGGATTTCCAGATGCGGGATTTCCCTTTCCAAAACCGTCAGAAGGGATTCATTCAAGACTTGTCTTTTGATATGGACTTTGTCATCTTGAATCTCTTTCAAAGTGTAAAGCGAAGTTTGCAACACCGCATTCAAAGCATCGGGATAAGTGAGGACCAAGTTTTCATCTAGAATTGTGAAAACGGTATCCAAGTGCATGTATTGCCGTTTTTTTGGCAAATGAACCTCGTAAACCCTTTCTACTGTTCCTTCCGCCAAAAGAGATTTTGCGACATGGTAAATCGCTTTCTCGTCGGTACGCTCAGAATTCCCGATGGCAACCGCTTTTTTGGAAAGGACAATTATGTCACCACCTTCGATACTTGCGGGGTTTTCATGTCCGTTGATAGGGAAAATCCGATTGACATGGTCCTTGAATTCCGGATGGTTTTCAAAAATGGTCCTGAGCAAATCTGCTTCGCGTTTTCTGCCCTCCATTTTCATACTCGAAAAGACCACTCCTCCCGGCGTCAATGCAATCGGATCCCTTTGGAAATAAAGATTGGGACTTGGAGGGATAATGAAGGCATAATCCAATAATTCCGTTCGCTGCAAGTTTGGGATTTTCTTTTTGAGTTCATGCACTTTGACTCCAGCAGTCAGCGCTGTGGCACATTCTGCGGTCGACAATCTCCCCAATATTTCATCTGAAAGATGAGACATTCCTGATTTGGAAAGGGCATCCTTCATTAGATTTTCCAATATGACCTTGTCTGAAATTACCTGCATCAAGAGTTCTCTTAAACGATATACCGTTGCTCCCGTGCTGTGTTTGATAAGATCGGTGAAAACATCATGTTCTCTTTGCATCGCCTCCAAATAGGGGACATCCTCAAAAAGAAGCATGCTTTTGTTATAGGGTGTCAATCTGTCTATTTCTTTTCCTGGACGGTGCATCAGCACGGCCTTTAAGGTTCCAAACTCAGAGTTGAGGCGAAGATTCATTTTAATAATTTATGGCCGATTGATTAAATAATATTTAACAATAATATTGTTTTTTTATTAATTCAGCAATAATAATCAGGTTTATTTAAAAAATACAGAAAATTGGTTTCTCGGAACATGCTGGGGAAATACCCGAAATATTCGATAAAGAGTACGAAGAAGAACAAGTTGAATTTAAAAAGAAAAACCGGATTTTATCCGGTTTTTCTTTTTATGAAAATAAGGTGAGGATTTGAAGATTCTTTCAGGGATTCTGTGATTCTAAATTTCAGTCAAAACGCCACTGTTATCCTCCAGTTTTTCTGATTTTGAAGGGCCTTCTCCATTTTTGGTGAAGGTCAAGTCAGGGCAAAATTTAGCCCTGATTTCCTAATTATTTTTCCAGTTTGATTTTGTACTTAGGATAACCATTTTTCCACATCCTCTTTGGTAGGGTTGGGGACATCCAGTTTAAGTTTTTTTCTTTTGCCGCAGATATCATTAAAAAGCTTGTTGATATCCTGTTCCTTCAATTGATCGATCGTGTGGACATTTAGGTCTCTCAAGGCTGGAATCAATCCCAATGGAATCCCCAAGGCTACATAATCCTCATCGGAAGCAATGTTGATTTTTTTCTCCGGCCTCATTTGAGGGAAGAAAAGGACTTCTTGAATGGTGGATTTGTTGGTCAGCATCATGGTCAATCTGTCGATGCCGATGCCAAGTCCCGAAGTTGGTGGCATTCCGTATTCCAATGCCCTTAAGAAATCTTCATCCATTGCCATCGCTTCGTCATCTCCTCTTGCAGCCAATTTGAGTTGGTCTTCAAAACGCTCCCGCTGATCGATCGGATCATTCAACTCACTATAGGCATTTGCGATTTCCTTTCCGTTGACAAACAATTCAAAGCGTTCTACCAGTCCTGGTTCAGTCCTGTGTTTCTTCGCCAAAGGCGTCATCTCTATCGGGTAATCCGTGATATAAGTAGGCTGGATGAGGTGTTCTTCCACCTTGGCCCCGAAGATCTCATCGATCAATTTTCCTCGACCCATGCTGTCCTCGATTTCTATCCCCATTTCGCCACAAACTGCTCTTAGACCATTCTCGTCCATTTTGCTGACGTCCACTCCGGAATATTCTTTGATGGATTCATACATGGTCAATCTCCTGTACGGGCCTTTGAAGTCAATCATCTTGTCTCCCACCGGCACCTCCGTTTTTCCATGGATGGACTCGGTGATTTTTTGGATCACATCTTCCACCATTTCCATCATCCAGATATAGTCCTTATAAGCGACATAGATTTCCACGGAAGTAAATTCCGGGTTGTGGGTACGGTCCATTCCCTCGTTGCGAAACATCTTCCCGAACTCATATACTCCGTCAAATCCACCGACGATCAACCTTTTCAGGTAGAGTTCATTGGCAATTCTCAAAAACAAAGGCATGTCCAAAGTATTGTGATGGGTATTGAAGGGCTTTGCCGCGGCACCGCCATGTACCGCCTGAAGGATGGGGGTTTCCACTTCCAACCAGCCGTGATCATCAAAATACCTTCTCATTCCAGAAATGATTTTGGAACGCATTTTAAAAACCTCCTTTACTTCCGGATTGACCGTAAGGTCTACATAACGTTGCCTGTAACGCAATTCCGGATCCGTAAAACCATCGTATACGTTGCCTTCCTCATCGCGTTTTACCACAGGCAATGGTTTCAGTGATTTGGATAGGATTTTGATTTCCCGGATATGAAGTGAAATCTCACCGGTCTGGGTGGTGAAAACAAAGCCATTGATCCCAATGAAATCACCGATTCCCAACAGTTTTTTGAAAACCGTATTGTAAAAAGTCTTGTCCTCATCAGGACAGATATCGTCCCTCTTGACATATACTTGAAGCCTTCCGGTGGCATCTTGGATTTCGGCAAAGGATGCCGAGCCCATGATCCTTCTGCTCATCAGCCTTCCGGCGATGGAGACATTTTGGTATTGGTCGGTATTGTTTGGGTAATTCTTGTGGATTTCTTCCGCAGTGGCATTGATGGGGAAAGATTCTGCCGGGTAGGGGTTGATTCCCAGTTTCATCAAGTCTTCCCTGTCTTTTCTGCGTTCGATTTCCTGTTCGCTTAATAACTGCATCTTTATGTTTTTCGATTCTAATAAATATTCTCTTAAATTATTTCAGTCTGGTAGGGGAAGTTGAAGCAAATAGCATGAAATTAAATCAGCTTTTTGCCGTCTTCCTTCTGGCAATTTCTCTTTTGATCAAATCAAATTCCCTGCTGCTTTGGCCGGAAACTGAGGTGTTCTCTTCTGCCCTTCTTCCGAGATAGGGCATTACTTTTTCGACTGGCCCGTAGGGGACATATTTGGCGACATTGTATCCGGCTTTTGCCAAATTGAAGGAGATGTTGTCGCTCATTCCATAAAGCTGAGCAAAATAAATCCGCTCATCGGCAGGTTGAAGTCCGTGAAGGGAAATCAATTCTGTCAGCAGTTTATTGCTTTGTTCATTATGGGAGCCACAGACCAAATGGATACTGTCTTTGTTTTCCAGGCAATACCGCAAAGCGGCATCATAGTCTCGGTCAGATGCAGCTTTATTGGGCTGGATTGGGCTTGGATAAGACATTTCCAGCGCTCTTTTCCTTTCTTTTTCCATGTAGGCACCCCGCACCAGTTTTGCTCCTAGGAGATATCCTTTTTCCAAGGCTGTTTTGTGGGCATCCTTCAGCCTGTCCAACATGTCATGTCGATACATTTGGTAGGTGTTGTATACGATGCAATTTTCACGGTTGTACTTTTCCATTGCGAAATAGGCCATTTGATCGATGACATCCTGGAACCAGGATTCCTCAGCATCGACCAGAACCTTTGTCTTGGAGGTGAACCCTTTTTTGCACAATTCATCCACCCGCGATTTTATATTTTCAAACGCTTCCTGTTCTTTTTTGTCAAGCTTTTTTCCTTCCTGAATTTTGGTCATCAGCTCAAAATCTCCCAAACCGGTAACCTTGAATACACCAAAAGGCATGTTTCCATCACCAGCAGATCGCTCAATGGTTCTGAGAATTTCTCTTTTGGTGGCATCGAAACTTTCCTCGTTTCCTTCGCCTTCCACCGAATAATCCAATATGGTTCGGATATGGTACTTTGCCAAGGTGTCCAATGTGGGCTGACAATCGGCGATGGTTTCCCCTCCGCAGAAGTGACCGAACATGGTCTTCTTCATGATGCCTTTGATGGGCAATCGGAGTTTAAAAGCAAGATTGGCCAGTTTTACGCCAAGGCTCACTAGAGTATTGTTGTTCATCGTGCCAAAGATGAGGTGCATTTTTCTCAGCTCAGCATCTGATTTAGAAGCGAAAGCGACTTCTAAGTTCTCAAAAGAAATATTGGGTTTTACGGGCATATAGCGCATATCAAGAGACAAATATATCAAAAAAACCGCATGGGCAGGATTTTGTTCGTTGATTTGTAGAAGCTTTTGGAAGGAAAATATGCTTTTTGAAAATAAAACCGAAGGATGAACCAAGACTTTGTTTGAATTCAAAAAAACCGTGGCCAATAAACAGAACCTTTGTCTAAATTGTTGAATGATCTAAATGACAAACCAATTGAAAACCTATCCATTGAAAGACTGGGGGCATGATATTCAAAACCCCTTGATCATTGCAGGTCCCTGTAGTGTTGAAACTGCCGAACAGCTTGACAAAACCGTCGAGGGATTGGCCAAGCAAGGTGTCAAAATCATACGGGCGGGTGTGTGGAAACCAAGAACGCGCCCCAATACCTTTGAGGGTGTGGGTAGCATTGCATTTCCTTGGATCCAAGAAGCAAAGGAAAAATACAAGGTTAAATTTGCCGTTGAGGTCGCTTCCCCGGCGCATGTAGAGGAGGCCTTGAAAAACAACATTGACCTTTTGTGGATCGGGGCGAGATCCACGGCAAATCCATTTACGGTCCAAGACATTGCCGACAGTTTGAAGGGTGTGGATATACCTGTGCTGATCAAGAACCCCATCAATCCTGACCTTGCCCTTTGGATCGGGGCATTGGAAAGAATCCATCAAGCGGGAATCACAAAAATAGGGGCCATTCACCGTGGCTTTTCCAATTTCAACGATACGCATTTCCGCAACAGCCCCATGTGGCAAATCCCCATTGAATTCAAAACGAGATTTCCCGATATTCCTTTGATCAATGATCCCAGTCACATCTGTGGAAAAAGAGCCTTGATTCCTCAAGTGGCACAAATGGCCTTGGATCTGAATTTTGATGGATTGATGATTGAATCCCATTTCCATCCTGACTCAGCCTGGTCGGATGCCGAGCAGCAGCTCAGGCCTGAGGATTTGGGCTTGCTTCTGGCAAGCCTTAAAACCAGGCAGGTCTTTGTGGATGATCTTGCATTTGCCTCCCAATTGCAATCCATTCGTGAACAAATCGATGATACGGACAGGGAAATTTTAGAACTCTTGAGCAGAAGGATGGGGCTGGTCGAAAAAGTGGGGGAGTACAAGAAAATAAACAATGTAGCCGTCTTCCAGATCGAACGTTGGAAAAAGGTTTTCCAGACCAGACCCGAATGGGCGACCGCACTCAATCTAAATCCTGAGTTTGTAAAAGAATTATATAAAATGATTCATACCGAATCCATCAAAAAACAGACAGAAGTTATGGAAAGACATCTTTCTTGAGGAGGAGTATTGGTTTCTTGTCAAAATATTATTTTGAAAATGGTTATCAAACTTAGCTTAATTTCTGATTAAGCAATTCTTTTGATTTTTATTGAAGAAAAATCAAATAAAATAGCTGAATTTTATTTGATTTTAAAATAACAGCCTTTAAATTTGACACATGTTATTCGCAGCCCCTTCATATTTTACATTTTATTACTTTTACTTTCGCCCCGCGGGACGAATCGGAGCTGGTTATTGAATGTATCTAATATAAACAATCATAAAACAGAAAGAGCCCGATTCGAAAGAGTCGGGTTTTTTTATTTCAAACCAAATACACCTATGAAAGATCACTTACAAACCAAAGACTGGGGATTAGGATTAAAAGGCCATGTCATCATCGCCGGTCCTTGCAGCGCAGAAACTCCTGAGCAGATTGAGAAAGTCTGCCTGGACATGAAAAAAGAAAACATGATTCCAGACATATTCAGGGCCGGAATTTGGAAACCAAGAACCCGTCCAGGAAGCTTTGAAGGTATTGGAGAAGAAGGATTGACCTGGATGGAAATCGTCCGAAATCATTTGAATATCCCAATCACCACAGAAGTTGGAAATGCTGCCCATGTGGAATTGGCTTTGAAACATAAAGTAGATGTGCTTTGGATTGGCGCAAGAACTACCGTTAATCCGTTTGCTGTTCAGGAAATTGCCGATGCCTTGAGAGGTGTGGATATCCCGGTAATGGTGAAAAACCCAATGAATCCGGATTTGCAGCTTTGGATTGGTGCTTTGGAAAGACTTCACGATGTGGGGATCCATAAGTTGGCCGCGATCCACAGAGGTTTTTCTGACTCTTACGACAAGAGGTTCAGAAACAAGCCAAACTGGTCCATGCCGATCCACTTGAAAAGAGAATGGAAAGGAATGGAAGTGATCAACGACCCAAGCCATATTGTAGGGAACAGAGAAGGTCTTTTGGAAACCGCCCAGCGTGCCATCAATTTTGGATTGGATGGTTTGATGATCGAAACCCACCACGATCCAGACAATGCCTGGTCTGATGCCAAACAACAAGTTACACCAGCCCAGCTGAAGCAATTGCTTTCACAAATAGATTTCAAAGATACTTTGGGAAGTGAAAATCCAAGTGAAAGATTAAATGATCTTAGGGCCGCGGTAGATCACATGGACGATCAGCTGTTGGATCTTTTGCAGGAAAGATTCTCCATGATCGATCAGATCGGTGCGTACAAAAGAGAGCATCACCTGACCGTATTCCAAGCCGACAGATGGAAATTTGTGATGGAGTCAAGGACTGAAAAAGGGGTGTCAAAAAATCTCAGTGAGAAATTCATGAAGGAATTGCTCTATTGCATCCATGAAGAGTCCGTCAAAAGACAGGAGAAACAATTGAGAGAAGCCGCTGCAATCAAAAAATAATTCAGGTTCAGTGTCAAATGACCGATGTACAAAACATCGGTCATTTGATTTTTGGCTATAAATTAAATCCATTCTTATCTTTGCGCATAAACCAAAATACCACCTTGGAATCCATCCTATTTTCCAGTGCCATCGCCGAGGACCTACGGGTCTATTTGGGTCAACAACAATTTTCGCAGTTGGGAGTCATTACGGATTCCAATACCGCAATCGCCTGCTATCCCTTGATCAAAGAGATACTTCCGGAACAACACCGATTGTTTTCATTTCAGGCTGGCGAAGCAAACAAAAACCTAAATACTTGCATTGAAATCTGGAAGTGGATGACGGATTCGGGTTTTGATAGGAAAGCACTAATCCTCAACCTTGGAGGCGGAGTTACGGGTGATATGGGGGGATTTTGTGCGAGTACCTACAAGCGTGGCATCAGATTCATCAATATACCCACCACCTTGCTTTCTCAAGTGGATGCCAGTGTAGGGGGAAAATTGGGAATAGATTTCAATGGTTTCAAAAACCATATCGGAGTATTCAACAATCCCGAAGCAGTCATTATTTCCGATCAATTCCTCAAAACCCTTCCTGCAGAGGAGCTTCGGTCCGGTTATGCTGAAGTGATCAAACATGGGCTTATTGCCGACCCCAATTATTTCCATGATCTTAAGTTCGAAGATTGGGGACAACAGGATTGGAAAACCATCATTGAAAAATCCATTTCGATCAAGAAAGAAGTGGTCGAAAAAGACCCCAAGGAGTCTGGACTCAGAAAAATCCTGAATTTTGGTCATACCATTGGACATGCATTCGAGTCCTTTTATTTGGATTCAGACAAGCATTTGCTCCATGGAGAGGCCATCGCTGTGGGAATGATTTGTGAGGCTTATTTGTCTCAAACCCGAATGGGAATGGAAGCAGCCGACCTGGATCTGATCAGCGAATCTTTGCTGCGTGTTTTCGGAAAAATAGAATTTCCAGATGCTGATGTTCCCAATATCATTGCATTGTGTAGCCAAGACAAAAAAAATGAGGGAGAAACGATTAATTTTTCTTTGTTGAAAAAAATCGGGGAATGTGATTATAACATTGCCGTGTCTGAATCCGAAATACAAGACGCCATTTTATTCTACAAAGAGGTGAAACATGAATAGTCAATTCAGGAAGAAGATTTTTCGCTTGAATTTTGATTAATATTCTCCTCCATAAAATCATATTTATTTTCCCCCTTACTGGGAAATCATCCAATTGAAAAGCATCCATAAAATGAAAAATATACGTCACGAAAAAAAATCCACTTTTTCACCGACAAGAATTCCTTTGCCTTCTTCCAAAAGCGAAAGCAACCGAGTATTGGTGATCGATGCTTTGACAGAGGGGGAGAACACCATCAGCAACTTGGCTGAAGCCAGGGATACGCAAACCATGATTCGGCTTTTGACCAAAAACCCGCCGGTATTTGATGTGTTGGATGCTGGGACGACCATGCGTTTTTTGACAGCCTATGCGGTGATCACCAATCAGTACAAAATCATCACCGGAACCCCAAGAATGTGCGAAAGGCCCATTGGAATCTTGGTGGATGCCTTGCGGGACACTGGTGCTGAGATTCATTACATGGCCGCAGAGGGATTTCCACCCTTGGCGGTCCACGGATTGGCGGAACAAAAAACTGAAAAAATAAGCATCCGGGGAGATGTCAGCAGTCAGTATATATCGGCGATGCTGATGATCGCCCCGATGTTGCCCAAAGGGCTTGAAATTGAATTGTTGGGAAAAATTGGATCCATTTCTTACATTCAAATGACACTTCAGCTGATGGCCCAATTTGGCGTGAAGCATGTCTGGGAAGAAAATGTGATCAAAGTTCCACATCAAACTTATAGCCCTACTCAGTTTTCCGTGGAAAGCGATTGGTCCGGAGCGAGTTACTGGTTTAGCCTTTTGGCTTGTGCAGATGAAGGAGAATTATTTCTCCAGGGTTTAAAAGAAGACAGTCTCCAAGGAGATTCCAAAATCGTCGAGATCATGGATCAATTGGGCGTGAAAAGCGAATTTCAAACCGGAGGCATCAAATTAACCAAACAAAAGGTCAAAGGATTAAAATCCTGGGATTTCACGAACTGCCCCGATCTCGCACAGACAGTTGCCGTGACTTGTGCCATCATTGGTCAAAAAGTCGATTTCACGGGATTGGAAAGCTTGAGGATCAAAGAAACCGATCGGATATTGGCGCTTCAGCAGGAGTTGGCAAAATTCAATGCCCAGTTGCTGGAAGGTGAAAATGGGGTATTCACCCTGATTCCATCCATCGAAATACCTGACGAAGTGACCATCAAAACCTATGATGACCACCGGATGGCGATGGCCTTTTTGCCCTTGGTCACCAAGACAAATCTCATCGTCGAAGACCCTGAGGTGGTGAATAAATCCTATCCAAGCTTTTGGAAACATGTTGCCTTGCTCTACAAATGAGGTATCCAAAATCTCCAACGAAGGAGTCTGGTCTAATTCCTCTGGGATAAAAATGCATTCAACCTCATCTTCGGCCACCAAGCTGTTTTAACATGAAAAGCTTTTACACCATCATCCTGCTGATTTTGTCCAATACATTTATGACCTTTGCTTGGTATGGTCATTTGAAATTCAAGGAATTGAAATGGTTTGAAAACTTGGGATTGATCTCGATCGTGATGATCAGTTGGGGGATTGCACTGTTTGAGTATTTCTTTCAGGTTCCTGCCAACAGGATGGTTTTCAATGAGAATGGAGGCCCTTTCTCTTTGGTAGAGTTGAAGGTTTTGCAGGAAGTGATCACTTTGATTGTATTTATGGTTTTCACTTTGTTGTTTTTCAAAAATGAAACCATCAAGCTGAACCATATTATCGGGTTTGGCTTTTTGATTTTGGCAGTTTACTTTATTTTCAAGAAATGAAAATCGCAATACAGGGAATCCCAGGCTCATTTCACCATCAAGTCGCATTGGACTACTTTGGTCCTGATGCTGAAATCGTCAGTTATCGGATTTTCGAAGAAGTGGCCAAAAGTGTTCGGCTCGGTAATGCCGATTTTGGGGTGATGGCCATCGAAAACTCCATCGCCGGAGCAATTCTGCCCAATTATGAGTTGATCGACAGGTACGAACTGTTTGTCAAAGACGAATACTATTTGCCGATCTCCCATAATCTGATGGCCTTGAAAGGGCAGAAAATCGAGGCACTCAGTGAAGTCAGGTCCCATCCAATGGCATTGCTGCAGTGCAAAAAATTTTTCAGCCAGTTTCCAAACATCAAAATGATGGATGATGTGGACACTGCTTCGGTTGCAAAAAGAATCGCTGAGGAGCAGTTGGCAGGTGTCGGGGCGATCGCAAGCAAAGCCGCCGCCGAAATCTACGGCCTCGAAATCCTGGCATCCGATATCCAAACGGTACAAAATAATTTTACCCGGTTCATCATTCTCCAAGATACCCGGAGCAAGTCCGATTTTACACCCAACAAGGCTTCCCTGAAAATCACGGTTAACAATGAAAAAGGGGTTTTGGCCAAATTACTCACCCTGATGAGTGAACGTGGTCTGGACTTGAGTAAAATCCAGTCTATCCCCGTGATGGAAAAGCCTTGGGAATATTCTTTTTTTATCGATACCCAATTTGAAGATTATGGGCAATACCAACAAGCCATTTCGGAAATCAACAAGAGATTTGGCGAGGTGACGGTCTTTGGGGAATATCTAAACAGAAAATAATGAAGGGGTTTTCAACAAGGCTGGAACAAGTTCAGGAATATTATTTTTCCCAAAAACTCAAAGAGGTCAACCAACTGATCGCAGAAGGCAGGCCCGTCATCAACATGGGTATCGGGAGCCCGGACTTGCCCCCACATCCCAATGTGATTGCCGCTTTGACAGCCGCCGCTTCAAAACCGCAGGCCCATGGCTACCAAAGTTACCAGGGCAATCCCGAGCTTAGAAAAGCCATTGCCGATTTTTACTTGCGACATTATCAGGTAAACTTGTCTCCGGAAAGCGAAATTCTCCCCTTAATGGGCTCCAAGGAGGGTATTATGCATCTATCCATGGCGTTTTTGGATGAAGGAGATGAGGTATTGATCCCAAATCCTGGTTATCCCACCTATACTTCGGTGACCAAAATGCTGAAAGTAAACCCCATTTATTACGATCTGCTTCCGGGAAATCAATGGCAACCGGATTTTAAGGCTTTGGGTGAATTGGATCTGAAGAAAGTGAAGATCATGTGGGTAAACTACCCCCATATGCCGACAGGTGCAAAAGCAAGCCTGTCACTTTTCGAAAAGCTGATTGCCTTTGGGAAGGAAAATGATATTATCATCGCGCATGACAATCCCTACAGTTTTATCCTAGAGGAAAATCCCTTGAGTATTTTCAATGTTGGGGGAGCCATGGAAATCGCAGTGGAACTGAATTCACTCAGTAAAACCGCCAATATGCCAGGATGGCGAGTTGGAATGGTTTTAGGAAAAAAAGAGTGGATTCAAGCCATATTGAGGGTGAAAAGCAATATGGATTCCGGGATGTTTCTGGGAATTCAACAAGGTGCCATTGCCGCTTTGGAATTGGACAAATCGTGGTTTGTGGGATTGAATAATATCTATGCAGAAAGAAGAGCATTGATTTGGGAATTGGCAGAACGCTTGGACTTGCAAGTGGACCGAGATACCGTCGGATTGTTTGTATGGGCAAAAGCTCCCGCTGGAATAGAAGTGGGCAATTTGGTGGATACCTTGCTTTATGACAAGAACATATTTGTCACCCCCGGAAAAATCTTTGGCAGCAATGGGGAAGACTATGTCCGTTTTTCCCTTTGTGTGCCGATAGAAAAAATCAAGGAAGCCTTGTCAAGAGTTTAAACCATTGATAAATAGCATTACATCGTATTATCGAAATCTGTTTTTAACATTTAGTAAAGTCTGAGGGATCAGCATAAAAGAAAATGAAAAAGATACACATTATCGGATTGGGTTTATTGGGCGGATCTTTCGCCTTGGCACTCAAAAAAGTGAAGCCGGAAATTACGTTCACCGGATATGATTCCAATATTGACAATCAAAATGATGCCAAGGTATTGGGGATTGTTGAGGAAATCAAAGAAAATCCAGACGCCGATACGGATGTGATCATTTTGGCCGTTCCGGCCAATGCCATTTCTGAAATCCTGATCAAAACACTTGATTCCATTGGTCCAGATACGTTGGTGATTGATTTCGGTTCTACCAAAGAAGCACTTTGCAATGCCGTCGCAGACCATCCCAAAAGAGAACAATACCTCGCCGGTCATCCGATCGCAGGAACTGAATATTCAGGACCAAAAGCAGCCAAAGAAGATCTTTTGGACAAAAAAGTTTTCATCATCTGTGAAATGGACAAAACCAATATCCATCTCAAAGGCATGGCCTATGAAATATTGGAGGCCCTCAACATGAAGTTGCGCTTCATGAATCCGGATGAGCATGACAAACATTTGGCATTTGTCTCGCACTTGTCTCACATTTCTTCCTTTATGCTGGGCAAAACAGTTTTGGATAAAATGGAAGATGAGAAAAACATATTTGACATGGCAGGAAGTGGTTTTGCTTCCACGGTAAGACTGGCCAAAAGTTCTCCGGCGATGTGGGCTCCGATTATGGAGGAAAACAAAAAGAACATCTTGGAAGCCATGAGCCTGTATATTTCCAATCTTTCAAAATTCAGGGACAAAATCATCGCAGACGATTATGAGGGATTGTATCAGGAAATGCTCAAGATCAACAAGATCGGTGATATTTTGAATTTGGAGAAATAAAAATACGCCTCCAAAGATTGTGTCCACAGCAGTTTGGCCTGGGTTTTGACAATTTAGTTTTTGACCTTAAAAACGAGATCATGAAAAAAATACTCTTTATTCTTCCTGTTTTCCTGTTTGCTCTCACAGCAATGGCGCAGGAAACCCCACTTATCGAAGTGGAAGGCAAAAGCGAAATCAGCGTAATGCCAGACCAAGCCATTATCCATGTCAATTTGATGGAGAAAGCGATGAATGTCAAGGATGTGACGAATGCGCTCAACAAAAAGACCAAATCCATCAAAGATGCGATGGAGAAGACAGGGATTAAGGATTACGAATTTACAGTGGACAATTACTATGTAAATGTCAATCGGATCTACACCAAAGGTACAAGCAGGGACAGCGGCTATGTGGCCACACAAAATGTGAAAATCGTAGTCAAAAGTATTGACAAGGATATGGTGAAAGTGGTGGAAACCCTTCACCAAACAGCCAATATGGGATTCAATGTTTCTTTTACTATTTCAGAGGTACAAAAAAAGACTTACGAAAAACAGCTTTTGGAATTGGCCATTGCCGATGCAAAAAGCAAAGCAGAGACTATTGCAGCTTCTCTTGGAATAGACAAAATCAATGTCCAGAAAGTGAATTATACCTCAGGTCAAAATATTTTCCAGCCCATCATGATGCGATCCGAATCCATGATGATGAAATCAGCCGATGCGTATGAAGAGCCGGTTTTCAGTCCGGAATCCCAGAAGTTAACAGACAGGATCTTGGTAGCATTTTCGTTTGTCATCAAGCCATAGGAATTCGGTATTGAATTTTCAAGCTTGCCACTGTTCTTGGGTTTTTCCCGAAGAACAGTGGCTTTTTTTGTTTTAACCCATGTTAAGCATTCACCATTCTATTCCAGCCTGAAATTTATTGATCGGCAGTTTTTGATCACTTTTTTTGACCTTACCATTTCGGTGATGTGTCCTATTCCAAATAATCTGATTTCCTTGTAGTTTAAACTCTTACTTGTAAACCGAGTGCAAATTTCGGGCTGAAGCAATTCCATTGCTTCTTGGATCCTTTCATCAAAGTCTGTTTTTTAATTCCATATAAACCGTTAACTTTTGGTAAACTTGATTTGTCAGCACCCATTTATTTCTTCCCATGAGAAAAACATATTCTATTCTTAGTGTTGTATTGTTTTTTGGAGGGATCCTCTCATTGAGCGCCCAAAGCCAACAGAACCTGGATTTGGAAAGTATCACTGAAAAGCATTTCCTGAAAGGGATTACGATGCTCAATGAGCTGGTTTCCATTCCCAATGATTCCAACTTTCCAGCACAATTGGAGCCCAATATCCAATGGTGTGAGGAGAACTTTTTGGAAAGAGGTTGGTCATCCAAACGCCTGACGACGGACGGTTTTCCACTGTTGTTGGTCGAAAAGAAATTCGTGAATGCCTCCAAAACAGTCTTGTTCTATTTCCATGTGGATGGGCAACCCGTAGATCGAGAAAAATGGGATCAGCCAGACCCTTACATGCCGGTACTGAAGAAAATGAATGATGCAGGCGATTGGGAAATCATTCCGATGGAAACCCTTGAGAAGGGATATGATGCCGATTGGAGGATTTTTGCACGCTCGAGTTCGGATGACAAAGGGCCATTGGTCATGTTCCTGACCGCCTGGGATGCGATGTTGGAAAATGGAAAGACTCCGGATTTCAATGTCAAGATTATTTTGGATTTCGAGGAAGAAATCGGATCACCTCAGTTGCCCAAAGCTGTTTTGGATTACCAAGAGGAATTGCAAGCAGACATGATGCTGATCTTGGATGGGCCAAGGCACCTGAGCAATGAACCGACCTTGAGCTTTGGCGCAAGGGGGATTTCTGAAATCACCTTGACGGTTTTTGGTCCCAAAGCGGCCCAGCACAGCGGGCATTATGGCAACTATGCACCAAATCCTGCCTTGAGATTGTCTCAATTGTTGGCTTCCATGAAGGATGATGCAGGAAGAGTGACCATCCCCGGGTTTTATGAAGGCATCAATCTGACCGCAGAAGAAAAATCGATTTTGGATTTGGTTCCGGATGATGAGCATGAAATCAAAAAAAAGCTGGGGATCAGTGAAAGCGATAAAGTTGGGAATTCCTACCAGGAATCCATTCAATATCCTTCGTTGAATATCAGGGGGATGTCATCCGGATATGTCGGCAGTGAGGCAAGGACCATTGTTCCAGCGGAAGCAACTGCTGAAATTGATGTGCGCTTGGTTCCCGAGTGCAATCCTGACCGTTTGTTTTCCTTGATTAAAAAGCATATTGAAGAGCAGGGATATCTTATTTTGGACAGAGATCCTACCACCGAGGAGAGGATGAAATATCCAAAAATCGTGAAATGGAAGGGTGCTATTTCTTACCAAGCTTTTCGAACCCCCTTTGATTCCGAGCCGGGGATTTGGTTGGAGAAAGCCTATTTTCGTGCTTTTGGAAAAGAACCCATCAAAATCAGAATGGGTGGCGGTTCCATTCCAATCTCCCCTTTTGTGGATGCTTTGGGAATCCCGGCCGTAACCGTGGTTACCGTAAATTCAGACAACAACCAACACAGCCCCAATGAAAATATCCGATTGGGGAATTTCAAAGAGGGAATCAAAACCATCTTGGCAATTCTGACTGAGGAGCTTTGATGCTGGAGTCGAAAAAAAGAGGAGCTTCTGGACTCCATATTTAGGATGAATAAATCAAACCGATGAAACGATCTCTTGTCTTTTTTATGAGCTTATCGCTTGTCTTCGCAGCTTCCGCCCAGGATTCCTCAAAGGAAATCCTGCTTACGGTCATGAGTTACAATATCTATCACGGAGAATCTGCCTATTCTCCCGGAAATAGCAATATCCAAAAGATTGCGGCATTGATCAATGCCGTAAATCCGGATTTCGTAGCGCTTCAGGAAGTGGATAGCATGACCAACAGGACCATGGGATTCAATGCCGGGATCAAAAAGGACCTTATGAAGGAGTTGGGCGAATTGACAGGAATGTCTGCTTATTTTGCCAAAGCGATTGATTTCAGCGATGGAGGATATGGCGAAGGTCTGCTCAGTATGTTCCCGGCTGTCTTTGAATCCCATGCGCTGCCTTCACCCAAAGGAGGAGAGGGGAGAAGCTTAGCCTTGGCACATGTGGAATTGCCGGGTGGACAAAAAATCAGTTTTGCCGGAACCCATCTTTGTCATGAGTTTGAGGAAAACCGCGCGGCACAAACTTTGGCGATCGGGGAATTGCTCGGAAATCTTCCTCATCCCAGTATTTTGGCTGGAGATTTGAATTTCAATCCTTCCGAAAAACCTTATTCTATTCTTTCAGATCAATTTCTCGATGCTGCAGAGAAATTTGGAAATCCATCCGCAACCTATTCCTCTCAAGATCCAAAGGATAGGATTGACTATGTCTGGCTTTCGAAAAACAGCAGATGGGAAATTGTGGAGGTAAGGGTAATCCCAGTGGACTATTCCGACCATTTTCCAATTGTGGTGGTTGTAAAACTTATTCTGTAATTCTACTCCTTGAAAGGGTATAATGAAATCTCAAAACTCTCTATTTGTGCTAAATAAATACTTACCTGAAATAGGCATTAGATTTCCTATTGGGGCTATAACTGAAAGAAAATCAGACTATTGAGAGAATAAGGTCAATTACCAATATGGTGAAGTCAAAAACAATAATCAACCAACTGATTATGAAGCATTTTGAGGCTAGAATTGAATTGGTAATGCATAAAATGGATTTAATACAATTTAATTTTCATCAATTGTAATATTTTACATTGGCGTCTGAATTTTTGGTTCAATTGGATAAATTCGTAATTCAGTTGCATTAAATTTCTCCAAAACCATTTTCACCGATATAGAATTGCCCAATCCTGCATTTTTTTTCTCAACGGTCTCTCTTCAATTTCCTAAACCCTTATCTTTAAACTATTCTCTACCCAAAACCAAGCAGCCCCTATGAAATCAAGAAACTTACACATTTTCATTTTTTGTTGTTTTTTATTGGTTTTATCGCAGTGCCAACAAAAAGAGCAGGAAGTCCAAGCGGATCCTATGGCCGAGATGATCGAGAAAAATCTTGCCTTGGCGACAGAACAATACAAATACATGGCCACTCGGTTGCCCGCAGACCGAATGCCTAAAACCTACTATTCCGAAAAGGACTCCATGGAAACCTCCAACACAGGATGGTGGACTTCTGGTTTTTATCCAGGTACATTACTTTATCTGTATGAGCAAACTGCTGATCAAGAGCTCTTGGATTTGGCAAGTCAAAAATTGGCCATTCTTGAAAAAGAGCAATTCAACACAGGTACCCATGATTTGGGATTTATGTTGTTTTGTAGTTTTGGAAATGCCAACAGGCTAAACGAAAACGAGGCGTATAAAAAGATCATGCTTCAAGGGGCGGAATCCCTTTCCACCAGATTCAAACCAGAGGTCGGATTGATCCAGTCATGGGGAAGTGGAAAATGGAAATACCCGGTGATCATTGACAACATGATGAATCTGGAATTTCTTTTTTGGGCAGCAAAGGAATCCGGGAATGAAAAATTCAAGGAAATCGCCATCACCCATGCTGACAATACCCTCAAAAATCATTTTAGGGAAGACAACAGTTCTGTCCATGTGATCGATTATGATCCCGAGACTGGAGAAGTGATTGCCAGAAATACAGCGCAGGGTTTTGCCGATGAATCCGCATGGGCAAGGGGTCAGGCTTGGGGTTTATATGGCTATACGGTCATGTTTCGAGAAACTATGGACCCGAAATATTTGGATCAGGCGGTGAAAATCGCTGAGTTTACCTTGAACCACCCCAAACTTCCAGCTGATTTGATTCCCATTTGGGATTATGATGTTGAAGCGGATGAAAATACCTTAAGAGATGCCTCCGCAGCTGCCATCAACGCTTCCGCTTTGTTGGAGCTGAGCAAATATGTAGAGGAAAATCAATCTGAAAAGTATTTGAACGCAGCCAAAACCATCCTGCAAAATCTTTCATCGGAGACCTATTTGGCAAAAAAGGATGAAAATGGAGGTTTTATCCTAAAGCATTCCGTTGGCCATTTTCCAGCAGGGACAGAAGTCGATACTCCCCTGACCTATGCGGATTATTATTTTATCGAGGCTTTGGTCAGGTATAAAAATTGGTTCCTTTAAAATCAAACACTATGAAAAAATATATCGGTATTGTCTGTCTTTCTCTGGGGATTTTTGCTTGTTCCCCCAGTAATCTCAAACAACAA
>NZ_JAUSPP010000076.1:0-2509 GCF_030656585.1 Rhodonellum sp.
GGTGTCGAAATAAGTGGGAATACAGTTGCAAATGTAGCCTCAAGCGGTATTTATATACATAATTCCCGAAGCATTGACATTTTTCAAAACAACATTTACAATGTTGGGAATTCCATCCTTTTTGTGCACGACAACCTCGGAGATCCAAACAGGAATATCAACATGAAGAACAACAACTTCCTTGCAAAAAACACAAATCAATCCCATGTTTTTGTTCGATCAAAATTAAATGATGTGGCGCTGATGGGAACATTTGACCAAAATGTTTTCGCAAAACCTGTCAATGAAAGTAATACCATCACCCTTCAGACTCAAGCAAAAAACGGACTGATTGACCTTCAAACCTGGAAGGACAGTTATGGTTTTGATATTACCTCTACCAAAAGCCCTGCTGCTTTTGATCCCAATAAAATGGACATTGAAGAATTCATCCTCTTCAATTACAATTATTCCAACAGTGCCAAATCACTTCCTCTATCAGGGACATATGTGGATCTAAGGGGTAAGATACTTTCCGGAAGTGTTTCTATACCCGCCTATTCCTCAGTGTTGTTGTTGAAAACAGGATCTGCTACGCCTATTGATAATATCGCTCGATAACACTCCTCACTTGTTGGACCAAAAGTCTGAGTTGCTAAGTTAATTTATTTGTTCATTACTGTTTGGTTACGCTGCCATTTCTGTTGCCCCTAAATACATCTCATCCGGTTTTTGGTTTGTGGTATGATGGACCTTTTGGTTGTAATATGCCATCTGGTTTTGTAGACCTTTTGCCAACTCGTAGCCGTCATCGCAGCGGTTCAGGTAGATATAGTCATATTTGATGGACTTCCAGAACCTTTCGATATAGATATTGTCCAAGGCCCTGCCTTTTCCGTCCATGGACACTCTTATCCCTTCTTTTTCAAGGTAAGCTATCCAAATTGAAGATGTATACTGACTTCCTTGGTCGGAGTTGACGATTTCCGGTTTCCCGTATATCTGGATGGCTTCCTCAAGGACTTGTTTGCACCATTTGGCGTCTTGGCTGTTGGATAGGCCCCAGGAAAGAATTTTTCTGCTGTAGCCATCCATCACGGCGGTCAGATACAAAATATCCTATGCATTTGGATGTAAGTAATATCTGTAACCCAGACTTGGTTGGGCCTTTCGATTTTGAGGTTTCTGAGCAGATAAGGCCTTATGTATTCCCTAAGGCCTGCTTTGGTCAGATTCTTTCTCCTTTAAAGCATTTCCCTGACCATCAATCTGAAGGGCCTTCTGATCCGTTTTGGCCCTACGACAAAACCCATTCCGGTCAGAAGATAAACCATCGATACCACTCCTTCTAAAGGATGGTTTAGCAGATGCCTATCCATGATCCTCATCATTTCAAGGTTCTCGGTCTTTTCCCCTGTCGGTTTGTAATAGAGGCTGCTTCTTAATATATCTAATATTTCACACTGTCTCCTAATAGACAGTCTATTTAAATCAGGGGAGATTCAATCACATCGTTTTTTCATATCCCCAGCTTCCTGCAACTTTTTTTTAAAAAGTCATTCTCAACCTTAAGCTGCCCAATCTGGGAGTAAAGCTGATCCAGGTCAGGACCTTCATCTTGTTTCTTGACATTATCTTTTTCAAAAACACTTACCATATTTCCCAAGAACTCCCCTTTCCATTTTGAAATCGCAACAGGGCTCACATCAAATTTCTTGGACAATTCCGCCAATGTAAACTGGTTCTTGATCGCTTCAAGGACTACTTTTGCCTTAAAGTCAGGGCTAAACTTCTTTCTTGTCTGCTTTTTCATAAGGTTAAATTTAGTTGGTTTTTTTAACCTAACCCATGGTCTAATTTTCGTGGAGCATTATATACAACCTAAAATTATTTTTTTTTCAATAATATTTTCAAATTTATTTTTTAACTAATAAGCAGGCAGGTTGGCACTTAATGCATTTTTTAACTCTTGAAAATCATATTTACAAATTCAAAACGATAATAATCAACTAATTTCTTAAAATTTAAATATTATCTTCTATTTAAACTGAAATTGTACTTTTCTTGATTTTCTCTTTTGCTTTTTTATTCTACATATTATGGGAACAATAGAATTATATATAATTACAAATAACCCGATTTGTAATTCATTAATTAATATATAAAAAACCATAATTCAGTTAATCACCCACGAATAGCTGTTTTATTATTACAAATACAATGAAAAAAACATCTACCAATCTGATTAGGGCCGCTTTTTCCTCCTTGCTATTCTTTGTTTGTTTGGTCGCTTATCCTAGCACCTTTCATTTCTCTTCTTCTCTTGGCGATGATACCCGTAGCAATGCCCAAGCTCAAAATGAGAATACACCCTGGAAGAGCATTCAAAAACTGAACTCCATTTTCAGTACCCTTCAGCCCGGTGATAAAATTCTGTTCAAAAACGGTGATGCGTTTTACGGAACCCTCTCCATCACCAAATCAGGTACCGCAGGTGCCCCAATTTCATTCGGAAGTTATGGTTCAGGTG
>NZ_JAUSPP010000002.1:0-15869 GCF_030656585.1 Rhodonellum sp.
CCAAAAAATGGCTCGCTCATGGAGACCAATACTTCAAGGGAGAAGTGATCATCAACGAAGGCGCTAAAACCGCCCTCTTTTCCCAAAATATATCCAGCCTGCTTCCTGTCGGGATTTTGGAGATAAAAGGAGATTTCTCAAAAGGGGACATCATCCGAATCCTCGATGTGCAAGGGAACAAGCTTGGCTTGGGAAGGGCCGAAATTTCTTCCAAAACCGCTTTGGAAACAATCGGACAAAAGAATCAAAAACCATTTATCCATTACGATTACCTTTATCTTTTCAACCATGTCTGAACTCACTCCTCTTTTCAAAAGCGTTCAACAAGCTTCACGAAAGCTCAACAGAATGCTTCCGGGACAAGTGGACAACACACTTCAAACCCTTGCAGAACTTACCCTTTCCCAGATTCCTTTTCTTTTGGAAGCCAATCAAAGGGACCTGGAGCGGATGGACACACAGGATCCAAAATACGACAGGCTTCAACTGACAGAAGAAAGAATCCATGGAATCGTAAAAGAAATACTTCAGGTAAGAAGCTTGATCAGTCCACTCGACCGGGTTTTGGAGGAAAAACAGCTTGAAAATGGTCTTTTGCTTCAAAAAATCACCGTCCCCCTTGGCGTAATCGGGGTCATTTATGAATCCAGGCCCAATGTCACTTTCGACGTGTTTTGCCTAAGTCTGAAATCAGGAAATGGGCTAATACTCAAAGGAAGTTCAGATGCCGACCATTCCAACCGAGCCATCATGACGCTCCTCCACCGGGCACTTGAAGAAAACGGATTGCCCACTGCGGCATTTCAACTTTTACCTGCGGAAAGAACTGCGACAAAAGCGCTTTTGGAAGCTGTCGGTTATGTGGACGTCATCATTCCTAGGGGAAGTCAAGGATTGATCAGTTTTGTCAGGGAAAATTCAAAAGTGCCGGTCATCGAAACTGGTGCGGGCATCGTACACACCTATTTCGACGAAACTGCAGACTTGGAAAAAGGAACAGCTATAATTTTAAATTCCAAAACCCGAAGGGTGAGTGTCTGCAACGCCTTGGATTGCCTGATCATCCATGAGGACCGGTTGAAGGATTTGCCTTTGATCATCGCTCCCCTTTTGGAAAAGGGCGTTATCCTGTATGCCGATGAAAAAGCATTCGACGCACTGAAAGAAATGCATGAACCTGAGAGGATCCAATTGGCAAAGGCTGAACATTTCGGTACGGAATTTTTATCCCTAAAAATGTCCCTCAAAACCGTGGCAAATTTGGAAGAAGCTCTGGATCATATTGCACAAAACAGTTCAAAACACAGCGAAGCTATCCTTTCCGAAGATCGCGATCATATCGATATTTTCCTGAAATCCGTAGATGCCGCAGCTGTATACGCGAATGCCTCGACCGCCTTTACCGATGGTAACCAATTTGGACTAGGCGCCGAGATCGGCATCAGCACCCAAAAACTCCATGCCCGTGGGCCAATGGCACTCCATGAATTGACCAGTTATAAATGGGTGATCCGGGGAAATGGACAAGTGAGGAATTGATCCAAATTGAAGCAAAGCTTCAAAACCCCAATGACGATCATTCTCCATCAGAACGCATAGCCAAAACCCACTCCAACCCATAATGGCCAGAAACCATTGGAGTTGAAAATCGGGTTCAGGTTCACTCGCCAAGTGAAACCACCATCCACCGGGATTCTTCGATAGCCTAAGTTCAGCGTTCCCATCACATTGGGAGACCCATCGATTTCCAGGATAAACTCAGTCCTGTCACTCCTGCTTGTGAATTGCTTGTCGCAAATAAACATTCCGGTATTATTGTCATAGGTACCAGATTGACAATAGGAAAAGGTGTCACTTTTGAAGGCCATAAAGGTGAAACCACCTCCCAATTCAAAATAATGCGGGCCCTTTCCATACAACCTATTCACTTGAATGGGGAGCGAAAAAAAGGAATCCCCTCCTGCAAAAGCATAGCCACCGGCACCCACTCTCATTCCCCAAGAATCCATTTTGCTTTTGTCGAACCTGAAATCATAATTGAAAGAATACGGCAATCCCGCGCCCCCCAATTCCAGGAAAATAGACTGAGTAGGTAATTTTTCCTGGGCCATCACCGGCAAGGATAAAACAAAAATCAGAAGTACTAAGGCTATTTTTTTCATGTCATTTATTTTATAATTCATTGTTTAAAAAGCATATCCAAATCCCACTCCTGCCCAAATCGGCCAAAACCCATTCTGATTGAAAATTGGAGTCAGATTGGCACGAAACGTAAACCCACCATCCACGGGGATCCTTCTGTATCCCAGATTCAGGGTCCCCATAAATGCAGGAGTGTTGCCTGAATTCAAAATAAAATCAAAATCACGACTTACCTGAGGAGACTGATTGCCATAGGTATAGGTATCTCTGGAGTAAATGAAAGTGGTACCGCCTCCGACTTCAAAAAAATGTTTTCCCTTTCCAAAAAGCCTTGTAACTTGGACAGGAAGCGTGAGTAGGGCATCAGTATCCTTTCCATCGCCATAATTGAAAGTCCGGCCATAACCACCCGCCCCAACCCGTAAACCCCAGGATTCAAGGTTTTCCTTATTAAACCGAAACTCATAATTGAATGAATAAATCAATCCTGCTCCACCCAATTCCACAAAAACCGATTGGGTAGGCATTTTCTCCTGCGCCATTGATGGAAAGGATAAAACAAAAATAAGGAGTGCAAAGGCTATTTTTTTCATGTCGTTTATTTTAAGATACATTGATTTAAAAAGCATATCCAAATCCTACTCCTGCCCAAATTGGCCAAAAACCATTCTGATTGAAAATAGGAGTCAAATTGGCACGAAATGTAAAGCCTCCATCCACTGGGATCCTTCTGTATCCCAGATTCAGGGTTCCCATAAATGCCGGAGTATTGTCTGATTCCAAGATAAAATCAAAATCGCTGTACTCATCATATTGATTCCCATATTTATAGGTCCTCTTGGCATAAATAAAAGTGGTGCCTCCACCCACTTCAAAAAAGTGTTTCCCCTTTCCAAAAAGTCGGGTTACCTGAACGGGAAGCGTGAATACCGCATTGGTTTCCCTTCCATCATAGATACCGTTAACCCTTCCATATCCTCCTGCACCCACTCTCAATCCCCAGGATTCAAGATTTTCTTTATCGAACCGAAACTCGTAATTGAACGAATAAATCAAGCCTGCTCCACCCAATTCCACGAAAACGGACTGGGTCGGAATCTTCTCTTGTGCTTGGCCAACAAAACTGTATAGGGACAATATGAATCCCAAGCCAAAAATTTTCTTAAACATAAGTGTTGATTAAGGTGGATGAATGAGAATTCAAAACTAAAATAATTGTTATATTTATTTCAAAAAATCTGTTAAAATTTCTGAAAATTATCCTAAATATTATCTTTTGGAGCAATGAGTTGGGTGTTTTATGGAATTGGGGAGATGATAACAGGAGAATGGCGAATTGCGAAAGGGTGGCGGTTGTTGGTTTTGGGCGTAATTTTCAAGCATTGCAATGTGGCGCCAGATCCAGGATTGCACAAAAATAAAGTGTGCATAAAAAAACAAAACAACTGCAAGATCAAGTCACACTAGGGCATCATCTATTCGGCACATGTCGGAAGATGTGGTCAATTCGTATGGAATAAGGCTGGGGAATACTGAATTCCTTGTCATTTAAAACCTTAAAGCCTGATAGCGAAAGAGTTGGATTTGCTCTTAAATCAAAGTCAAAATGATCCATTTATTTTTTGCATCATTATAAGGCCATCTGTAATAAATCACTTATGTGCCAAATAATTCTTTTTGACCTTGCAGGGTGGTTACTCGAATAAAGAATCTCCTACTATTAATGCTCTGCCTTTTTGTTTGCGCTGTAAATGAGGCAAATGGACAGGAAAAAAAAGAAATCTCTGCCTACAGGTTGCAGCCAGGAGAAAAGATTGTCTTGGATGGCTGGGTAAATGAGGATTTTTGGGACAAAGTTTCGGTGGCTGGGAATTTTAGGCAGCAAGAACCTTTTCCAGGAAATCCAGCAACCGAAAAGACTGAGGTAAGGATTTCTTATGACGATGAATATTTGTATATCGGGGCCATTTTTTATGATTCGGAACCTGACAAAATCACTGCTTTTCAAAAGAAAAGGGACGCCGCATTGGATACAGATGATCGCTTTGTCTTTATATTGGACACCTATAACGACCAAAGGTCTGCATTCTATTTTGAGGTAAACCCACTTGGACTGATGGGAGATGGTATCCTCAAAGTTGGCCAAGGTACTTCCATCAACAGGTCATGGGATGGGATTTGGCAGGCTTGGGTGACGAAAAGTGACATCGGATGGTCGGCAGAAATCAGGATACCGTTCATGACATTGAATTTTGACCCCAATGCTACAACATGGGGAATCAATTTTTTGAGGACGATCAGACGAAAAAATGAAGAGACACTCTGGACCGGCTTTCAGCGAAACCAAGGTATCAACAGGCCACAAGATGCCGGAAAGCTCGTAGACCTCACGAACATCAATCAAGGGATCGGGATAGAGGCAATTCCATATGCCCTGATTTCCGAAACCAGGCGAAGACCTGATTCAGAAAGCCCAAAAAATAGACAAGCCACTTTCAATATGGGAGGGGAAATCAACTACAACATCAATCCCAACTTAAAGGCGGGCATAACCGTCAACACCGACTTTGCCGAAACAGAAGTTGATGATAGACAGATCAACCTCACGCGTTTCCCATTGTTTTTTCCGGAAAGGAGGGCTTTTTTTCTTGAAGGATCCAACATTTTCCTGTTTGCCCCCAGCAGTAATCCCAACCCATATTTTAGCCGCAGGATTGGATTGCAGGATGGCAGACCCATCCCTATCAAATACGGAGGAAGGTTGATAGGAAGGATCAAGGATACAGACGTGGGCTTCCTGCAAGTCAGGACTGGATCAGAAGGAGAACGCCCTGGGGAACACTTTACCATTGGTCGGATCATCCAAAACATCTCAGAGGAAAGCAATGTGGGGATTATGTACACGCGAAGGGAAACCGATGGTGACAGCCTCCCTGTAAGGCAGACTTTGGGAGCTGATTTGGGCTTGAATACTTCCACATTTCTGGGAAACAAAAATCTCCAGTTTGAGGCTTTTGTTGTTGGGCATACAGAGACTTATTTGGGGGATACCACCAGCATTTGGGACAGGTCTTCCAGAGGTGGTAGGATCAATTTTCCCAATCAGCCATGGAATGCCCACGTGTCCTACCGGGAGTTTGGCGTCAATTATGACCCCGAAGTGGGTTTTGCACCAAGAATAGGTTTCAGAAGACTTCAGCCCTCTGTCGTGTATTCACCCTTATGGAAAAACAGTAAATTGATCCGGGAACTCAGTTGGGAGTATTATTTTGAATACTTGATGCAAATGAACTGGCGTCCGGCCACTGTCAATCACAGGCTTCGCGTACTGGGACTGCGCTTTGAAACGGGTGACATCCTCCAATTTTCGGTCAACCGCAACTATGAATTTTTGGATTATAACTTTGACATTCTTAGAAATGAGCGATTTGTGATTCCAATAGGTGAATATACCAATGTAGGATATGCCATCACAGCAGAGACGGCAAGGTTCCGAAGAGTAGGAGGCTCTTTTTCCTTTGAAGAAAGCGGCTTTTGGACAGGCACACAGACCAATATTAAAGCCGATGTGTTTGTGCGGCCAATGGTCGGGCTCAACATGACCGCTACTTGGCTCCACAGTCAGGTCAGGCTTTTGGGAGGGAGTTTTGACACCCACCTTTTCCGATTGGTGACCGGGTATGATTTTTCCCCTTGGATGTCGGTAAATTTCAATGTCCAATATGACAACGTAACCAAATTCTTAGGCACCAACAATAGATTTACCTGGGTCATCAACCCTGGAAACACTTTTTTTGTGGTTTACAACCACAATTGGCAGCGTTATGATGAGAGGTTGTTGTCTATGGAAAGTAGGACCAACATCAAATTCGCTTATACCTTTAGATTCTGATCGTGATCAGGGCGATCCTTTTGTTTTCAACTCTGACCTGGAAGGACATAATAATGTGATTGCCTCTGCACTTTTCCAGTCTTAAACCCGATATAGTCATTGGGTTTCCTATTGAGGGTTTGTGCTGCAAAAAATCAGACCATTGGGGGAATAAGTCGTTTTACGGATATGGTGAAGTCAAAAATAGAGCATAACTAATTGATTATTAAATAATTTAGTACTGAAATCAAAATAGTAGTACATAAGACGGGTTAAAAGATGACCTTGACTGATTTTGCTTTTGATAGCCGTCTATGCAGAAATCCCTTGGTTTTCTCGTGGTACAATTCATAAAAAAACCTTCCAGTTTTTTTAGTTCTGGAAGGTTCTCGTAAAACTTATTTTTTTGGTATTGGGAATCCGATTCCCCTATTTCATATAACTGTCTCTTATCGCCTTGAATTCGGACCCTTGTTTCCATCCAGGCCAAACTTCACTGTTCGCCAGTCGCTTTCCCACATTGAACAATAACTGGACATCTTCTACGGCACCATCCAAGTTCCAGCGTGAGGGATCGTATTCATCCGAAGGTTTGTGGTAGTATTCTGCGGTATAATTGTCCTGCAATTCCTTTCCATATTCTTTTCCTTTCTCAAAATGATCGATTCCCGTTCCGATGTACAATGCCGGAATTCCGATCTTGGCGAAATTGAAATGATCAGAGCGGAAGTAATAACCCGCCGAAGGAGTCGGTTCCGCGGCACTGTATCTTCCTACTTTTTCAAGTTCCTCATTCAGCAGGTCCTCCAAATCAGATTGTCCAATTCCGATGAGGGAAACGTCCTTCATTTTTCCATAAGGATTCACACCGTCCATATTGATATTGGCAACGGTCTTTTCCTTGGGATAAATCGGGTTTTCCGCATAATAAGCAGATCCCCATAAACCTTGCTCCTCTGCGGTTACCGAAAGAAAAACGACGGTCCTTTCAGGTTGTTTTTCTGATTTAAAAGCTTTGGCCAGTGCCAAAAGAGCAGCTGTTCCACTGGCATTGTCCAATGCTCCGTTGTATAGACTGTCACCGGTTTCATCCGGTTTTCCAAATCCCAAATGATCCCAGTGCGCGGTATAAATGATGGTTTCTTCAGGGTTTTTGCTTCCGCTGATTTTGGCGACCACATTTTTTGAAACATCATATTTGACTTTCACTTCCAGCGAAGAACTGGCTTTTAGGTTCATGGGAAATGCCTGGAAATCAGGTTTTCTAGCCTTGCCCAAGATTTCCCTTTCATTTATCCCCGCCAATTCAAAAAGCTTGTTTGCCACCGGCAAGGTGATCCAGCCTTCAAAAGCAGCTTGGTATTTTTCCTTTCCCCTCTGGTCCAGGTATAATTTGGTGGCATTCCAACTGTTTTGGATCACATTGAATCCATATCCCGCGGGTATGGTGTTGTGGACTATCAGACAACCCAAAGCTCCGTGGCGGGCGGCTTCCTCAAATTTATAAGTCCATCGGCCATAATACGTCATGGTATTGCCTTTGAAAAGAGACTTCTCCTCCGTGCCAAAACCAGGATCATTGATGAAAATGACCACGATTTTATCTTTGACATCAATGTTTTTATAATCGTCCCAACCATATTCCGGAGCCACGATACCAAATCCGGCAAATACCAGTTCCACGTCATCAAAGTTCACCAATGAATCCGTTCGCTGGGTCCACAGCACATAATCCTTCAATCCTTCCAAAACCATCTTTCCTTTTTGGGATTGGATGGTCATTTGCGGAGCGGGAGTCGTCAAAATGGAAACCATGGGTACATCCTGAAAATAACTGTCTCCATTTCCGGGTTCCAGCCCCATGGATTTAAATTCATTTTCGAGGTAGGCAATCGTTTTTGTTTCACCTTCGGTAAAGGGCATCCGCCCCATAAAATCGTCGGAGGACAAGGTAATCAGATGTGGTTCGAGGTCTGATTTGGCAATTGGATAAAGTGTCTCATTTGGTGCACTGCAACTCAAGTACACCAAAGCGAATGCCGAGGACAGCATCAGACTTATTGGAAATTTCTTTTTCATGGGACAAACGATTGTGATTGACATCAAAAATAAGAAAATCCAAACAATCCACAACTTTCCCGAAATTCTACTTGTTTAGACAAATACATGGGCTTAGCTTTACTTTGATCCACAAAACGCTAAAAAAATGCTAAAAAAAATACTCATTGGGTTGATGTCTCTCTGTATCGTCCTGGTCATCGCTTGGATGCTGGGTCCCAAAGAAAAAATTCAAACCTTAGGTGGTGAATTCCCGGTAGTTCCCCTCAATTTGACTGAACTGCAATCTTATATCGCCCAAGGAGAAGATACTGTTGTGGGCTTAAAACCAGGAAACGCTGCCAAAATCATTTGGGCTGACAGTTCCAACAAAAGTAAAACGCCATACAGCATCGTTTATATCCATGGTTTTGGCGCAAGCGAAATGGAAGGTAGCCCGGTAAATCGCGAGATTGCAGCATATTTTGGCGCGAACCTCTACTTGGCCAGGTTGCCAGAACACGGGATCAAAAGACCAGATGCCATGCGACACATGACCGCGCAAAAATTGGTGGACGCAGTTCGTGAGGCGTATATGATCGGCAAAAGCCTAGGCGATTCGGTTATCGTCATCGGGACCTCTATGGGCGGTGCCCTGACCTTGAACCTTGCCTCCGAGAAACCGGATATCAAGGCCGTAATGGTTTATTCTCCCGCCATTGAGGAGAACGGGAGGTCTTTGGACCAGTTTTTTCAACCATGGATGAAACTGGTTGCCGAAAATTTCATGTTCGAAAACGGAACCCGTACCACCCCTCGAGAAGGTGAAAAAGCCAAATATTGGTCCGAGGAATACCATGTCAATGGTTTGTCGAGTCTGGTGGTCTTGCTGAGAAGCAAAATGGTCCCTGAAACCTTCAAAAAAATCAACCAACCTTTGTTTTTGGGATACTATTACAAAAATGAAAAAGAGCAGGATTTTGTGGTTTCCGTGCCTAAAATGCTCGAAATGTACAATCAAATCAGTACGCCGGAAAATCTGAAAGTCAAAAATCCTTTTCCTGAATCTGGAGACCACGTGATTGCTTCTGATATCACGTCGAAGGACTGGAATGGGGTATTGGAAGCCTCCATCGGTTTCTTGGAAGAAAAGGCAGGCATGCGGAAAAAGGAAGTTGTCACAGAGAAAACATTGGCCGTCTACTGAAAAGCTACTTTACTGCAATAAAAAAAGGCCATTTGAACAGCATTCAAATGGCCTTTATTTATTGCAGTTTTTCCCTTTCGCATTCGAATATCGCTATTCTTTGCCAGAATCAATCTTCCTCAAGAGCCACAAAAACTCTTTCAAAAAAACCGCTGTGTTTTTCGAAAAGGATTCATCGATGAGCTCACTTTCGGCGTTGAATTTTTTGTCCATATGTGGAGTGACGAGCAATCGGGGTGAAAGAATTCCAAACAATGCCAC
This sequence comes from Rhodonellum sp., assembly GCF_030656585.1. Lineage (NCBI taxonomy): Bacteria > Pseudomonadati > Bacteroidota > Cytophagia > Cytophagales > Cytophagaceae > Rhodonellum > Rhodonellum sp. Next base: position 9,519 of record NZ_JAUSPP010000002.1, read on the forward strand.
CACCAATGAAATCAACTGCTGTGCTGCCCTCATTCCTCCCATGGCGCCTGTAGATCCTGTCGCAATGCCAAAAACCTTGTTTTCATAAAGCGGCCTAGGAAAATGATCCAGGAGATTTTTCATCGAGGAAGAATAGCTTCCGTTGTATTCTGGAGAGACCAAAAGGATCCCATCGGCCCGTTCCAATTTGCTGAAAAGGATTTTTCCCGCATCAGAAGCCTGATCCTTTGCGCTCCACACCTTTTGGATGGGCGGAAGAAAATCCTGTCGAAGATCTATCCTTTCGATTTCGAGCAGGGGATCTTTTTCAAGTTCTTTGGCAAGGAAATTTGCGATGCGAATAGAAACGCTACTTTGTCTGGGACTTCCGGAAATGATTAGAATTTTGGACATTTTCAAAGGTGTTTATTTTGACCCGAAATATGCATTCGCTTTTCCAATGGGCTTGGATGATTTCGATTGAGGTTAAGTTTGTTCAAAAAGAACTTAGGAATTCAAGTTGTAAGAGGCAATCAAGCTTTTGTTCCCAAATAAATGAGAATGAAAAGTCATTTCCTTCACTTTAAAACTTAATGCAATTGTATCAAACATCCAAAATCCTCCTGTGGTAATTGACCTGCCCAAGGTGATACGAAAGATGGGTGGCAAGGTGAATGAAGAAATATTCGTGGGTCATGGGATGCCCAAATACTTCAAGGGGATAATTTTCATTCATTTTTGAATCTGGTAGCCCAACCAATGTTTTTTGGAGCATCAGTTGGGTTTCTCTGATCTCATCCAGCAATTGTGCTCTTGGAACGTCTTTTTTTGAAAATTCCAAATCACGCTCCCGGATGTATCCTGTGTTCCCTAGATTGGATCCGATATAGAAATTCAAATTCCCCAACAAATGGAGGCAAAGGTTTCCCGTTGAATTGAGAATATTGGCTTCTACTTTCCAAAGGTTCTCCTCTTTTTCATAAGACTCGATTTCCAGGTACAATTTGTCCAAGTCTCGGTTGATGAAAGCGAATAGGGTGTTTGACAGCATAATTGGTCTTTTTAATCCCCGAACGAAACGCCCATCCTTTTGGCGCCTTGAACCAGGAAGTTGTCGAGATTCACAAAATTGTAGTCTTTGGTCGCTTCTTCCAGTGAAACGGAAGTGTATTGGTTGTTTTGGAAAGAGACCATTTGGCCAAATTCCCCATTTTGGACCAATTCGAATGCCTTTACACCAAACATGGTCGCCAGGACCCGATCAAAGGCCGATGGAGTTCCTCCCCTTTGGACATGTCCCAAAACCGTTTCCCGAATCTCGGCTTTGCAGCCTGCAGCCTTCAACTGGCTCGAAAGTTCGAAGGCCACACCTCCCAAACGCAGATGTTCCGAACCGTTTTCCCTTAAGGTTGCCGTGATTTCTCCTTCGATGGCCTTGGCTCCTTCTGCGATTACGATATTGACAAATCCCCTACCCTTTTCGTACCTTGAATTGATTTTTTGTAGGACTTTTTCGATGTCATATGGAATTTCCGGAATCAGGCAAATTTCAGAACCTCCAGCGATGGCCGTGTGCAAGGCTATCCAACCGGCATCTCTTCCCATGACTTCCATGATCATCACCCTGTGGTGGCTTTCCGCAGTGGTGACCAATTTATCCAAGCTATCCGTCGCGATCTGTACGGCAGTCTGAAAACCAAAAGTCATGTCCGTGGCATAAAGGTCATTGTCTATGGTCTTGGGCACTCCGATGATGGGAACTCCCCGATCAAACAAAGCTTTTGAGATTTTTTGTGATCCATCGCCACCGATATTGATCACGGCATCAAAACCCAACTCTTTGATTTTATCCGCCAATTCTCCCGTTCGGTCCTCTAAGGTATAATTCCCTTTCTCATCCATAATGGGAAATTGCAAGGGATTGCCTCTGTTGGTCGTCTTGAGGATGGTTCCGCCTTTTACATGGATGCCACCAACCTTTGCTTTGGTCAGTCGAATGATATTGGTCGGCTCAGTCATGACGCCATTGAATGCTTCAATGCTCCCATAAACTTCCCATTCCTTGGTTTTTTTGGCAGCCTTAAAAACTCCTCTTATTACTGCATTCAGCCCGGGACAATCCCCGCCACCTGTGCATATCAATAACTTTTTCATATTTCAAAATTCTGTATTTACAAAAATAACCGTTTTATTCCCTAATTCCTCAAATATAAACTCCCGATCCTTGATTTCACAAATTCAAAAATTTAACCCTTTGCTCCAAATGAAAACCTGGTTTTCAGGACAATAATAGACGAAAAGACATTGACCTTCGGTCAATGTTTTACGCCACATCCCGTAATTGTAGATTTGGAAAAGTAAAGCCAAGCATTTTTACCTAAGCATACGGGCTTTTGGTTTAACTTTGTCTATACACTTGGCGAACCAATTAGAGCCTCGCTTGTGTTTGAAAGAAAAATGTGGAACCTCATGGACCTTGAACCCATGAAAATTTCTAGTAAATGAATCAAAAAATACGTGTAGTCGTAGGGCTATCCGGTGGTGTAGACAGTTCTGTCACCGCCCATCTCCTCAAGGAACAAGGATACGAAGTCATCGGGATGTTCATGAAAAACTGGCATGACGAATCCGTCACCATTTCCAACGATTGCCCTTGGATGGAGGACAGTACCGATGCGATGTTGGTGGCCGAAAAACTTGGAATCCCCTTCCAGGCCATCGATCTGAGCGAAGAATACAGGACTAGGATCGTGGATTATATGTTTGCCGAATATAAGGCTGGGCGTACACCAAATCCCGATATTCTTTGTAACCGGGAAATCAAATTCGACATCTTTCTCAAAGCCGCCCAAAAACTCAAGGCTGATTTTGTGGCCACAGGTCACTATTGTCAAAAAGGAGAAATCAAGGTGGACGGCAAACCCGTTTATCAGCTTTTGGCAGGAGCAGACCCCAACAAAGACCAAAGTTACTTTCTTTGCCAACTGAATCAGGAACAATTGTCAAAGGCACTTTTCCCGATTGGTCATTTGCAGAAGCCAGAAGTGCGCAGGATTGCAAAGGAAATGGATCTGATCACAGCAGACAAAAAGGACAGTCAAGGACTTTGCTTTATCGGAAAGGTTCGCCTGCCTGATTTCCTACAGCAGCAGTTGAAGCCAAAAAAAGGAGATATTGTGAATGTTCCCGATGATTTGCCGGAGTATGAAAGCAAGAAAATACCCGCAGGCGTCTCTTTTGAAGATTTGGAAACCTCCACTTTAGATGCCATTTGTCTTCCACAGCAATACCATGCTTCACAAGGAAAGAAAGTCGGAGACCATACCGGTGCCCATTATTTTACCGTAGGCCAAAGAAAAGGGCTTCATGTCGGCGGAACAGGATTGCCACTATTTGTGATTTCCACCGACACCACTGCCAATATTGTCTATACAGGTATGGGGGAAACCCATCCTGGATTGCTCAGAAAAGGATTGTTTGTCAAAGCCGATGAAATCCATTGGATAAGGGAGGATCTTCGGCTAAAAGTTGGAGAAACAGCAAGATACCAGGCCCGAATCCGCTATAGGCAGCCCTTGACTTGGGCAACTTTACTGATGAAGGAAAATGGACTTTACGTGCTTTTCGATACCCCACAAAAAGGCATTGCCTCCGGACAATTCGTTGCTTGGTATGAAGGCAAGGAAAGTATTGGATCCGGTACTATTTTCTAGAAACAAAATTCCCAGATGCTTTCTACTTCCGTTTGAAGGCAAAGTATCTGGGGTATTTTTTTACTTTCAAGATCCACCCTATTCATTCCCAGCGACACCTAAAACCCCATCAATGCTCCTACCCATTCTTTTTGAGGATGACGATTACATAGCCATCAATAAGCCTTCGGGATTATTGGTCCACAAGACCAAGATTGCCAAAGACGACAATCCACAGTTTGCTTTGCAGCTGCTCCGGGATCAGATTGGCCAAAAGGTTTATCCATTGCACCGAATCGACAGGCCTACTTCCGGGGTTTTGCTGTTCTCCAAATCTGCAGCGGCTGCGACACTGTTTCAAAGCCAATTCACTGCCAAGGAAATAGAAAAATCGTATCTCGCAGTGGTAAGAGGTTACATGCCTGCCGACCATGCAGTCATCGACCATCCCTTGAAAAAGGAGTTGATCGGGGATCTTCAGGAAGCGAAAACAGAATATTGGAAGCTTGCCGAGGTGGAAATCCCGATGGCCTCCAGTTCCAAATATCCGAGCAGTAGGTATTCCCTGATCAGACTTTATCCCCATACGGGCCGTATGCATCAGCTCAGAAGACACATGGCCCATTCAAGAAATTACATCATCGGAGACACCACCCATGGCCAAAACAAGCAGAATACTTTCTTTAGAGAGAATTTTGATATGAACAACTTGCTATTGCATGCTTGTAAATTGGGATTTATCCATCCCCTGAATCAAGGAAAAGTTGAAATCAATGCACCTTTGCCACCTCATTTTTCCACCATAATGGAAGCTTTTGGATGGGATATGGAGGGGATATGAAAGAAATCCACCAAAAATTTTCTTGAGAAACATTTTTGATTTAATGTTGAGGAGGTCGGTTTGGGAGGTTTTTGATATTAGGGTGTTTTGAAAAGGCTTTGAGGCGTACCGCTTTTTTTTCTATCTTGGGAGTCGAATTATTCAAAAGAAACATGAACAAAAAATATTTCAGTATCGCCCTACTCATGTTGGGGTTTTCCTTTTCTGAATGCATCGCACAGAGCAAAAAAACGGAAATTGAATCCAATTTCAAGGAAAGAGAATCCATTTCCCATTTTCGTTACTTGGCATCGGATGAATTGATGGGCAGGGATCCCATCAGGCCGGAAATCGATGCCGCTGCCCGATACATTGCTGAGCAATTTTGGAAATACGGCGCAAAAGAAATCACTGGTGCGGATGGCTACTACCAAAATATCCCCTTCAGACTTTCCGCACCTCCATCCAAAGGAGAAGTTCATCTGGGAGATTCCATCTACAGACAAGGGGACAACCTTTTGGTTTTGGATGGCCCTTCCTTCGAAGGCAAGCATGCATTGATCGTGGTTGGATACGGTTTGGAATCTGATTATGAAAACAAGGATGTGATGGGGAAAGTAGTCGTCACGAACGTAGGTGCACCCAACCGACTTAGTCCTGCGGACCTATTTGCCGCAGGCCGGGAAAAACTCAGCCTCGCCAAATCCAAGGGAGCCATCGGAATCATCGAAATATACAATGTTCCCACAGTTCCCTGGAACCTGGTTTCCAATTTTCTGAACAGAACCCAATTGACAGTGGACAACACCGCAGGAGAGCAAAGCATCCCCTACATTTGGCTGAAGGATTTGAACAATCAGATGATCAATGCGATTGGCAAGGGAACCTACTCAAGTGCTGATTTCCAAATCATGGGAAAAGTAAACAAGTCGATCATCGGCAAGAACGTGGTGGCCATCATTGAAGGAACTGATCCTGCGCTAAAAGATGAATATGTGATGCTTTCTGCGCATTACGATCATGTAGGTGTGGGCAAACCGAATGCTGAAGGTGACTCCATTTACAATGGAGCGCGTGACAATGCAGTGGGTACCGTGGCGATCATCAATGCTGCCAGGTACTTTGCCGAACATCCACCAAAAAGATCCATTTTACTATGCGCATGGACGGCTGAGGAGAAAGGACTTTTGGGTTCTGGCTTTTTTGCGGACAATCCATTGATTCCATTGGAAAAAGTCGTGTACAACCTCAATATTGACAATGCGGGATACAACGACACTTCGATCATCTCCGTGATCGGTTTGGGCAGAACTTCCGCTGATCCGCTGATTGAAAAGGCAGTGGCTGAATTTGGATTGAATGCGATTTCAGATCCCGCACCTGAGCAGGGACTTTATGACCGTTCGGACAATGTGAATTTTGCCAGAAAAGGCATTCCTTCCCCAACATTCAGTTTGGGCTTCACCGCATTTGACGAAGAGGTCAGCAAGCATTACCACCAAGCATCAGATCAAGTGGACAATTTTGATCTGGAATATGCTGTACTGTATTGGAAATCTTATATCCTTTCCGCTCTGTACATCGCCAATTGGGATCAAAAACCGGTTTGGAAAGCGGGTGACAAGTATGAAGAGGTAGGGAAAAAATTATACGGTTTGGATTGATCTGATTTGCAAAGCATCAACCTGACCGGAGGTCAACAAAAAAGGAGCGAAAAACATGAGGCCACTGAAAAAGTCCTTTGATAAAATGTTAGTAAAAAAGGTGTAGGAAAATTACTTTTCTACACCTTTTTTTTGTATATTTTAATATACAAATAACTCAATATCATGTTATTACATCAACAAGAGATTAAGTTCA
>NZ_JAUSPP010000003.1:0-57145 GCF_030656585.1 Rhodonellum sp.
ACAACTGGATCGTCAAAATTTCCAAACATGAGGTGGGAGAGAATTTCGCCAACACGTTTAGGGTTGAAGATGGTTTGATGAAAGTTCGCTATGACGGTTATTTTGAATTTGACCGACAATACGGGCATATATTTTATGACAAGCCATTTTCAGCGTACCTCCTTAAAATTCAATATCGTTTTGTTGGGGAGCAGGCAAAAGGCGGTGAAGGTTGGGCGTTGCGAAACAGTGGAGCGATGCTCCACGGCCAAGACCCAAGAACAATGTTGAAGGACCAGGATTTCCCTATTTCCATAGAAGGCCAGTTATTGGGCGGCGATGGTGAAAAGGAAAGAACGACCAGCAATCTTTGTACTCCGGGCACAAACGTCGTGATCGATGGGGAATTGTTTACGGCTCATTGCCTGAATTCTTCTTCCAAAACCTATCATGGAGACCAGTGGGTCACTGCTGAATTTTTGGTTTTGGGCGATTCGGTCATCCATCATATCCTTGAAGGGGACACGGTGCTGACCTACCACAAACCCCAAATCGGTGGTGGAAATGTAAATCCTTTTGACCCCAAGGTGAAGATAGATGGGCAAATGCTCAAGTCCGGATATATTTCCCTACAGAGTGAAAGCCATCCCATAGATTTCAGGAAAGTAGAAATCTTTGACTTGGATCCTTATATGAAGGATCAGGCAAAATTGAAATCAGTCTTGGAGGAATTGAAGCAGCACAAATAAGATTGTTTTTGCCAATTCATCATTCCATTGTTTTAACGATCAAGTTTTAAAAACTTCATAATGTAGTTTTTGGCAAAAAATCATTCGATTAACCAATATTGAAATCCCTCGGTGAAAACTGAGGGATTTTCTATATTGATTGAATTGGATTTGCGCTATTGAGGAGTTGAGGAAAGTAGACTGTGAGCGGGGCTTTTACGCTTTCGGGGTCCAATCAATTCAAATAATTCTAAACATCGTGTCTTTTTGGAATGTCAGGATTTACAAAGGTAAATCCCCTTGCTTCGGTTCCATCAAAAAAATCAACTTCCATACCCATCAAAAACATCATGTGTCTCTTTTCTATCAAAATGGGGATTCCTTCAAACTCAAATTGAACATCGTCTGTTTTTGGCTTGTCAAATCCCAATAAATAGGACATTCCGCCACATCCGCCACCTTTGACACCTACTCTCAGGGAATAATCTTGGGGAATGTTTTTGTTATCAATGATGTTTTTGATCTCGATCAGTGCCTTTTCGGTGATTTTTATTGGGATAAGCATGCCTACTCAATGGTAATTGATGATTGTAAGTTCAAATTTACATTTGAAAATATGATTTGGCATAGTTTTTTACCAATCAATTAATTCAGATATTCGGACATTAATCAAAAGAATCCTATGGAGTTTGTGGCAGATTTGTTAAAAATCGTTTTACCGGCCGGTTTGGTCATTTATGGAATGTACCTGACAGTGGTCTCATTTTTGAACAAAGACAGAGATAAAATGCTGGTGGAAATCAAAACCCAAAACACACAAACCATTCTTCCCATCCGGCTTCAAGCGGGCGAAAGATTGTGTTTGTTGCTCGAAAGAATTACGCTCAACAACCTGATTCGTAGGGTGAACAACAGCAGTTTTTCTGCGAAGGAACTACATGGCCAACTCCTTTCAGAAGTTAGGGAAGAGTTCAACCACAATCTTTCTCAGCAGGTTTACTTCTCGGATGAAACCTGGGAGAGCGTCAAAAGGGCAGTGGAAAGCGTGGTCACCTTGATCAATACAGGCATCCAGGACATGAATGAAGAAGCCCGTGGCATTGATTTGGCAAAGCGGATTTTCCAACTTTCCTTAGACCAAAAAAATGATGCCATTCAAGAGGCGCTGAAAAATGTCAAATCAGAGATCAGAATTTATTTTTAATCAAAACGAACATGACTTCAATAAAGGGGAAAACCATTGATTTTTTCGAGAGTGCCAAATTGCTTTATTTGGAAAAGGCAAAAGGGATTCTAGCAGAGGAGGGACAGCTTAAGAAATTGATGGAAAGGGTTGCCAAAAGGATCCAAGATTTGAAAAATCATCCAAGAATCAATTCCGCCATCGAGCCTTTGATGATTTTCAAGAGGATGATAAAAGCGCACAAAAATGGAGAACATAAAATCCCACTCAAAACCCAAGGCCTATTGGTACTGGGCTTGTTGTATTTTGTGATGCCTTTTGACCTTATTCCTGATTTTATCCCCCTGTTGGGTTATGCGGATGACCTTTCCGTAATCTTGGCCATCTTTAAAGCTGTGCAGGATGAGGTGAATGAGTTTTTGGAATGGGAAAAATCCAGGTTCTAAGGCTGTTTTTTTAAGAAGTAATAAATTATTGTTGAACAAAGTGAAATATGAAAAAAATAGCGGTCTTATCAGGTACTTCAGGGATGATCGGAATGCAGCTTTTGCATTGCCTGATTCAGGACAATTCCTACGACATGATCATTTCTGTGGGAAGAAGAAAGCTTGCCCTTAAACACGAGAAATTGGTTCAGGTGGAAATGGATATGGCCAAGATCAGGTCCATGGATTTGGAAACCAAATTGAGGGAATCTGATATTGGAGGTGTTTATTTCCCTTTGATTGCAGACTTGAATAACAAAAGTCTCGAAATACATGCTTTTTGTTCGCTGGGTACCACGATTAAGATTGCCGGTTCCAAGGAGAAATTCCAGGAAATCGACCACGATTATGTCATGAATTTCGCCTTCTGGAGCAATGGTTTAGGGGCAAATAAATTCCTTTATGTCAGTGCTCTTGGTGCAGATCCGCAATCTTCCACTTTTTATAACAAAGTGAAGGGTGAAGTCGAGGAGGATCTGAAAGTGATTCCTTTTTCCTATTTGGGACTGTTCCAACCTTCGTTGTTGCTTGGAAGCAGAAAAGAATTCAGGCTAGGAGAAGAGATTGCCAAAATTGTTATGAAGCCTTTGGTTTGGTTGAAACTCCTGAAAAAATTCAGGCCAATCCATGATTATCAGGTTGCCAAAGCCATGGTTTTCCATGCAAATCAAAACAAATCTGCAAAGGTGGAAGTGATTCCTTCCAAGGATATGCAAGATTTTTAGGATAGAGCGATGCTAACAGTAATCCAGCGTGTCTCGGAATCTTCCGTGAGAATAAATGGGAAAATCAAAGGACAAATTGGGATAGGTTTGATGGTATTGTTGGGCATCGAAGAGGCAGATGGCCAGGATGACATCGATTGGTTATGTAATAAAATAGTAAATCTTCGCATTTTTCCGGATGAAAATGGGGTCATGAACAAAAGCCTCCTAGATGTGAATGGGGATTTGTTGCTCATTTCCCAGTTTACCCTACACGCCAGCACCAAAAAGGGAAATAGACCTTCTTATATCAAGGCCGCCAAACCTGAAGTAGCGGTTCCCTTGTATGAAAAATTTATTTCCTCTATGGAAAAAACACTTGGAAAACCCATCCAAACCGGAGAATTTGGGGCAGACATGATGGTTGCCTTGGTCAATGATGGCCCTGTGACCATCCTTATCGATAGCAAGAATAGGATTTAAAAAAGTCCTGGGATTTTTCTGATTCCAATTTTCATTTTAAAAAATGGCTTTAAAAACGTAAAATTGCATCCACTGCAATATTGTAAAGCCCCACCATTCATGGATCCATTGCTTTCTCTTCAAAATGCTACCGTAAAATCCTTGGATAAGACCATATTTGTGGATTTGGATTTTGAATGGAAGAAGGGACAGCACTGGGCCATTATAGGTCCATCTGGGACGGAACAAACCGCTTTTTTGGATACCCTTATGGGTAAGACGATATTGTCAAAGGGAATTCTTGAAAAACCCTTCGCAAAAGCTTATCAGGATGAAAAAACCGAAAAGGGGGAAATCAATAGTTTCAGGGATTTGATCGCCAGCGTTTCCCAAGATTACCAATTCAGGAACAAATCCAACCTCCAGAACTTCTACTATCAACAGCGCTTTAATTCCATGGAATCCGAAGATACCGCAACGGTTGGTGATTACTTGGAAGGGATAGAAGTAAAATTGGAAGGTCCTTGGGACAAAGAGAAGACAATGGTTTTGATGCGCCTGACAGCGTTGCGAGGGAAGTCCCTGATCAAGCTTTCCAATGGGGAAACAAGAAGGTTGACCATCGCATCGGCCTTGATGAAAAACCCCAAACTGCTATTTTTGGATCAGCCGATGACGGGATTGGATATTGCAAGCCGTAGATATTTCGGGTTTATTTTGCAGGAGATCATTGCCTCAGGAACCCACGTAATCATGTCCGCTAATCCCAACGAAATCCCGGAATGCATCACCCATTTGGCCGTTTTGAAAAACAAAAAAATTGACGAGTTACTTGAAAACACCAAAGAATTAGGACCGTTGAGCGGTGTCAATAGATCCTTGGAATTTGATTGGGAACTTTTGAAAAATCTGTTGAAGGATAAACCAGACGCTTCCTTTCAAACGATCGTGGACTTGAAAGCGGTGACGATAACTTATGGGGACAAAGTCATTTTAGATAAAGTGGGTTGGACGATAGCGCCCGGGGATAGATGGGTATTGAAAGGGGACAATGGCGCAGGGAAATCAACATTGTTGAGCTTGCTGCTAGGCGAAAATCCACAGGCTTATGCGAATGATATTTGGCTTTTTGGTCGGAAAAGAGGGACGGGAGAAAGTATTTGGGACATTAAAAAGCATGTAGGATTTGTAGCACCTGAGTTGTCAAGGTATTTTCCCAGAAACCAAACTTGCTTGAAGGTGGTTTTGTCTGGACTGTTTGACACCATGGGTCTTTTCAAAAAAGTTAATCGTGAAGAGGAAAGCTTGGCAAGGGTTTGGCTGGAATTGTTCAATCTTTCAAATATCGGACAGGTAATGTTCCATCAGATTTCTGTCGAGAATCAACGTTTTGTGCTTTTGGCAAGGGCAATGATCAAAATGCCGGCACTCCTGATTTTGGATGAAGCTTCCCAGGGCTTGGATGCCCAGCAAAGTCTGCTTTTCAGGAATACCATCGATCAAATCTGTGCCTATACTTCGATTTCAATGATTTTTGTAAGCCATTATGAAGAAGCGATTCCCAATGCCTTTACTAAAATCCTCCATTTGGAAAATGGCCGTGTCATCTAAATACAGTTAAAATAATATCGAAATCAATAAAAAATTCCTTCTCTAAACCTTTTGACATTACCATTTAACCAAATCGATGATGACCATAGAAGAAGCCCAAAAACAAGTAGACGAATGGATCAAAACGGTTGGCGTCCGTTATTTCAGCGAACTCACCAACATGACCATACTGATGGAAGAAGTGGGGGAGTTGGCGCGGATCATGTCCAGAAAATACGGAGAACAATCCTTCAAGGAATCCGATAAAGGACAGGATTTGGGCGATGAAATGGCAGATGTGCTATGGGTTTTGATCTGTTTGGCCAATCAGACTGGAATAGATCTCACCAAAGCCTTGGAGAAGAATTTCGAAAAGAAGAATATCCGAGACAAAGACCGGCACAAAGAGAATAAAAAGTTGCAATAAAGTTTTGGAGGAAGGGCCTATGGGTTTGTATTTCTTTCATGTATTTTAATGGTTTCGAACACCAGTCCAAACATTCAATATTCAGGCTGGTTTATCTCAAATGAAAAAGCAACACCTCCCCACAAAAATTTGTGTCGTCTGCCAAAGACCTTTTGCTTGGCGGAAGAAATGGGAGAAGAACTGGGAAGCCGTAAAATACTGTTCGAAAAAATGTTCTGGTCAAAAAAAATCGACTTAGATCATTATCGATAGGACTTGATTTTTAGAGATTTCCGCCAAATATTTTCTGGATTGCCAAAATCCAGCACAAAAAAAGCCTTCCCCTAAAAATCATGATTTTTAGGGGAAGGCTGTCAAACTGCGATCACTCTTTATCAATGGTCAAAGTCGCATGCCATTTCTTCACTTCCAATCGGTGCTCCATCCGGAATCTCTATGGTCTTCGGTGAGTTGAGCTGTTCGGGCAAGTCCAAGTAGGAGATGATCTTGTCGGCAAGATATTGACTGTGGTTGTTTAGGGTATTGTTTTGGCTATTGATTCTGCCCAATAGAAATGAGAACTTAGGGTCTTGGGATACAACCACTAAATCCTTTAATTTTCTACGGACAATTGCCCTGACTGTGGCTGTGGACTGAGGATCCTTGGAAAGTTCAATCAGCTTATCCACCAACTTATTTTCGGTCATCAGCTTGATCTCTCCTTTGTAATTCTCTTCAAATTTACGGTCAAAAATATCCTTGAAGACTATATCTAAAACCTCACTGAATGAAGGGAGATTGACGTCGAATAATTTCTGCTGATGCAATCTATTTGCTCTGCCAGCTTCGAACAGAAAACCAAAGGCCATGTCTACCACATTCTCAGCAGGTGCTAAAGGATCAAAATTCAATCCATTTCTGGAAGGAAATGTTTCCCGATTTCTGCCATAACCCAAAGGTCGTGGAGGAATCATCGAAATGATATGTTTCGGCAATGCCAATTGTTCGGGGTTTAGGGCATACATTAGGCTGGTGAGCGCTTCCCTTTGTTGCTCTCCATTTAGTCTTGTTTGTGTGCGCTGATTGTCACCCTTGACCTTGTAAGTATAATCCAATCCACCAAGCAATTTGGCTGTAGCCTCCAACTGGTAGCGATGCATCAAATAAAGCGGCACCAATACCTCTTCCATTAAGGCCTCCGGTTGGTTTTGGTCGATGGCGTTCAATCCAAAACTTGCCATTTTTTTACTTCTGATCTCCATCATGCGCATCAGTTCTTTCGATGCAGAAGCGCCATTGTCCCATAGATGTGCAGTGGGATGGCTTCCACTTGGATGTCTCGAATCCATATCCGAAATAAAAGTATGCCCTGCAGAATAGGTGTCTTCCAACAAATTTTGGAGATAGCTTTGATCTTCCTGGCCATCGGGAATCACATCGTATCCGTAGCGAATGGCCAATTTGTCCCAATCCCCAATTTTATCGTCATAGGCTTTTGAAAGATCGATTTCCCCATTGGCATCCATGGTGATAAAAGGGTAGGGGTAATCCATTACTGAAGAGCGATTGTTGGGAGACGAGGAATAATTATGCGACAGGCCAATGGTATGCCCGATTTCATGTGCTGAAAGTTGCCGAAGTCTTGCCAAAGCCATTTCCAGCATTTCCGGATTTTTTGGTTTCCCATCCTCAAAAGGTTGCAAGAGTCCTTGGGCAATCAAAAAATCCTGACGTACTCGGAGAGAACCCAAAGAAACATGGCCTTTGATGATTTCACCCGTTCGGGGATCTCTTACAGATGAGCCATAAGACCAGCCTCTTGTAGAGCGATGGACCCATTGAATGACATTGTAGCGCACATCCATAGGGTCTGCTCCCTCCGGCATCAATTCCACCCGAAAGGCATCTTTGAATCCTGCAGCTTCAAAAGCTTCATTCCACCAGTTGCCACCTTCAATCAAAGCAGACCTGACTGGCTCAGGCGTTCCCCTGTCCAAATAATATACGATTGGTTTGATTGCTTCGGATACTGCCAAATTGGGATCTTTTTTCTCCAAGCGATGCCTTGAAATGAATTTTTTGACCATTGGCTCTCCAATCGGACTGGTGAAATCCATGTAGCTGATATTGAAATATCCAGCCCTGGTGTCAAATTCCCGCGGCTGGTAATTTTCATCAGGCAATTCAATAAAAGAATGTCTTTGCCTAACTGTGACAGCTTCGGGTGAAGGTGTCACAGATCTGATATATGCTCCAGCTGGTGTTCCTGTCAAGGTAATCATGGCTTCCACTTCTGTGTTTTGCGGAAAATTTTTGGTCATGGGGTAATAAATGGCACTTCTGGAAGGCTCAGTTTTGTAAGTGCCTTGTCTAGCCGAACCTAGCTTTTCGGCTACCTGATGGGCATCTTGAAGATAAAAAGTCGTGGCATCCACCAATATTTTACCCTTCTCTTCTTCGCTGATTTCAAATCCCCATAAAACCGATTCTGCAAATGCATCCTTCACGGATTTTACCTCGGAAGGATTGTCACTGTACGCTCGGAAGTCGTAATTTTTATGGACCAATAGTAATTTGTTCCCCGCTTTCCTAAACTCCACAATCCTGGTCCTTCCCAATTGACCCCGGTCAAGACCGATGTCATTTGATCCAATTCCAGCGGCAAGAGAATTGACATAGAGAAATTCCTTTTCCAGGTCGGTGATTTCCAGGAATATCTTTCCTTTATCTTCTTGGGTATAAAATGGGATGAAACCCTCATTCTTAACAAATTTATTTTTGTCTAGGGTTTGTCCAAAGCCCAAAAAAGCGTTATAAACGATCAATAGGGCCAAGAGTAGTGTTTTTTTCATCTGAGAATGGTTTGGTGCATGAATATATCAAAAACCAAATGAATGGGATTTACCGATGGTGGAAATCTGCCGAAATTTTACCTGTTGAATTGGTAGCGGAGCTGAAAAGTGGTTTCTGTTTGTCTATTGCCGGAGATTTCCTGCAGGCCGGATCCAATGGATTCCCGGTCTGTATAGGTGGTTCTGGCAAACCTCGCCCAAAATGTAAGTTTCGGACTCACTTTATATTGTCCCAGTATGTAATAGCGCATGCCTTGCCCGTTGAGTGCAGGAATGGAAAAGGCCCAGAGTACATTTCTTTCGTAAACGTATTGGCGATTGTCATAGTCTTCAGTGTCGAATAATGCAAATCGAGTGGATATTCGCCACTTCTGCATGTCCACATTGAGGTCTTGGCTGATGGCAAATCCCTTGGTGGTTTTGTTGTTGAAATCAAAGCTGCTTGCCATTATCCTTGACTTGATGGACCATTGTTTGTCTATTGCATAATCCAAATTGATCAAATAATTCATTTTTCTGCCAGTTGAAAGTTGATAGGTGGATTGAAAACGGGGGAGATCACTGATGTTCCTGTCTTTTTGTTCCTCTCTCATTTGTAAGAAGAGAAGAATGTTTCTGGAGGGAGAATAGCTGAACCTTGCGAGCCATTCCTGGCCAGAAGAAGGGGAGTATACCCGATACCGAAGCCAAGGAAATTTGAAATAGTCATAATAGAGGGATAGGTTGTAGCGCGGATTGGGCTTGAAATTCAATCCCATATATACCCCTCGTTCATTGATGGGTCGTGTTCCTTCGGAAAATGCATTGCCATAAAAGGTGTGGAAATCCCTGTCAAACCTTCTCCACAGGACCGAAAAATCCAGCCTTTTGCTCAGGCTGCTCATCATGCCCATTACGGTCCCTTTTCCGCCGCTTCGCGAAATGGCTGTTTCCCCAAACAGAAAGAAGTTCTGGAAATTGTAACTGTAATACATGCTATGGATATGGTTTTCCTTTCCCGAAAATTCAAATTTATTATACACTTGGGGAGCTCTTTTGTATTCCCTGCTGAATTTTGTGTAGAGAGAATTTATCCCAATCTGTAAATTTCTATCGGGACTTTGATAATGTAGGTTTCCTCCGAGATTCATTTCTTGAATCTGATCTTTATAGGCTATTTCTGTTTGCGTTCTGTGGAGGCCGCTGGTTTGGAAAGAGCTGATGGTTGCCGCTTCCCTTTCCAAGGTGTCCAACATTACCTGAATGTTCCCGTCCCTAGGTGCATTTGATGCCAAAATGGTCACTTCTATTGCACCCATCTTTCTGGTCACTGCAGCGCCTCTGAAAAAACCAAATTCCATTGCCGAAGTATAGGATCTCAGGCCAATGGTGCTTCTCCTGATTGTGGTGATGGTTTCCGCACCTTTCCCTACGGAAAACCCCGCGCCATAAACCAGCCCTTGTCCAAACTGTGCCTGAAAATCCCCCAAGGTAATGGCTTTCCATTTCCCCTTATTGAACAGTGTAAAATGATAGGAAAGGAAATTGAATCCAAATCTTTTGGTTTTCGGATCCCAGACAAATTTTTCTCCCGGATCTTTGTCAATCGTAAATCCCAAACTGAAATCCCGACTGTGCTGAATCCTGAATCGGGCATACACATTATTGGGATCACCAATGTATCGGCTGGTCAGCCTTCCGTTGGAGAGCGTGTCGGGCGGAGTGAAACCTTTTCTGGTTTCCCATACCTGATTTTGTCTCAGCATAAAGTAGCCTTCCCTTTCGGTCAAAATCCTTTCCAGAAGTGGCTTGTTGGTAATGTGGCTGCCATCGGCCAAAGTCACAAAAGGCAATAATTTATAGATCGTGGCCAAATCGAATCCGGGAATGGCCTGTAATTCATAGATGGAAATCAGGTCACCGAAATTCTTTCTATAGTCAAAAAAAGCGGTCAATTGAATAGGAGAGAGCACGTACACGGATTTCAGTTCCTCTGGATTTGTTTTATTCAGGTTGATTGGATTGAGATAGAGCTGCAACAGGCTTTCATAAAGGTCTTCATAATTGTCATCTGTCTCGGGAAGTGAAAAAAGTTCCTCCATAAACTGCTCAATATCGATTTCCCCTTTCCGGTAGTTTTGGGCAAAAGCCTGTAAACAGAGCAATTGGAACAAAACCATAAGGGGATATTGCGCCTTCATTGTTTAGTGAATGCATAGGTAAACGAGAAATGATGGGTGTTGCCCAAGGCATTGTTTTGGGTCAATGCATAATCCAAATGGAATTTTTTTGGCTTGAAGCCAATTCCAAAAAAGAGATTGTGGGGATTGGAATTCACGCCTGCTCTGGCCCAAAATCTATCCATTAGGTTGTATTCGAGCCCAACTTTCAGCATTGGATCCAAAAGAATTTCCTTTTCGGCTTCCATGTTGACCATGATCTTGGCAGAAGGGCGATAAGAAAACCCTGCCTTGACTACAGTTGGCAGTCGATCGGGAGCATTTTTCCCCAATTTGGATCGGGTAGGATTGTAAATATGTGCACCAAAAAACAATTGAGGCCCAAGTTCCGCTACTCCTCCCAGCTCAATAACCGGAGCAGCGCCTCTTCCAAATCCTTCGATATTGGTTTGAAAGTAATTGATTTTGATTCCGATACTGGTGATGCCCATTTGATTGGAAAATCCCAATCCTATGTTTTGCTGGTTGAAGTGGGCTCCCCCGAAGCTGGAAATTCCCAGTCCCCAGGCACCCAAATCATTTTTGAATGCCGCTCCTGCAGACAGCGTCGTCAGTTCGTTGAGATTGAGACGGTGGTCATAGCCTACGAAGACCTGCGATTCTGTCAACCTGCTCAGACCGCCGATGTTGTTGAAGATGCTCCAAGCATCAAAAAGAGTGATATGGGTGTTCCCCATTCCCATACTTCTTGCCCCTCGGGGGAAGGTCTCAGTTCCGTTTTGGGAAAATGCCCCTAACGGAAAGAAAAATAAAAGTACATATGCAAATTGCCGGATTGACATTTGGAAAAAAATTAGGTGACATAAAAATGAACGCACCTAAAAATAAGCCTTAAGGTAAAAAAAGAAAAGCTTCTACTGAAAGTTAAACGTTTAAATTCGACTGGCTTTTAAAAGGGTGCAAGGAAGTTGATGAAAAACGTCCCTTCTTTTTGGCTGTTGATGGAATATTCAAATCTCAGGACCAAATCATAAAAAGTCACCAAATCAAAGCCTGCTCCATATCCGTAAAGGTACTGGTTGGTCAAACGCCCATTTTCGGGAATAAAATTCCTGTCCTTGACATATCCGTGATCAAAATTGGCGCTGAAATAGAGCTTTACGGGGAAATAAGAAAATTCTTCGACGGGCATAATGTTGGAAATATCATATCCCAGGTCGAATATCGTGAATCTCAAGCTATTTTTTTGAACAACTGTCTGTTGTCCTTCAATTACGTTGAGCTCATACCCCCTGATGAAATTGGGTTTGTAACCGATCCCCCTGACCAATGTATAGGGTTGCTTCGGACTCAAAAAAGCATTCAATGACAAACCCGCGGCAAAATGGAATTTATTGTTGAATTTTTGGTATTTGTTTACATTCAGGGAAAGCTCGGTTTCGTTGATCCCATCTCCGCTGAAAAGGCCATATTTGGTAATTCCGATATTGAGGGACTCTCCATCTGTGGCGTAGGCATTATTGTCTCTTCTATCGTGCCTGAAATTATAGCTCGCCAAAAAATACCTCAGGTCGTTCTGCTCATTCAAGAAGTAGTTTGGGTTTTGTTCGAGAACTTCGTCTTTTACCCAGGTATGGTTGAATCCAAAAGTGGCAAAATGAAAGTTGTAAAAACTTCCACGGTAGGTATAGCGAAGAAATGCTGCAGTATTCTTCCTTAAAGCATCTTGGGTTTCATTTTGAAAAAATACCTGCTTGTTTTCCAAAGACCTTAAGGCGACAGTTTTGTTGGTGAAATAATTGAACTGAACAGCAAGGCCATGTTGTTGGTTCTTGTCAATATAAGGAATGCTGTATAGGACATCAAAGGCCTTGGTGAATCCAAGCTGTGCGCTGATTTTCATTTTTTCGTTTCGCCCGCCGACGTTGTTATGGGCCAAGCGGAGACCATAATCTACTCTGGAAAAATCCCTGTTTTGGTTGGTCCACCATTCGGCAAAGTTTCTATCTGCCAAATTAAAAATAATGGAAGGAATGATATACCATCTTTCAGTGACCGAAACCAATATTTCAATCTGTCCAACTTCAGTAAGAAGCGGGGTGATCTCGACATTGTTGAACAATTGAAGATTATAGATTTTTTGTTGGTCTGCCTTTATCATTCCCAAAAGTTCCTCCCAGTCATAGACAAGACCTTGCTTCAAATTCAATTCTCTGAGAATGATGTTTTTGCGTGTTTTTTCGTTCCCTACGATGAAAATATTGTTGATCAATACTTTTTGCGGAATATCGAGGATTGTAGTATTGACAGTATCTTCTTTTATTTGGGCATAGGTGTCAGCCACTGGAATTATCATCCAAGCCGAAACAATAAATACCAAGAATTTTTTATAAACAGAAATCACAGCCACTCGCCTTTCTACACTAAATTTATGGAACTTTATTGAATGGATTTTCTTTATCATTGAAATTTATCACCCTTGAAAACACTTCTCCGAAAAATAGCCATATTTCCCGTTTTGGTTTATCAATATACGATATCCCCGCTCTTACCGACTTCTTGTAGGTACACACCTACTTGTAGCCAATACATGAAGGAGGCAATTCTCAAACATGGTGTTTTTACCGGAGGGTGGATGGGCTTAAAAAGGATTGCAAGTTGCAATCCCTGGGGTGGGCATGGTCACGATCCTGTTCCTTGATTTTCTTTTGGTTTTAACCCTTTTTTTAGTGCAAGAATTGTAAAAACAATTCCAGCAATCACCAAGGGAATACTCAGATATTGGCCCATATTTAGAGAAAGTCCTTCTTCAAAATCCACTTGGTTTTCTTTGAAATATTCCCATACAAATCGCATTCCAAATACAGAAATAAAGAAAAGTCCGAGCAACAATCCATCGGGAACTCTTGAGTCATATCGAAACCAGATCCAAAAAAGACCTATAAAAATCAGAAGATAGGTGATGGCTTCATAAATTTGGGTTGGGTAACGAGATACGCCAAAGGTCCGCACCGTGGCAAGATAATGATCTCCCTTGTCCAACAAATCATAATTCAGTGGTGTATTCGGATCTTCCGCTAGATATTTAAGTGAGCTTTGGAACCTTGTGAGTACATATTTCACATCCGTTTCCAAGGTGTTTCTCAAGTCAGCTTCCTGATATCCGCCCTTCTCGATTTTAATGTCAAAATTAACGGGAACAATTCCATTTCCCTTCAATTCGGATGCCCTATTTTTAGGTTTGTAAGCATCCACTTCCAAAACGGGGATTTTTAAAGTAGTCAAGATTTCTTCGGTATCCCTTGCATAGACAAAACCACTGTCGTTGCCGTTTGGTTTGCCTCCGATTTCTGAATTCATCAAGTTCCCCATTCTGATCATGGCACCTGTCATGGCTACTACAATGACGATTCTGTCCATAATCCAGAAGTAACTTTGCGTTGGGATTTTCCTGGAATATAAATACAGAGCAAGCATGATGGCTACCGCCGCTCCATGACTCGCCAAGCCACCTTCCCACACCTTCAATATGTCTAAGGGATTGCTGAGGTATTTTTCGGGTTCATAAAACAAAACATGACCCAATCTTGCCCCGATGATCGTGGCAAGTACCATGTATATGGTCAACTTGTCTACCAAACGCTCATCTTGGCCTTCTTTACGAAAAATGTAGACCATTACCTGTTGGGAAATAATAAACCCCAAAGCAAACAGTAAACTGTACCACCTGAGTCTTTCAAACCCCGGTATCACCGAAGCATCTGGGCTCCATACCACATAACTCAATATAACATCTGTCATTGTTTTTTCTTTTATGGAAATGAATTTAACAATTCAAAAACCGCATGTAAACCTAATACCTCTCATTGAAATTAACAGCATGTCTTCAGAATTTAATTCGACAAGGAGTGATATTAAAAATTGTCCAATTCTTTCAATTCTTCTTCAAAACCCCCTGATAATATGGGGAATCTGTACCATGTTTTTGGATCAATATTGAATTCATCCAAATGAAACGACGGCGCCAATCTCTCTCTCTTCCATTGATTCCTGGACCAAAGCCTGAAAAACTTCTTGATGTATGTTTTCAGCAAACCATCTTCGATACCTAAGTTTTCCTTCAGAATCAGGTAAACATCCATTGGTGACTTTCTGTCCCGAATAGCAAGCCGCTCGATTTCGACGATCACTGCATATGGCATCAAATCAGTTTCATCCGTTTGGTGATTTTCATTTGGTCGGAGTTCAGCTGTAGGCGTGAGGGCATTCACACTTTTCAAGCCGTGATAGCCCAGGTTTTCTTCGGCCCATTTCAGCCAATTCATTAGGAAAAATTTGTCTACGCCAGCAATCGGGGAAATGCTTCCGCTCGTGTCGCCATCCATCGTGGTATAACCTACATCTCCTTCACTTCTGTTGGAAGTATTGATGAGCAAAGCATTGTTGATATTGGCCAACATCCAAATGATCGGGGAACGGGATCGGGCTTGAATATTTTGCAAGGTAATATCATCGTCTTTCCAGGTCAGTTTTCTACCCAGAGCAGTTTCGATTTTCTCGGTATAGGATTTTACCTCGTCGGAAATCTCCCAATTATAAAACTTGGCACCAATGCTTTTGGAAAGTGTTTTGGCACTCTGAAAGGTCGAATAGGAAGAGTTTTCAGAAGCTTGGTATGCAGTAGTCAGTAGTTCTCCGACAATTTCTGTTTTGGGATCGGAAGTTTGTGGATTGAATGGCAAACCTATTTTTTTCAAAAAAGAACTTACGCCCAATTCTTCGATTCCGCGTCTCACCATTTCTGCTATCAATACTGCGATGGAAGAGGAATCCGCCCCTCCACTCAAGGAAAGAACAAATCCCTTGCTTTTGCTTTTTCTCAAATAATCAAAAAGAGCCAGGGAGGTGGCTTTTACAAATTCATTGTTTTTGTCATGGACAGTGGGAACAGGGGTGATTTCAAAATTTTCTTTTTCAAATTCAAAACCCATGACTTGATAATCCAAAAAGGAAAGCAATTCATTCTTCAGGATCAATTCACCAGCTCTGGCAGCCAATATCTCTCCGTCAAAAATCATTCGTCCGGATTCATTTCCCAATAAATTGGTGTAAAAATAGGTTGCATTCAAAAGGGTAGAGCTCTTTTTGACGAGGTTCTCCCGAATTTCACTTTTCCCCATCGCAAAATGACTGGCGCTGGGGTTGAAAATCACATCGACCTTTCGCTCCTGGAGTCGGTATCCCGGCCGGGCATCCCCTCTCCATGCATCTTCACAGATTTCAAATCCGTAGGAAATGCCTTTTTTTTCAAAAATAACATCTCCAAGTGGAATTTGACCTCCTGAAAATTCAAAAGGAATGATTTCTCTCGCTACCCAAGGCGTAAACCATCTGAATTCATAATGCACACCATCGATGGCCATGAATTGTTTTGCTACGATTCCCAGGAGTTGACCGTTTTCTATCACAGCCATACAATTGTATGTAGTGTCGGCAATCCTTATCGGCAATCCAACAGCCACGGTGATTTGTCCACAGTGGGCAATAAGTTTTTCGAGCTGAAGAAGGGCTTTTTGGGGATACCAGTGACTGAGAAACAAATCCTCACTTCCATATCCTGTCAATGTGAGTTCAGGAAAGCAAAGGAGTTCCACCCCTAGTTCTCTTGCTTCTTGGATGGCATCGACAATTCTGTTGAAATTCCCTGTCCAATCCAAAGGGGTTTGGTTGACAGTGGCGCAAGCTATTTTTAATTTTGACATAAAAACGAAATCGTATCTTTAAAACAGCGATCTCAAAGATAGTGTTCTAAAAAGCGATTTTAAGTTTTTCACAAGCATTTTTGGCAGCCTCCTGTTCGGCTTTTTTCTTGGTAGCCCCTTTTCCGGAAGTGCAAACTTCACCTCCCACCCAAAGTTCAACCAAAAACTCCTTGAATCTTGTGTTTCCTGTCACGGAAACCAGTTTGAAATCGACTTCTTTGCTTTCCTTTTGAGACCACTCGATTATTTTACTTTTGAAATTTGTGGTGGTGGCAATGATGTCATCCACATCAAAATGGATCAGGATTCTTTGGTGAATGAATTTTTTGCAAAATTTATATCCTCTATCCAAATATACAGCTCCCACCATTGCTTCGAGGGTATCCCCAAAAATGGATTTATGTGCACTGAGATTTTTCCCCTTCAGCTCTGCTTCCAAGATTTTGGAGAGGCCGATTTTAACCGCGATTTGGTTTAGGGCTTCTCGGTTGACCATTCTTGAACGGGTTTCTGTGAGAAAACCTTCATCGCGAAATGGAAATTTATTGAATAAAAATTCAGCGACTACCGCACCTAAAATAGCGTCACCCAAATATTCCAGTCTTTCGTTCGAAATTCTCAGGCCATTCTTGAATTCCTCTGCTACGGATACGTGCTTGATGGCAAGTTTATAAAGGGATAAATTAAAAGGCTTGCTGCCTACCATATGTTTTATGGAGGCAGCAAGCCTTTTTTCATCTGTATTGAAAAGAAATGCTTGAAATCTGAGCAATCTGGAAAGTTTCAAATTTACTCTGTTATTTTTTTGAAAATAATGGAGCAATTATGACCACCAAATCCAAAAGTATTGCTTAAAGCAGCACGCACTTCTCTTTTTTGAGCTTTGTTGAATGTCAAATTTAATTTGCTATCCAATCCCTCATCATCCGTGAAATGGTTGATGGTAGGCGGAATGAGGCTGTTTTGTATCGCAAGGATGGAAGCAATTGCTTCTATCGCACCGGCAGCACCCAACAAATGACCTGTCATGGATTTGGTACTGCTGATATTGAGTTTATAGGCATGTTCCCCAAAGACATTTTGGATCGCTTTAACTTCACTGATATCACCCAAAGGTGTGGAAGTACCATGGACATTGACGTAGTCGATATCTTCTGGATTCATTCCGGCATCTTCCAATGCCAATTTCATGACGTTTGTGGCTCCTTCACCCTGCGGGTGGGGTGCGGTAATGTGGTAAGCATCGGCTGTCATGCCGCCTCCAACGAGTTCAGCGTAAATCTTTGCTCCCCGGGACTTGGCATGCTCATATTCTTCAAGTATAAGTGCTCCAGCACCTTCTCCCAAAACAAAACCTTCACGATCCTTGTCAAAAGGTCTCGAAGCAGTTTGAGGAGAATCGTTTCTCTGGGAAAGCGCTTTCATGGCATTGAATCCACCGACACCGGCCTCAGTAATAGTAGCTTCTGAGCCACCGCTGATAAAGATGTCCGCTTTTCCCAATCTGATGTAGTTGAAGGCATCGATCAATGCATTGGTACCGGAGGCGCAAGCCGAAACGGTTACAAAATTGGGGCCTTTGAATCCATATTTTATGGAAAGGAACCCAGCACTGATGTCCGCAATCATTTTTGGAATGAAGAATGGGTTGAAGCGGGGAGTACCATCTCCTCTCGCGAAATCGACAACCTCCTCTTGAAATGTTTTTAGTCCACCTATTCCGGAACCCCAGATAACACCTGCACGGTAGAGATTAATTTTTTCTAGATCCAAACCGGAATCATTCATGGCTTCTGCCACTGCAATCATTGCGAATTGAGTGAAAGGATCCATCTTCCTCGCCTCTTTCCTGTCCAGAAATTTTTCCGCATCGAAGTTTTTCACTTCGCAAGCGAATTGTGTCTTGAATAGAGAGGCATCGAATTTAGTAATAGGTGCAGCACCGCTCACACCATTAGTAAGACCTTCCCAGAATTCCGGGACGGTATTGCCTATGGGTGTAAGGGCACCAATACCTGTTACTACAACTCTTCTTAAATTCATAAATGAATTTTGAGTGATTACTTATTTTACGTTTGCTTCCAGATAGCTAATCGCCTGACCAACTGTGCCAATTTGCTCAGCTTGATCATCTGGGATGGAAATGTTGAATTCTTTTTCGAATTCCATGATGAGCTCTACTGTGTCCAGAGAGTCGGCACCAAGATCGTTTGTGAAGCTAGCTTCGGGAGTAACTTCGGATTCCTCAACGCCTAATTTATCAACGATAATGGCTTTTACTTTTTGTGCAATTTCAGACATTTTGTGATCAGTTTAATTTAAACACTGTGCAAAGAAATATATTTAAAACCTTATTGCCAAAAATACTGGGCAACTAAATCAAGATATTCTCTCGCAAGATAGAAGTTCTAAGATTATTTTTAACTTTGTCCATGAAAAATTCTTCCTGAATGAAGAAAACAAAACTATTCGTAGAACCCGAATTTGACTTTGAACTTTTAGGTTTTGTGGCTCCATTAAAGGATTACAAAATGGCTTGGGTAATCAATGATTCTTTGGGAATCAACTTGGTTAAAGCAAAAGACTATGAGTTGGAATTTACAAATCAGCCGCAATTGAAAATATCCCAATTTATTCTTGAGAAAGAACATGGGTTTATTCAGTTGTTGAAAAACCGATCCTATAGTGATGGTGGAAATGCGTTATTTCTAATTCCAGAACTTAAAATCATGGATTACTTCCTGCTGCTGCAGGACTTGACCTCCCAATTGAATATTAATGCTTATATTGAGCAACTTTCCACGAGCTTATTCATCCAAAATGTGGTGAAGCTGGACTTGTCCAAAATTAAATCAAAAGAAAATCTTTTAACCTATTAACAAAATATTTACTCATGAGCGTAACCGTCTTTAATAAAACAAAGATTCTAGCTACTGTTGGTCCTGCCTCTAACAACGAAGAAGTACTTATCAATTTGGCAAAAGCTGGAGCCAATGTTTTTCGCCTGAATTTTTCTCACGGCAATCACAAAGGTCATTCGGAGGTCATCAAACTAATCCGAAAAATCAATAAGGAAAACAATCTCCATCTGGGGATTCTTCAAGATCTTCAAGGTCCAAAAATTAGGGTGGGCGAGGTTGAAAACAATGGAGTGGAAATCCTCCCTGGAAATTCCATTACCATTACAAACGATCCCGTAATCGGAACTGCTGAATTGGTCAGCACCGTTTATCAAAACCTTCCAAACGACGTTTCCACAGGTGACCGTATCTTGATCGATGATGGTAATCTTGAATTGGTCGTGGTCAGTACAGATGGCAAAAACGTGAATTGTACAGTCATTCATGGAGGGATCTTAAAATCCAGAAAAGGCATAAACCTGCCCAACACAAAAGTATCCGCACCTTCCCTTACGGAAAAAGATCTGGAAGACTTGATCTTCGGATTGGAAAATGATGTGGATTGGATTGCCCTTTCTTTTGTGCGTTCTGCAGAGGATATCCTGGATTTGAGAGAAAGGATTAAAAAAGCTGGCAAGGTTTGTAAAATCGTTGCAAAAATAGAAAAGCCAGAGGCACTGGATAACATTGATGCGATCATAGAGGCAACAGACGCCATCATGGTCGCAAGAGGTGACCTGGGTGTGGAAGTACCCATGGAAATGGTCCCGCTTTGGCAGAAGAAAATGGTGGAGAAATGCAAAATCGCTTGCAAGCCTGTGATTATCGCTACCCAGATGCTGGAGAGTATGATCGTGAATCCAAGGCCTACAAGAGCTGAAACCAATGACGTCGCCACAGCAGTATTGGATGGCGCAGATGCCGTGATGCTCTCTGCAGAGACTGCATCTGGCAATTATCCCGTAAATTCAGTGAAGGCCATGAGCAGCATTATTTCCTACGTAGAAAACAATGCGGATGTCTACCACAACCTCTACAAAATTGAGGAAGATGATGAGACATTTCTAAGTAACAATTTGCTGTTGATGGCTTCAAGACTTTCCAGAAACGTAAAGGCAAAAGCAATCGTGGGAATCACCACTTCAGGTTTTACGGGCTTCAGAATCGCTTCCCATCGACCTTTGGCCAGTATTTTTGTTTTCACCCGAAACAAGCAATTGATAACCCAGATGAGTTTGGTGTGGGGAGTGAGATCCTTTTACTATGAAAGCAATGTGTCCACCGACGAGACTTTTGCTGATATCGAAAAAACACTGAAAAACAACGGTCATGTCAATGCTGGTGATATCATCATCAATACAGCCAGTATGCCATTGAAATCAAAAGGGAAAACCAACATGTTGAAAGTACATGTTGTCGATTGATAAAAGCACAATAGTTTGAATTAAAATTGAAATCGGGACATGTTTAAAAAACATGCCCCGATTTTTTGTACCAAACCGTTTAGAAATGGTAATGCATAACACGGGTTTAAGCAACTCGAGTCCGAATTAGAATTGCGCGGGCATAATTCCATTTAACTTAATCAAGTTAGATTCTTTACGTTACTTTTTCGGTGTCTTAGAATTCGGATTTAATAAAACAAAAATTTAGGAAGGTCCTTTAGGTGGAACAAGGAGAATGTTTTCCTTGGCCACCATCACAGCTCCAGGTGCGGAACCTTTTACCTTCCTCACATACTTTGAAGGGGTATAAATAACCGCAGACAAGCTCTCATTCTTGTTTTTGGAGTAATAGGCAGCCAGTTCAGCTGCTCTCTCGATAACCGATTTCGGGAATTGGATACCCGATTTGAATTTGATGAGCACATGAGAACCAGAAACATCTTTTGCATGCAGCCACAGATCCTCTTTCCAGGCATAATTGCGGAGCATTTCATCATTTCCTTTAGCAGACTTGCCGACCAAGACCTCAAAACCCTCTACATCGAATCGCTTAAAAGGGACTTGTTCTTGGCTTTCTTTTTCCTGTGCAACCAGATTGTGTTTCTTTATGAAATCCCTCAGTCCCCGAAACTCTTTGATTGGACTGATTTCGGAAAGCATCAGGTCAAGATTTTCTACCAGGTATTGCTTCCCTTCCAAATTCTCATGAAGTTGGTTGATTTCTATTTTTCGGTTTTTGGATTTGCGATATAGATTTTCCGCAAACTTCTGCGGGGATTGCCCCCTTTTCAGCTTGATGGTTTCCTCTTTTTCTGTGTAGAAATTGAAAAGCTGCACTTCCTCCTGATTGGGAGCGATTTGGTGAAGGTTCGCCATGATCACATCTGCGATCTGAGCAGGGCTGATTTCATTGATCAAATCCTCCAGTTTTTGAGAGGTTTTTTGAATGTACCCAATGGATTTTTTTCTCTGGTCTTCAAAGATTTTTTGCCAATGGCTTTTTTCCTTATCAAAGGCTTGGACAACCACCAAATAACCAAAAAGTGCATTGCATGCGTGGATGGGATCTTCGGTCTGGAAAATCGGGTTTTCTTCCGGTAATAAACTTAAAACATGCTCTTTTCCACGTTTGGTGATCGTAAACAAAGGACTTTCCAACATGTCCAATAATTCCTGCATCAATGCCCACTTCACTTCAAGATCGGCATCGATATAGCCATGTGACTGTAGCCATTCCCTTGGGATTTTTCCCAATGTCGGCAAAAACTGGGAGGCATTTCCCTCTAAACTTTCAAATCTCGAATTTCCCAAATCAAAGTTTTTCGGGAATTCGGAAAGTGAAATTTCCCTGTCCACTCTCAAATCGTTTCTGAACAAAATACTGGGGAGGTCTTCCCCGATTTTGTAAAAAAGAACATTGCTACGGGTGCCGTGAAGTTTGAACAAAAGCTTGTCTCCACTCTCAAGTTCGATAATAAAAGCTCTTTCGAAATTCACGACCTGAACGGAATGGATCACCTGACCGATGAGATCTGGGAATAAAGAAATGGTGTTTCTTTTGCCTCTTTTGAAATCATCTGGGAATCCCAGGCATGAAATCGAAGGCAAAAGATTCGCGCGAATATAAAAACCTTCTTCCTCCTTTTTGCAGGCAATGATCAGCTCATTCTTGTTTTGTGAAAAGCAAGAGGTGATTTCCATTCCCTGATACCGCTCTTCGAGGGCTGGACAAAGAAATTTGAGAAAGTGAAAATTGAAGTGCATCAGTCAATATGGATTTTTAGCCCATCAAACGCAAGCTTGATGTTTTCGGGAAGACTATCTTCGACTTCTTTATGGTTGCCGAGTTTGTGACTAATGTGGGTGAAAAATGCCCTCTCTGGTTTGATGATATTTACCATTTCGATGGCTTTTTCCAGAGTGAAATGGGAAATATGGTATTCTTTCTGAAGGGCATTGAGAACCAATACTTTGGTCCCTTTTATTTTCCGCATCTCTTTCTCCGAAATAAAACTGGCATCCGTGATATAGGTGAAATCCTTGAATCGAAATCCCAGTACAGGCAATCTGTAATGGAGTACTTCTATGGGAATCACCGATATTCCCTCCGCAACAAATGGAGATTTGGTGATTTCATTGGGAATGACAGCTGGAACTCCAGGGTATTTTACTTCCTGAAAGATGTAGGAGAATTCCATTTTTATCTGTTCCAATACCTCCTTGGTGCCGTAGATGGGGATGTCCTTTTTCTGAGAAAAATTATATGGACGTATATCGTCCAATCCCGCTGTATGGTCTTTGTGTTGATGGGTGTAAAGAATGGCGTCCAGGCTGCTGATTTTTTCCCGAAGCATTTGTTGTCTGAAATCCGGGCCAGTGTCTATGACAATACTTTTCCCATCAATGTCAAGGTGAATGGCTGTTCTGAACCTTTTATCTCTAAAATCCAAAGAGCTGCAAACCGGGCAATCACAGCCGATCACTGGGACGCCTTGGGAAGTTCCTGTCCCTAAAAATGTTACCTTCAAAGTTTCAATTCGGTTTGTTGGAGTTCTGAAAGAAGATCTTGGTTTTTTTTGTCCACAAAATCCTTAGGATTGAAATTCAGTTCTTTCACGATTTCCAATAAGGTGTTGATTTTTCCCTCAAGGGTATAATACCTGTTGATGATGACGATTTTGCTATCATTTAGAATACAATACCCGGATTTGAAACTTCCCTTTTCGTACCTCAAAATATAATCCGAAGCTGCGAAAAGGTTTTCGAGTTTTTCCAGAAAATGTTTTGTGAACTTTATGGTCATGGGGGAATATTACTTTTCAAGATGTTTTCTTACCGTGGCCAATAAATAATCATAATCCAATGGTTTTTGGACATAATCATTCAAGCCTGCTTTTTTAAAATCATCCAGTGTATAGTTTTTATAGTTTCCAGTGATTGCCACAATGGGGACGCTTGCCTTTTTTGGATCTTCAAGTTCCCGAATGGCCTTTGTGCATTCGATTCCATCCATCACTGGCATATTGATGTCCATCAAGATCAAATCAAAATCTTCTTTGGCCAGTTTTTCTAAAACCTGCTTTCCGTTCTTTACTGCTGAAATGGAATAGTTTTCAAACAACAGTACATTTTTGGTGAGGTTAATAATCACCGAACTGTCTTCAGCGACCAATATTTTCTTACTTTCCGTCATGGATCAAATCATTTTTTTTGCTTGGAGGTGTTCTTGAAAACTAGTGATGAGCCCTTCCAAAATTAAATATTCCCTAAAGATATTGTCAAAATTGGTGGTTTTTATGTTTTTCTCAAATGCTTTGGTGAAATTAAAAATCTTCATCGCTCCCAAAGTACCTGAATTTCCTTTCATAATGTGTATTTTTTCGCCTATTTCTGGATAATTTTCTTCCTTTATCAACAAGTTGATCTCTGTGAGCAAGCGAAAGGATTCGTCCAAAAAATCTTGGTAAACGGTTTTAATGTTTTCTAGGGTATTGTACTTCATCAATTGGTTGATTACGGTTTCATCCAAAATGAGATCCTCGTCAAATCCTTGGCTGTCTTCAAAAGTAAAGCCGTTTTTTAAGATATTGTTTTCGATGGTTTCCAAAAGTTGTCTTGGTGTTATCGGTTTTGCAATAAAATCATCGAATCCGGCAGAAAGAAAATAGTCGCGGTCTGCCGTGCTTGCATAGGCGGATATGGCTATGACTGGACTGTTGGTGAGTTGTTCCGCTTTTATTATTTTCAAAGCACTAATGCCATCAAGCAAAGGCATTTGAATATCCATCAGGATAAGGTCAAAATCTCCTTCCTTTACCTTCTCTATCGCTTCGACCCCATTTTCGGCGGTCTCATAAAAATAAACTTGCCCAATGATGTGTTCGAAAACTTTTCTATTCAAAGCATTATCGTCCACGATCAATACCTTTTTGTTTTTCGTCATGTTTTATTGGTATTTTTGAGGCCATTCAATAAGTAGGATTTTGACCTAATTTTAGTGAAGAAAAATAAACATCTATTGGTAATCGTAGGTCCCACGGCTGTCGGGAAAACTGAATTATGCCTTAATTTAGCTAAAAATTTCAAAACTGAAATTATATCTTCAGATAGTAGGCAATTTTTTAGAGAAATGGAATTGGGAACAGCGAAGCCTTCTGCTGAAGAGCTGAAAATGGCCCGACATCATTTTATCAATACCCTCTCCATCCACGAGGAGTATGATGTGAAAAAATTTGAGCGGGATACACTTTTTCTTTTGGAGACCTTATTTGAAAGCCACGATTTGGTCGTGATGACGGGAGGTTCAGGACTATATGTCGATGCCATTTGTAAAGGATTTGATGATATCGATGCGGTAGATCCAAACATCCGCAGGGAATTGATCCAAAGTTTTGAATCGGAAGGTATCGAACCTCTTCAAAGAGAACTTTTGAACTGTGATCCGGAGTATTATCGAACCGTTGATCTTCAAAATCCCCAGCGATTAATGAGAGCTTTGGAAGTTTTTAGGGGAACGGGCAAGCCTTTCAGTGCTTTTCGGGAAAAGAAAATACAACCTAGGCCTTTTGGAATTATCAAAATAGGATTGGAAAGAGACAGGGAGGACCTTTATGTCAGGATCAATTTGAGAATGGATCAAATGATTGAAAAAGGGCTTTTTGATGAGGCAGAAGGACTTTATCCCTTCAGGCACCTCAATGCCCTGCAAACTGTGGGATATTCCGAGATTTTTGGGTTTATCGAAGGGAAATACGACAAAGAAGAAGCGGTCAGGCTTTTAAAAAGAAATTCAAGAAGGTATGCCAAAAGGCAATTCACCTGGTTCAAAAAGGATGAACAAATACATTGGTTTCACCCAGACCAATATCTGGAAATCCAAAATTTAATCCGAAATCATATAGCATTGTAGCCCAGTAACTTGGCTACAATGCTATAGGGTTTTCTTTTCAGGAGTTCGTTGTATTGGGATTTGATGAGTTTGGCGGTTTGGAAAGGTTTTTTGATTTCCTTTTCAAAAATTGCTTTATCCTTTTCTCCCAAATTGTTTTTTACTTGGATATAGACGGCTTTCAGCGCTGTTGTATCATTGGGGTCAAGCTTCAAGTCCATCTTTCCTTGCTCCCCGATTTTTTGCAATTCCTCCAGAACCTTGGCCTGCAGGTTGAGCACTTGGTTTTTTTTGGTTTTCAAGGTCATGTTGACCACCATCATAAAAAGCATCACTGCACCACCAAGAGTAATGAATATCGGTATAAACCCCATTTTTTATATACTAAGTATTTCAATCAGTTTCAAATGGTCTTCTTTTAGTGGTTTGGTTTTGCCAATACAATCCTCGAAAGGGGTGTAGATGACATCTCCATTGACAACTCCCGCCATGCAGTTGGATTTACCCGCAATGAGACCGTCAACTGCCGCCATTCCGCAACGGGAAGCCAATACCCTGTCTCTGGCCGTAGGGTTCCCGCCTCTTTGGATATGACCCAGTGTGGTTACTTTGAATTCTTTATCGGCGTCGTTTAGCTTTCCTTTCACTTTTTCCATGATGTACTCTGCAGTGCCTTCTTCATCACCTTCAGCAACCACAATAAGACTGGACGATTTGGACTTTCTCAGGCTTTTTAGAGATTTCACCACTTTTTTCAGATCCGTTTCGGTTTCAGGGACAAATACAAATTCTGCTCCACCGCCGATGCCACACTCTACGGCTATATAGCCACTGTCTCGACCCATCACTTCGACAAAGAAAATCCGGTCATGGGCCGCAGCCGTGTCCCTGATTTTGTCGATGGCTTCCAGCGCTGTGTTGACAGCTGTGTCAAAACCGATGGTATAATCCGTGCCATAGATGTCATTGTCAATGGTGCCAGGGCAACCAATGATGGGGATACCGAATTCTTCAAAAAACACCTTTGCACCGGTAAACGTGCCGTCTCCTCCTATTGCCACCACCCCCTCTATCTCATGCTCCTTTAATTGATCATAAGCTTTTTGACGACCTTCTTTGGTCATGAACTCTTCACTTCTTGCAGATTTGAGGATTGTTCCACCTCTTTGGACGATATTGCTGACGGAATTGGATTGCATTCTTTTGAACCCACCCTTAATCATGCCATCGAAACCATAGCTGATTCCATAGATCTCCAGTCCGTAAAAAATCGAGGTTCTGACCACGGCGCGAATACAGGCATTCATACCGGGAGCATCACCTCCAGATGTAAAAACTGCTATTTTTTTCATTGTTTAATAGGTTTTTTGCGAGGTCAAAAATACTCATAATTGCCTTCAATTGTTAAAAAACCTAGAAATCTTTTGGATGCCAATCGTATATATAAACTCAAAATAAGGACTGATGAAGGACAAGAAACCGTGAATCAAAAAGAGATTTACTCCTTGCTGTGATTTGGGGAAAAGATCCAAAAAAGGTGTCTGCCTTCATCAACAAACACCCTTTTTTATTATAAATTAGACACTTACCACCTTTTCTCCAAGGAGAAGCACCTCATCAACATTTACTTCGGTTACATATTTTTTCACTCCATCCTTATCTGTATAGGAGCGATTGGTCAATTTCCCATCGATGGCGATTTCTGATCCCTTGTCGGTGTATTTTTCTATGGTTTCGGCCGTTTTTCCCCAAGCCACCAGTTGGTGCCAAGTGGTCTCCTCCACTTTCTCTCCCTTGGCATTGTAATACACCTCATTGGTGGCCAAATTAAAGTTTGCCACGATCTTTCCACTTTCAAGATGTTTTACATCTGCTTTGGCACCCAATCTCCCGATCAATTGTACCCGGTTTCTCAATTTGTTCATGTTTTTTTAAATTATGGTTATAGATGAATTGGAAACTTGCTTCTTTCATTCAAGCAACGGAACAAAGATGGGGAGCCAAAAACCAGAGAGTCGGTTGCTTTTCGCTTATAGTCGTTTATAAACGTTTAAAATGGATAGGGTGTGTTTTAAGGAGATTATATTGGGACGCAGGATTTAACCTGTAACGTAATATGCATTTGGTTCAAAAGGAGTTAAACTGCAAGAAAATCAGAATATTATGAGACTATTTTCTGACACCTATAAGGTGAAGTCAAAAATAATCAACACCTAATTGATTATGATTCAATTACAATCTTGAATTGAGTTCGTCTTGCATTAAACGGGTTAAACCAAGTAGGGAGTAATACATATTACTGATAGTGTGAAAACAAAAATCACAGACAACTCCCTGATTATTAGGAATTGTAGGCTGGAAGAGAAATGGGAATGTACAGTACGGGTTTAATTAGTGATTGAAAAATTCAAAACTCCCTTTCTGATCAGTTCAAAAAGTAGGAGCTTGACAAAATCAATCGGGGATGTGATTTCCAGAATGGATCCAATTGTTTCCGATAGTGGGATTGGGTTTTTCGTTTTGCCGATGCCAAGGAAAAAAAATCAACTCAAAAGTCATCATTGTTTTTGATCCAAGCCATTCCGTGCCGCATTCATCGTTTTTTTTTAATAGATTGTTTCGTCAATAAAAACCAAATAAAAATGAAAAGAATATTTTACGGAACTGCTGTTTTGGCATTAGTCTGCGGAAACTTGTTTGCCCAAAAAACCTATATACAGGCTGGGAAGTTGATAGATGTCAGGAATAACAAAACCTTGTCCGAAATGACGATCGTTGTGGAGGGGGAGATGATCGTTTCGGTCGCTAAAGGATATCAAAAGGGAACGGATGAAGATCAAATCATTGACCTGAAATCCGCTACAGTAATGCCGGGGCTGATGGACATGCATATTCATGTGGAAGGACAGACAGGCCCTCGCCAGTACATGGAAAGATTTACCAACAACGAAGCGGACGTGGCCTTCAATTCCCTGGTCTATGCCAAGACTACCCTCATGGCTGGTTTTACCACTGTCAGAGACATGGGTGGATCAGGGGTAAATATCTCCCTTAGGGATGCGATTGCTGCCGGAAAAGTGGACGGTCCCAGGATCATCACCGCAGGAAAATCAATCGCACCCACCGGCGGCCACGCGGATCCCACCAATGGTGTCAGGAGAGACTTGATGGGTGACCCCGGGCCGGAAGTCGGGGTGATCAATGGCGTTGCAGACGCAAGGAAAGCAGTTCGCCAACAAGTAAAAAACGGCTCAGATGTCATCAAGATAACCGCCACGGGTGGAGTATTGAGTGTGGCCAAAGATGGTTCCGCTCCTCAATTCCAACAAGATGAATTGAATGCTGTGATAGAGACCGCCAGGGATTTTGGGATCCATGTCGCTGCTCATGCACATGGTGATGAGGGCATGCAGCGATCCGTGATTGGAGGGATTCACTCCATCGAACACGGTACATTGATGTCAGAAAAAACGATGGACATGATGATAAAAGCAGGTACTTGGTATGTGCCTACCATCACCGCAGGGATGTCCGTGGCTGAATATGCCAGAATACCGGGCTACTATCCCGCTCCGGTCAAAGCAAAGGCCGAAGCCATCGGAGCCCAAATTCAAACTACGTTCGGAAAGGCTTATAAGAGAGGTGTGAAAATCGCTTTTGGAACAGATGCCGGTGTTTTTCCTCATGGGGAAAACTACAGAGAATTTATTTACATGACGGAGGTAGGCATGCCAAACCTGGAAGCCATCCAAACCGCAACCCTACGTGGCGCGGAACTATTGGGCATGGAAAACAAAATTGGTGTCTTGGAATCAGGGAAATTTGCGGATATCATCGCCGTCTCAGGAGATCCTGAAAAGGACATCAAGGTCATGAAAGATGTGGTTTTTGTAATGAAAGAAGGGAAAGTTTATAAACATGTGCCGTCTATGGGCATGAATTGATAATATGAAGACGCAAAACAGAAACACTGCATCATGAAAAAACAAATTTCTTTATCGATACTGGCGATTTGCCTGACATTTACATTTTCATTTGCCCAAGAAAAAACACCGGAAACCATTCCCCAAGGAGAAATTTTTTCTTCCATCCAAAATGTGAAAATAGAGGGCACAACGCATAGCCTGAAAACCAAGGCTGGAACCCTACAACTTCGGGATGAAAACAATGAGCCCATTGCCTTATTTGGTTTTACCAGTTATTTCAAAGAGGAGGGGCCTTCCAAACGGCCAATCATATTTTCTTACAATGGAGGCCCTGGATCCTCTTCGTACTGGTTACACATGGGAGTAATGGGGCCCAAAAGGGTCGTTGTCAATGATCCGGATTATACCAAAGCCGCTCCCTATACTGTGGTGAACAACGAATACTCCATCCTTGATATGGCTGATGTCGTCATGATCGATCCAGTGGGTACAGGATTGAGTATTCCCATAGGCAAAGCAAAAGGCGAGGATTTCTGGGGAGTGGATCAAGACATCAGGTCTATTTCTCTCTTTATTGTCCAGTTCCTAAAGGAATATGACAGATTCCAATCTCCCAAGTATTTGTTAGGGGAAAGTTATGGTACTTTCCGGAATGCCGGGGTGATGAGTAGTTTGTTGGACAAAGGCATTGCGCTGAATGGCGTAGTGATGGTGTCTTCCGTTTTTGATTTGAGGACACTGACATTTCCTGTTGGAGATGATACCCCTTACCTTGTTCATTTTCCATCTTATGCCACCACGGCTTGGTACCATGACAAACTGGAAAACAAAAATCCGGATTTGGAATCTTTTGTCGAGGAATTGAGAAAATTTACGGAAGAGGAGTACATGCCGGCACTCTACAGAGGCAGCAGACTCTCTTTGGAGGATAAAGCCAAAATGGCACAAAAGCTCGGGCAATACACCGGTCTGAGCAAAGAGTATTGGATGAAGGCAGACCTCAGGGTGAAAGCAGAGGAGTTTTTCAATGAATTGATGCGGGAAGAAGGGAAGACCGTTGGTCGCTTGGATTCAAGGTTTGTTGGGATCAATGAAAACTTACTCAATCAATCAAGTACGACCGATCCACAAAGCGATGCGATCTCTTCGGCATATACCACGGGTTTTCTGGATTACTTCCACCGGGAACTTGGCGTAAGCAAAAAATTGAATTACAAGACCTCAGCCTATTCCTCACCGGGATTCAAATGGGATTGGAGCCATGCCGGAAATATGGGTTGGGGTACCCAGACAGCCATCAACACCGGTATCGATATGGCTTCGGCAATGAACAAGGATCCAAATGTAAAAGTATTGATCATGAACGGGTATTATGATTTGGCGACGGTATTTTATGGGGTGGAAAACTCCATTGACCATCTGGGTCTGAGACCTGAAATCAGGGACAATATCACCATGACGTATTATGAAGCGGGACACATGATGTATACCCACTTGCCTTCACTTGTCAAATTCAAAAAAGATCTTGCGGATTTCATCAAGGATACCTCAAAATAATCGTTTTGATTCTTTAATTCTTCAATCCATATTCCTCAACCCATCACAAAAGCAGAAATTAATTTTTGCTTTTGTGATGGGTTTGATTTGTTTTGATCGGCAATATCTTGCTGTTATTTTTCTGGAGGAATGCCAATTTAGACATGAAAAACTTGTACTTTAGTGACGGTTAAGATTATTTTTGGTAAAACTAAAAACCCATGAAACCGACACTAGTTTCCTGTTTTTTGTTGATTTTTCTCTTATCGTCCTGTGGAAATTCCTCCCAGAAAACCAATCCCAAGAGAGAACATATTTCTGAATCCGTTTATGCATCTGGAATTGTTCGAAGCCAAAACCAATATCAGGCTTATGCCAATGCAAGTGGATTGATCCAAGAAATATTCGTGCGGGAAGGGGATAGCGTGGATGTTGGTACTCCAATCCTTGCCATTTATAACGAATCAGCCAAGCTAAATCGGGAAAATGCCGAATTGGCAAGGCTATTTGCAGATCGAAAAACCAACCAATCTAAATTGAAGGATTTGGAAATCAATATCCAACTCGCCAAAAACAGGCTGCAGAATGATTCGCTTCTGTGGGTTCGACAGCAGCGGCTTCATGAAAGGGGCATTGGGTCTTTGATAGAGCTAGAGCAACGAAAGTTAGCATTTGACAATAGCCAAACCGCATATCAATCTTCATTGCTAAGATACGAGGACCAAGAGAGGCAGATTGATTTCAATGATAAAAACGCATCAAAAAACTTGGCAATATCCAAAGTGCTTGAAAGTGATTTTATTTTGAGAAGCAAGGTCAAGGGTAGAATTTATGCCCTACTCCGAGAAAAGGGGGAAATGGTGGGGATTCAAACCCCTTTGGCGGTGATTGGGAGTGATCGGGAATTTGTTATCGAAATGCAGGTGGATGAATATGATATCGTGAAAGTGGCAGTCGGCCAAAAGATCCTTGTCAGTATGGACAGTTACCGTGGGGAAACATTTGAGGCAATGATCAGTCAAATCAATCCCCTTATGGATCAAAACAGCAAAAGTTTCACAGTTGAGGGGAAATTCGTCAGAAAGCCAGCGGTGCTTTACCCGAACCTTACCCTTGAGGCAAATATATTGATCCAATCCAAAGAAAATGCACTCACGCTGCCCAGGAGTTATATTTATCGGGACCGTTACGCGATCAAGTCAGATGGGGATACCGTTGCGGTGGTATTGGGGCTCAGGGATTTTCAGAAGGCGGAAATCCTGGAAGGTTTGGGAGAGAATGACCAAGTAATCAAGGTGGAAAAATGAAAATTTCTCTTACATTGGAAATCGCAAAATCGCTGATGTTGGCGAGGTTGAAGCAAACTACGGTAGCTGCAGTAGGGGTGACCTTCAGTCTTACCATGTTCGTGGCATTGCTGGGGTTTATGAATGGATTGAATACCATGCTTGACGGGTTGATATTGAATAGAACTCCCCATATCCGGTTTTACAATGAAGTCAAACCCAACCCGAATCAACCCATAGACCAATCCGAGGAATTTGGGGATTACTATAATATTATTCGGTCGATAAAACCCAGTGCCAGTCGCATCAGTATCCATAACAATGAAGCCATTGTCAAGACGCTCCAGGAGGATCCCCGGGTTTTGGGGGTAGCCCCAAAAATATCAGCACAGGTTTTTTACAATGTTGGCACCATCAACATTACAGGTGTAATCAATGGAATTGACGTCGAAGCTGAAGCCGATCTTTTCTTCTTTCAGGATTACGTCACGGCAGGAAATTACATTGATCTAAAAAACACGGCAAACAGCATTATTTTGGGGAAAGGAGCTGCCGATAGAATGATGGCCGAAATCGGAGATGTCATCCAAGCCACTACCGCCCAAGGCAACAGAATACAATTAAAGGTGGTTGGCTACTATCAATCAGGATTGGGAGATCTGGATAATGTCCAAAGTTATGCTTCCATCGCAACGACCCAAAAAATGTTGGGCGAAACAGCTTCCTATATTACGGATGTTCAGGTGAAGCTAAAGGACTTGGCTTTAGCTCCTTCCATGGCCAGGGAATATCGAGATGTTTTTGGCATCGATGCGGATGATATCCAGACTGTCAATGCGCAATTTGAAACAGGCACAAGGATCAGGACATTGATCAGCTATGCAGTTGGAATCACCCTGTTGATCGTCTCTGGATTTGGGATTTACAATATCCTGAACATGATGATATATGAGAAAATGGATACGATAGCCATTCTAAAGGCAATCGGTTTTTCGGGGAGGGATGTGAACAATATATTTATCGCGATTGCCTTGACTATAGGCTTTGTAGGGGGAGGCGCAGGTTTGATCTTGGGGTTTTTGGCAGGTTTGGGCATCGAAAGGATTCCTTTTGAAACAGAAGCGTTGCCGACCATTAAGACTTTTCCTGTTGATTTTAATCCAAAATATTACCTAATCGGCGGGGTTTTTGGCTTGGTGACTACTTATTTTGCAGGTTATTTTCCCGCAAGAAAAGCCAGTTCAGTCGATCCCGTAGACATCATCAGAGGCAAATAATCATGAAAGGAGAGATCGTACTTGAAGCCAAAGGAATCAATAAGTATTTCTTCAGTCCCGAAAAAACGCAGGTCTTAAAGGAGGTGACTTTTCAGATTTCAAAGGGAGAATTCGTGTCTGTGGTTGGGAAGTCGGGCTGTGGGAAGTCCACATTGCTCTATATTCTTTCCACCATGGATACGGATTATGAGGGGGCACTTTTTATCGATCGGGAAGAGATGAACACCAAGTCTCAAAAATACCATTCGAAAATCAGAAATGAAAAG
The DNA here is from genome assembly GCF_030656585.1 of Rhodonellum sp. Classification (NCBI taxonomy): domain Bacteria; kingdom Pseudomonadati; phylum Bacteroidota; class Cytophagia; order Cytophagales; family Cytophagaceae; genus Rhodonellum; species Rhodonellum sp. The sequence goes on from NZ_JAUSPP010000003.1 coordinate 33,835, forward strand.
ATAGGGTTTGTTTTTCAATTCCATTATTTGTTGAATGAATTTTCCGTGTTGGAAAACGTGATGATCCCCGGGCTGAAACTTGGGAAATATTCCAGAGAGGAATTGGAACATCGGGCGATGGAAAAGCTGAAGATTTTTGGGATGCAAGGGCATGCATTGAAAAAGGCCAATCAACTTTCGGGCGGGGAGAAGCAGCGTGTAGCCATCACTCGGGCACTGATCAATGACCCTTTGATCATTATGGGAGACGAACCTTCTGGAAATTTGGATAAAAAAAATGGAGATATCGTATTCAGTATTTTCAAGGAATTGACCCAGGAGTTTCATCAGACGCTCTTGATTGTCACACATGATCAAGATTTCGCCGCAGCAACAGACAGAATCATCGAGATGGAGGATGGAAGAATTATACGCCAGTAAAACTAATCAAGGAGGGTATATATTGATTTTCATTTTTTTGGTTTAAGTTTTAACACGATATTCGGCCCAAAACACAAAATAATATTCTGTTTTTTGGTTGTTGGAATGGGTGAATAAATACTTCTGATCTACATGTCCATATTTTTTTTGATTGAAGGCCAATTGGAAGGGGTTAAAAAAAATATCAATCTACCATAAAATTCGTATTGAAGAGAATGATTAGTAAATTCACGTTTAATCTAAACGAATATTTTTATGACCAAAAAAACCGAGTATAGCTTATTTGATGATGTATGTGGTTTTGTGGATGAGGCTGCCAGACACATGGATTTACACCCCGGCCTTTTGAATCAAATCAAGCAATGCAATAGCATTTACAAGTTTAATTTCCCACTTCGCAATGATGACGGAACCTATGAAACCCTTACAGGTTATCGGATTCAACATTCCCATCACAAACTTCCTGTAAAAGGAGGAATCCGATACAGTGAGCATGTCAATGAGGATGAAGTCAAAGGATTGGCAGCCTTGATGACCTATAAATGTGCGCTGGTCAATATCCCTTTTGGTGGAGCAAAAGGAGGGGTACGCATGGACCCCTTGAAATACAATGCCAACCAATTGGAGCGGATCACCAGAAGATATACCTCGGAATTGATCAAAAAGAAATTTATAGGTCCTGCCATTGACGTGCCCGCACCCGATTATGGAACAGGTGCTAGGGAAATGGCTTGGATCGTCGATACTTTCGAAGCTTTCAATCCGGAATTGATCAATGCCAAAGGCTGCGTGACCGGTAAACCACTTTCCCAACATGGGATTGAGGGAAGAAACGAAGCCACCGGTATGGGGGTATATATCGGTATCCGAGAAGCCGTTGGAGTGGAGGAAGACATGAAAGAGCTAGGATTGACAACGGGGCTAAAGGGTAAAAATATCATCATCCAGGGTTTTGGAAACGTAGGATACCATTCAGCGCTGTATTTGCGGGAAGCAGGTGCCAAAATAGTCGGTGTCGCAGAATGGAATGGGGGGATATGGGATGAGGCAGGAATCGATGTGAAATCCCTCAAAGAATACCAAACAAAAAACAAGGGTTTTAAGGGGTATTCCAGAGGAGAATTTATAAAAGAAAGCAAAGAACTCCTGATTTATCCATGTGATATTTTGGTGCCAGCAGCTTTGGAAAATCAGATTACCAAAGAAAATGCATCTAAAATCCAGGCAAAAATCGTCGGCGAAGCGGCCAACGGACCTGTCACACAAGAAGCTTCCAATATCCTTTTGGAAAATGGGGTAATGGTCATTCCCGACATGTATCTCAATGCTGGCGGTGTAACCGTTTCTTATTTCGAATGGCTAAAGAATCTCTCAAGGGTTTCTTTCGGTAAATTGGAAAAAAGGTATGACATGGAGAAATACAGGAAACTGATGTCTACCATAGAAAATGCCACAGGGGAAAGTTTCACGGATGACGAAAAGGAAGGTTTGATTTCAGGTGCCTCAGAAAGGGATTTGGTTATTTCTGGACTGGAAGACACCATGGTTGCGGCTTACCACAGCATGAACAAAACCCGCAAAGACAAAAACATTAAAAGTTTGAGGACAGCAGGTTTTATCCTTGCACTCGAAAGAATTGCCATCAGTTATACCGACTTGGGGATTTTCCCTTAAGGATACTGGGGGATATAGATCCAGGTTCAATCATGGAGCTGGTTTCCTCTGAATTGGAAAACACCCTTCATTTTTGGCTAAATATGGCCTTAAATGAAGGGTGTTTTAGTATAGAATATCTTCTGGAGGGTCTCCACAGGTAGATAGTCAAAGCCCTGCAACGTGTCGATTGTTAAGATTCCCCTTTGGGATTATCTTCAAGCTTTTCCCCTTATTTTTTTTCGATTTTTTCAAATGAAACCAGAATCCCCCTAACCATGGCTGCACTGAAACCTTGATGCTCCATTTCATTGAGGCCGACAATGGTACATCCCTTTGGTGTGGTGACTTTGTCTATGGCTTCTTCGGGATGAATCTGTTTCTGAATCATCAGCTCAGCGGCACCTTTTACGGTTTGGTTGACGATCTTACTGGCGGTTTTGGCATCGAATCCGATCTGTATCCCCCCTTGGATCATCGCCCGCATGAAACGCAAGACATAGGCAATCCCGCAGGCGCCGAGGATGGTTGCCGCTTCCATCAACCCTTCATCGATGGTGATGGAAAAACCAATGCTGTTGAAAAGTTGCTTCACTTTTTCTTCACTTGATTCGGACTGGTTGCGTCCACATATGCAGGTGACAGATTCCTGTATATCCGCTGCAATATTCGGCATCGCTCTGAAAACAGTCGTTTGAGGATCCAAAACGGTATACATCTCGTCCAAAGTGATGCCCGTTGCCAAGGAAATAATGACTTGTTTATTAGGATCCAATGCTGGTTTTATTTCCCTTAGGATTGCGGATACATTATAAGGTTTGACCCCCAAAATCACCAAATCAGCTTCCTGGGCAGCAATCAGGTTGTCAGAATGAACCCTAACTCCCTTGTCTTGGAGATATAACAGGTTCTCGGGATTCCTTTTGGTAACATGGAGGTTTTGTGGTTGAAAATCAGCTTGCTCCAATAGGCCGTTCACAATGGAGGTCCCAAGATTTCCACATCCAATGATGGCGATTTTTATGTCCTTCAACATGGTGAATTTTTAATAAAAGGGATTTACAATTGTCTAAAGGTAAATAAGATTGCTGATTTTTTGAATAAATGGCAGAAAATTGCTTCTTGATTTGGATTAAGTTTTAAAAATAAGTCAGGTTGCCAATTGTTTCAGGCAAAGGGGGCTTTCCCAATAACTATCCTCAATCTAAATTAAATTTTTTAAGGTTTAGGGAGGGAAAATGGGCAAGGTATTTGGTGTTTGCTTGAAAACATGCATCCTCAAAAAGGAATTATGAAAGGATAAAAAAGCCAATTCTGCTTGTTTTCAAGTTACTTTATTCTGGCTTTTTTCAAATAGGAAGCCCAATCGAAACAATAAAAAGTTATCTTTGACTTTTAAAAATAAAAAAAATTAATGCCAAAATTAATTCGGGTCACAACTGTCCCACTGTCATTGAAACTTTTGTTGGCAGGACAGATGAAGTTTATGAAGGAGTCCGGGTTTGACGTTTTGATGGTCAGTGCTGACGGAAGAGAAGTCAATGAGGTGGTCAAACGAGAAGGTTGTCCGCATCAAGTAATTCCCTTCACCAGAAAAATCACTATTTTTCAAGATATCTATTGTTTATGGTTACTGTACTGGTTGTTCAAAAAAGAAAAACCTGATATTGTTCATTCCCATACCCCAAAAGCAGGCTTGTTGTCAATGATTGCAGCCAAGTTTGCAGGTGTGAAGATAAGGGTGCATACCGTAGCGGGAATGCCCTATATGGTGGCGGACAAGCAGAGAAAAAAGATTCTCATCGCAATGGAAAAACTTACTTTTCATTGGGCCACCGAAGTTTGGTCGAATTCGCAATCGCTGATGAAGTTTATTTTGGAGGAAAAACTTTTGGATTCCCAAAAAATCAAGGTGATAGGAGAGGGTTCTTCCAATGGTGTGGATTTGGAGAAATTCAATAGGGGAGCGCTAGCCGAAAACCATCTCATTGCAGCGACTATGCGCATCATGCCAGGAGAGAATGATTTCATTATACTTGCTGTGGGTAGATTGGTGCGGGACAAAGGCATTGAACAATTAGTGACTGCTTTTTTGGATTCTAAAATCGTAAATCAGTCTAAATTGGTTCTTTTGGGAAGTTTTGAACAACAACTCAATCCCTTGGATGAAGAAATAGTGAGAAAGATTCAAGACCATCCTCGAATTGTTCATGTAGAATGGACCGATCACGTGGCGCATTATATGGCTTTGTCTGATGTGTTGGTCCATGCATCCCACCGTGAAGGCTTCCCCAATGTTTTATTGGAAGCGGCTGCGATGCAATTGCCTGTGATTTGTTCCGACATTATCGGGAATATTGATGTGGTCACCCAAAGAGAGACTGGATTGATTTTTCCGGCCAAAAACGTTGAAATCCTAAAAGAAGCATTGGAATTTTCATTTGTCAAAAGAGATGATTTACAGGTACTTGCAGATAATCTTTATCTGGAAGTAACACACAAATACTCCAGGCCAAGAATACACCAACTAATTTTGGAAAATTATCAACGCCTAAATGCAGATGCATTGGATTAGGTTTCAAATTTTCCGTGAATTTGATTACTTTGCTTTAAAAAATTAAGACTTTAATATCAGATAAAAAATGAAATATCTTGTGACCGGCACAGCCGGATTTATCGGTTTTCACGTAGCACAACAGTTGCTCAAAAGAGGTGAGGAAGTGATTGGTTTGGATATTATCAACGATTACTACGATGTGGATCTTAAGTACAAACGCTTGGAAATTGCAGGGATCGACCGGTCTGAATTGGCATTCAACAAACCTGTTAAATCCACTGTTTTTTCAGGATACACTTTTGTCCAAATGGATCTTGCCAACAAGGAGGTCCTTATGGATATTTTTGAAAACGGAAAGATCGATGTAGTGATTCATCTTGCTGCCCAAGCTGGTGTGAGGTATTCCCTCACCAATCCAGATGCCTACATCGCTGCCAATATTCAGGGATTCCTCAATATCTTGGAGGCTTGCAGGAAATATCCTCTTACACATCTTGTGTATGCATCATCCAGCTCCGTGTACGGGGCAAACACCAATATGCCATTTTCTACCTCACACAATGTAGATCATCCGGTAAGCTTGTATGCCGCCACCAAAAAATCCAACGAATTGATGGCCCATACTTATAGTCATCTCTTCCAGATTCCCACGACGGGACTTCGTTTTTTTACGGTTTATGGACCTTGGGGAAGACCCGATATGGCTCTGTTTTTATTCATAGAAGCGATGAACAAAGGAGAAGCTATCCAGGTTTTCAACCATGGAAAAATGAAAAGGGACTTTACCTTCATCGATGACATCGTCGAGGGGATTATCAGGGTAGCGGACAGACCAGCCAAACCAAATCCAGATTGGACAGGTCAAAATCCAGATCCGGGAAGTTCTTACACACCTTATAAAATCTACAACATCGGAAACTCGAATCCAGTCGAATTGATGGATTACATTGGGGCTTTGGAAAAGGCAGTAGGGAAAGTTGCGGAAAAAAACATGTTGCCTTTACAGCAAGGGGATGTGCCAGCGACCTTTGCGGATGTGTCTGATTTGGTGAGGGATACCGGCTACAAACCAGCAACCTCGGTCGAAGATGGTGTTGCTGCATTTGTGGAGTGGTACAACAAATTCTACAACAAATCAGGGGAATAAAATAAATTCATCCAGAAAATCCATTTGGCTTCACCGGAAGATTGAAATTGGTTAAAAAAACATTCAATCTCTTCCAAGTGCATGTTTTAAATAAATCAAAAAAATCTGTGGGTTTAACAATTAAACAATGAAAAAATCAATTTTAATCACAGGTGGCGCAGGTTTTATCGGTTGCCACGTTGTCAGACTTTTTGTTGAAAAATATCCGGATTACAACATTATCAATTTGGACTTACTGACCTATGCGGGTAATCTCGAAAATCTAAAAGAAGTCGAAAATGCACCCAATTACCGATTTGAAAGGGTAGATATCCTGAAAGAGGAGGATTTAAAGTTCGTTTTCGAAAAACATAATGTCACGGATGTCATCCACTTGGCCGCCGAGTCCCATGTGGACAGGTCAATCACGGACCCTTTGGCATTTGTAAGGACAAATGTGATCGGTACGGTCAATCTTCTCAATGTGGCCAAAGCTTATTGGAAAAACTATGATGATCATTTATTCTACCATGTTTCCACGGATGAAGTATACGGCTCACTCGAAGACGGTGGCTTTTTTACCGAAACGACGCCTTATGATCCCCAGTCCCCATATTCTGCTTCAAAGGCATCTTCGGATCATTTTGTAAGGGCCTATGCCAATACTTACAAATTGAAAACTGTCATCACCAACTGCTCCAACAATTACGGCGCCAATCAATTTCCGGAAAAATTGATCCCTCTTTGCATCCACAATATCAAAAACAACAGACCACTTCCCGTTTATGGTAAAGGAGAGAATATCAGGGATTGGCTTTATGTGGTGGATCATGCAAGGGCGATTGATATGGTGTTTCACGAAGGGAAACCCGGCGAAACCTACAACGTGGGGGGATTCAATGAATGGAAAAACATCGATATCGTAAAGTTGCTCTGCCAGAAGATGGACGAAAAACTTGGACGAGAAGCAGGGAGTTCCGAAAAATTGATCACCTATGTAACGGATCGTGCAGGTCATGATCACCGATATGCCATCGACGCCACCAAAATCCAAAGAGAACTGGGTTGGGAACCCAGTCTTCAATTCGAGGAAGGAATTACCAAAACTATTGATTGGTACCTTGAAAACGAGGAATGGCTGAACAACGTCACCTCGGGTGATTATCAAAAGTATTATGAATTACACTATGATAATAGGTAATAAAAAAACCAGCCATTTGGCTGGTTTTTTTATTACCTGATCTCCCTTTCACTTCTCAAAAAAGCAAATCCTGCTTTTTTGAATATCAATGAATAAATGGCTTTTTTGAGCGCACGGACCCATGTTTTGTCTAAAAAATTGGGGATAAATTTCGATTGGATTTTTCTGGGTTTCCCAGTCAGCGGAAACCAAGGCCAATGACCGCAATAAAAATGGAGATGCCCATTGAACCCCAATTGGGTATTGGGTTTCCCAATGAGTTGAAACTGCAAGAAAATCAGACGAATTGGAAATAAGGTGTAGTGACCATGTGGTGAACTCAAAAATTGAGAACAACTGAATGATTACCAGGTAATTATTGAAAGAAATAGAATTGGTAATGAATGAAATGGGGCAAACTATTTCAGCACTGAATAAAATTGGAAATGCGCAACATCAGTTGAACAGCAATCCGATCAAATATTAGACTGCGTATTTTTTGGAAATTGGCATACCTGAAGAGATCTTCCCTCTAATTTGATTAACGGTTTGGGTTGGCGGTGTTTTTTGTCTTAATTTTAAAAACACAAATAAAAGGATTTATGATCAAGAAATTTTGGATGCCTGTATGGGTGATTGTCCTGACAGGATTGTTTACTGCTGCTTCTGCACAAGCGGACAGGTGGCAACAAAAAGTGATTTATGAAATGGATGTGACCATGGACGTGGTCAAAAACCAGTATAAGGGGACCCAAAAGCTCCATTATACCAACAATTCTCCCGATACCTTGGAAAGGGTTTTTTATCACCTGTTCAACAATGCTTTCCAGCCTAACAGCATGATGGATGTGCGTTCCAGGACTATCGCTGATCCCGATAGAAGAGTTGGCGAAAGGATCAAAAATCTTGGTCCCGATGAAATTGGATCTTTAGAAATCACTACTTTGAAGATGAACGGGAAACCCGTGAGATTTGAGCACGTGGAGACCATTTTGGAGGTCGACCTGTTGGATCCGATTCTTCCCGGGAGTACGGTGATTTTTGATATGGATTTTGAGGGGCAGGCGCCTTTACAGGTTAGGCGATCGGGCAGGGACAATGCGGAAGGGATTCGCTACTCGATGGCACAGTGGTATCCTAAAATGGCCGCATACGACAGAAGAGGTTGGCATGCCAATCCTTATATCGGCCGAGAGTTTTATGGTAATTTCGGAGATTTTGATGTGAAAATCACAATTGACAAAACGTACATCCTTGGAGGAACTGGATACCTACAAAATGCAAATGAAATCGGGTATGGTTATGAGGACAAGGGTGTAAAAGTGAAGCCGGTCAGTGGTGCTACGCATACATGGCATTTCATTGCCCCGAATGTGCATGATTTTGTATGGGCAGCAGATCCTAAATACACACACGAAAAAGTGCAAATGGAAAATGGTCCGATGGTTCATTTTCTTTATGTAAAAAGTGAGAAAACTGAAGAAAACTGGAGCAAGTTAAAAGGATACACCACAGCTGCGATCCAGTACATGAGTGAACATTCGGGCAAATACCCATATGATCAGTATTCGGTGATCCAAGGTGGAGATGGTGGGATGGAGTATCCCATGGCAACATTGATCACAGGAAACCGAAATTTAAGAAGCTTGGTGGGTGTCACTGTTCACGAATTGATCCATAGCTGGTATTATGGGGTTTTGGGTTTCAACGAATCTTCAGAACCTTGGCTGGATGAAGGTTTCACGACTTGGGGTACCAGTGTGGTCATGGATGCGGTTTTTGAAAAAGATCCTGGTTTTGTTCAGGAAGGCAATTATAGATCGTATTTCCGATTGGCCAAGTCAGGCAATGAGGAGCCACTGACGACTCATGGTGATCATTATAACCTCAATTCCGCCTACGGTGCGGCCACCTATACAAAAGGAGCCGTCTTCATAGAGCAAATGACATACTTGATCGGGAAAGAAAATTTTGACAAAGCCATGTTGCGACTTTGGAACGAATGGAAGTTCAAGCATCCCACCGGGATTGATGTCGTTCGTGTAATGGAGAAGGAAAGTGGTCTGGAATTGGATTGGTTTTATGATTATTTCATTGGATCTACCAAAACCATTGATTACGGCGTCAAAGCTGTGGAAGCTGATGGGAACAATACCAAAATCACACTGGAAAGAATAGGCTTGATGCCAATGCCATTGGATGTGGTCGTGACCTATCAGGATGGAAGCCAGGAGATGGTGTATATGCCATTGGTGATTCAGAGGGGATCTAAGCCAGAAGAGGCCGGTAAGCCAAAAAGAATCCTAACCCAAAGGTGGCCTTGGACGGATTATTCAACGGAAGTCAGTATTGGGAGACCAATCTCGGATATCAAAAGTGTAGAAATAGACCCGAGCATGAGATTGGCAGATATAAATAGGGAAAACAACAAACAGGAAGTTTCTGTGGATATTCCCAAAAAATAATAAAAAAAAAAGGTGGCCGATGGTCACCTTTTTTTTATTATTAGGTATTTTTCTTGTCCTGGACTTCCTTACGGATTTCCTGCGCCAAATTTTTAAGGTCTTGCATTCCTTTTCTTACTCTTGTACCGGCTGCTTGATTGTTCTTCTCATAGAATTTCTCGAAGTCATCTTCAAGGCCCATTACAAGGTCTTTAATTTCACTGAATTTGCTCATAATAAAAATTAATTTTAAGGTTGATGATAAGTTTAATTTCCCGTTGAATATAGTTAAAATGTTTATAAAACAACAGAATAACGGCATTTTTCAATTTTTTTTATTCTCCAAACGACACTGCAAGCTCTGAAGTTCTATAAAATCCGCTGGTCAACTTTTCCTTTACTGCTTCGAAAGCAACAATAGTTTCAGCAACATCTTCCAAAGAATGAACTGCGGTCGGAATTAATCTTAAGATAATCATGCCCTTAGGGATTACTGGGTAAATCACCACAGAACAAAATATGTTGTAATTTTCTCTCAGGTCTTTACTTAAGGTTGCGGCTTCACCTACAGTGCCATTCAAGACGACTGGAGTCACTGGAGAATTTGATTTCCCGATACTAAAGCCCTTTTCGATCAATCCGGATTTCAAAGCCCTTACGATTTTCCAAAGGTTTTCCTTCAATTCAGGCTGGGTTCTGAGCATTTCAAGTCTCTTCAAAGCACCCTCCACCAATAGCATGGGAAGCGACTTTGCATAGATTTGCGAACGCATGTTGTACTTTAGATAAAGGATCACATTGGCATCACCTGCAATAAAGGCGCCAATAGAGGCCATTGACTTTGCAAATGTGGAGAAATAAAGGTCAATTCCATCCTGAATCTCTTGTTCCTCGCCAGTGCCAGCTCCCGTTTTTCCCATAGTACCGAAGCCATGTGCGTCGTCCACCAAAAATCTAAAATCATATTTTTCTTTCAGTTTTACGATTTCGGCAAGTTTTCCCTGATCTCCGGTCATTCCAAAAACACCCTCGGTGATGACCAAAATCCCACCGCCAGTCTCTTCGGCTAGTTTTGTCGCTCTTTGCAGCTGCTTTTCGCAACTTTCGATATCATTGTGGGGAAACACATAGCGCTTGCCCAAATGCATCCTCAAGGCATCTATGATGCAAGCATGACATTCACTGTCATACACGACGACGTCCTTTCGGTCAAGAAGGGAATCGATCACTGACATAATACCTTGATAGCCGTAATTGAGCAGGTAAGACTTTTCTTTTCCGACAAAATCAGCCAATTCGGTTTCGAGTTGCTCATGTAGATCTGTTTGACCAGACATCATCCTGGCACCCATAGGGTAGGCAGCACCCCATTTCGCGGCTGCATCAGCATCAGCTTTTCTCACCTCGGGGTGATTGGCAAGGCCAAGATAATTATTGAGACTCCAAGTCAATACTTCTTTCCCCTTGAACTTCATTCTTGGAGAAATTTCCCCTTCTAATTTAGGGAAAGTGAAATATCCCTCTGATAATTCCGAATGCTTGCCCAATGGGCCAAGGTTGGTTTGCAATTTTTTGAATAAATCCAAAGCTTTAAAACGTTTATGTTTTATATTTTTTTTTAATACTAAAATCTCCCACTAAAACAGCCAAAAGTAATACTTTTTGATCAACGGTGCAATATTCCCTGTCCATTTCAGAAATTCTTTCGGATACTGGGTTAATTTTATTTAATTCGTACGAAACAATGTTTTAGGAAAGGTATAAACCCAAGTATGAAAAAAATAAAAAAGCTTTTGGTGGCCAACCGTGGTGAAATTAGCCTCAGGATCATGCGGACGGCCAAGGAAATGGGAATTAAAACGGTTGCAGTTTACAGTGAAGCCGATAGAGATGCCCCTCATGTCAAATTCGCCGATGAAGCAGTTTGTCTGGGACCACCTGCTTCCGCGCAATCCTACCTTTTGGGAGACAAAATCATAGCGGTATGCAAATCTCTCCAGGTAGATGCCATTCATCCCGGGTATGGATTTCTATCCGAAAATGCGGATTTTGCCAGAAAAGTGACCAATGCAGGAATCATTTTCGTTGGGCCATCTCCCGAATCCATTGAGGTGATGGGGAGCAAATTGGCAGCAAAAAGCACTGTTTCCCAATATGACATTCCCATGGTGCCGGGCACAGACGAGGCGATTTCCGATATTCCAGCAGCCAAAGAACGTGCATTCGAAATCGGTTATCCCATATTGATCAAAGCCAGCGCAGGCGGTGGAGGGAAAGGAATGCGTGTAGTCGAGAATGAAGGGGAATTCGAAGACCAGATGCACCGAGCCATTTCTGAAGCACAGTCTTCTTTCGGAGACGGAGCCGTATTTATCGAAAAATACATCACCTCTCCAAAACATATTGAAATCCAGGTTCTGGGAGATCAACATGGGAACATCGTTCACTTATTCGAAAGGGAGTGTTCTGTCCAAAGGCGCCATCAGAAAATTATAGAGGAGGCACCTTCCGCTGTTGTTTCTCCGGAAATGAGAAAAGCCATGGGAGAGGCTGCAGTCCAAGTGGCCAGATCCTGTAATTATTATGGTGCTGGGACGGTTGAGTTCATTGTTGACGAACAATTGAAATTCTATTTCCTTGAAATGAATACCCGTCTTCAGGTCGAGCATCCAGTGACAGAGATGATCACAGGCAAAGACTTGGTCAAAGAACAGATCCTGATCGCCGAAGGGTATCCTTTGTCCTTCACCCAAGAAGACCTCCATATCCATGGACATGCGATAGAAGTCAGGGTGTATGCCGAAGATCCAAGGAATAATTTCTTGCCAGACATTGGAAGACTTGAAACCTATATCCGTCCCCAGGGACCTGGAATTCGGGTTGACGATGGTTTTGAGCAGGGGATGGATATTCCGATCTACTACGATCCCATGATCGCAAAGCTCGTCACACATGATGAGAGTCGGGAGAAAGCGATTGAAAGAATGATCAGAGCGATCGAAGAATACAAAATCACCGGAATAGAAACGACTTTGGCTTTTTGCAGTTTTGTGCTTCAGCATGAGAAATTCAAAAGCGGGGATTTCGACACTAAGTTTGTTGAAAAATATTTCACACCTGAAAAACTCAATCCTATATTCTCCGATCAAGAACTCTCCTTGTTGGCGGCCTTTGCTGTGGATAGGTTTGAAAAAAAGAAAAAAAGCCTTAGAATGGTGAATTCCCAAAATGGTGATGTCCAGAAATCTTCGAATTGGAAAAACAGATTGATCTGATGGCGGAGATATTACCGATTAAAGGTTGGAGATACCATGAAAGGTTTACCGACAGGATTGAGGAATTGACATCTCCTTTGTTTGATGTGGTTTCCAAGCTCCAAAGGGAGGCACTTTATGAAAATCCCTATAACAGTATCCACTTGTCCGTTCCATTGGGGGAAGAACCCGCTTTGCATGCAAAAGAGGTTCTTCTTGATTGGAAGACAAAGGGGGTTATCGTCCAGGATCAGCTTCCTGGTATTTATGTGTATTATCAGTATTTCAGATTGCCTGGCGAAGAAAAGGAAAGTTGCCGAAAGGGTTTTATTGCCCAGACCAAGGCCTGCGATTGGGAAGAGAAAATCGTGCTCAGGCACGAAGATACCATCCCAAAAGCTGTCAATGATAGGATAGAATTGCTCAAAGCCACCCAGTTTCAGGCGAGTCCCACCCATGGCTTGTATGAGGACCCACTTCACCAGTTGGAACCTTATATGGACAAAGCCATAGAGGATCCCATTTATGACTTTGATGACTATCAAGGGGTAAGGGAAGTTTTAGGTGTGATCCATGATGCGGAAATTATCAAGGAATTTATGCAGGTGATCGGAGAGAGGCAGATTATTCTCGCAGATGGTCATCACCGTTTTGAAGGAGCCATAGCATATAGAAAAGAGATGGCCTCAAACAATCCGGATCATTCGGGTAGCGAAGGGTATAATTTTCACATGATGTACTTGACCAACGCCCATTCCAAAGACCTTAGGATTTTGCCTACGCACAGGATCTTTTCCCAGATTGAAATGGAGGAAACTGAAATATTGGAAAAATTACGCCCATGGTTTATTATCAAAAAGCTCAATGATGTAGGTGAAATTGAGGAATTGATCCTTCAAAAGAAATGGGCTTTTGGCTTGGTTTTTTCAAAGAATGCCTATAAAATCCGCTTGATCCCCGAAAAAATAAATGAAATGCCAGACCGCTTTCCTTCAACCGTAAGGGAACTGGATTTGATGATCATTCATTATTTTCTGGTGGATAAAGTGCTTGGGATACCTTTGGAAGAACAGCGGTACTCCAATCAAATTGAATACGAAAGAAATTTGAGACGGTGCTTGGGTAAAGTCAATTCAGGGGAGGCTTCTTTTTCCGTGATCACTAAGGAAGTGGCCATGACCCAAGTTTTGGACGTCTGCAAAAGCGGTCAAACCATGCCTCAAAAATCCACGTACTTCTATCCAAAATCTCTTTCAGGGTTGCTTTTTGCATCCATTGAGGAATCTGAGTTTAAATTTCCTTATCAAGTATTTCAAAATGATACCATTGATTGATAAAAAAATAATATTGGCCTCCAAATCACCCCGAAGAAGTGAGCTTTTAAGAGGGCTTGGGCTGGAGTTTGTAATAAAAACAAAGGACACCGAGGAAGATTTCCCTTCAGAAATGCCTGTTGGGGAAGTAGCTGGGTTTTTGTCGGAGAAAAAAGCCCTGGCTTTTGCGGAAGAATTGCAGGAAGGTGAGTTGGTCATTGCAGCGGACACGATCGTTGTCTTGGGGAATGAAATCTTGGGCAAACCCGCAGATGCGAAAGGAGCATTCGAGATGCTGACAGCACTCTCAAACAGGACCCATGAGGTCATTACCGGGGTTACTTTGATGGATAAGGAGAGAATTCTTACTTTTCAGGACATTGCAAAAGTGTATTTCAAGCCAATCACGGAACTTGAGATCCAATATTATATCGAAAAATACAAACCCTTCGATAAAGCGGGTGCTTACGGCATACAGGAGTGGATTGGTTTTGTAGCGGTTGATAAGATCGAAGGTTCTTATTACACAGTGATGGGATTGCCAGTCCACAGGGTTTACAAAGAACTTAGCCTTTGGGGACAATAGAATGCCGAATCCCCTTTGGGGGCTGTTGGATAGTTGTTCTATAATTCCCATGTTGGACATGTCCTGAATAACTGGGACGATTTAGAATCTAAAAAGTCCGAAATACGGATTTGGCAACACCTATTTTCCTTCTTTAGGTTTGTTTGAAACGCAGCTTTGCGGTTTTTTTCAAATAAAAAGGATTACAAAGCCAAAAAAAGAATCCAAGACAATCGTCTTGGATTCTTTTTTTGGCTGGATTTTGAATGATAAGACAACAAAATACATTGATTTTGAGCCTTTAAGTCCACTTTTTATATAAGTGATCAGTCTTTCTTTTCAACCTCCTTTGGTTTTTCTACCTTGATAGGGTCATTGTCTTTGATTTGTTTGCTGACAATAAAATAGGGTCCTGAAATGACTTCCTCGCCTTCCGCAATTCCTTCAAGCACTTCAATATTGTCAAAATCGGAAATTCCGGTTTTGATTTCTTTCATCTTTGCTCTTCCGTTTTCAACCACAAAAATCAATTCTTTTGATTTGGTAATACCGCCCTCAGCCTCTGTTTTTTGATCCTCTCTTGTGGTGACTGCAGCCAGGGGGACAGAAAGGATATTGTTCTTTTTCTGTGTAATGATATCGACACTAGCGGTCATTCCTGGTCTAAATGGATATTTGTTTTTTTCAGTGATGAGGTCTGTATAGGACTCATTAAGAATTCTGATTTTTACCTCAAACTCCGTCACAGCATCCTGGCTGGCTTTTGTGTTTGCCGAATTGGCTATGGATGTTACAATTCCCGTGAATTTCTTGGCAGAAGAAGAATAGGAGTCCACATCAATGACAGTGGTATCCCCCAAGCTAATTCTGATAATGTCGTTTTCATTGACATTTACCCGTACTTCCATTCTGGTAAGGTCAGCCAACCTCAACATTTCTGTTCCGGCCATCTGTTGTGTTCCAACTACCCTTTCTCCTTTTTCAACCAAAAGTTTTGAAACCACACCATTCATGGGAGCATAAACATTGGTAAGTCGAAGATTTTCTGATGCCTCGTTGACGGTAGCCTGCGAACTTTTCACGATGTATTCCGCCGCCAAAACGGATTGCTGGGCAGCATCGAGATCGTTTTGGGCAGTCAGGAAATTTGACTGGATTTGTTCAAAATCCGAGTCTGAAATAACCTTGTCCTTGTGCAGTTTCTCGTTTCTTTTGAACTCCAAATCGGCTCTTGTGAATTGAGCTTCAGACCGCTTTAGGTTGGCTTTGGCCTGCGCCATGTTAGCCATTTGTTGGTTGAGGTTTGCCCGGCTTCTGTCCAAGGCAGAGATAAAATTGTCTGGTCGGATTTTCACCAAAAGGTCTCCGGCCTTCACCGAATCGCCTTCCATTACATTGAGGGTGATGATTTCACCCGCCACATCAGGACTCATTTTTACTTCGGTTTCTGGTTCTACCACACCCGAGGCACTGACTTTTTCGATGATACTTGCTTTTTTCGCCTTTGCGGTTTCTACACTAATCTCTTTTTCACCACCTATCCAACCGGCTGATCTTCCGATAACCGCAAAAAGGATGACAATTACTACTACCCCTAAAAGGATGTAAATGAGTTTGTTGGACTTTTTCTTAGCCATGATTGTAAATTATAAATTAAGGGGATTACCCAGGTAAAAATCTAGAACTTTTACTCTAAAGATATAGGTGTATTTTGATGTGATCAAATCTGCCTGCGCATTGAACAAATTGTTTTGGGCAATCTGGAAATCCACGGAATTGATAGCGCCGGCATCAAATCTCTGTTGCGCAATACGGAACGATTCCTGTAAAGAGGAAACTCTTACCTGTGAGGCTTGGTAAGACTGCCTAGAGGCATATGCACCGGTGTAAGCAGTTTCAATGTCCTGACGCAATAAGTTTTTGGTCTCTGTTTGTTGGATTTCGCTTAGGTTCTTTTGCAATCTGGCGCGCTGTAATCCTGCTCTGTTTCTAAAGTTTGAAAATAAAGGGATATTGAGCTGGATGTTTGCCGCCTGTGAAAGATTATTTTCGATTTGGGTACTGAAAGAAGGGATATCAAATCCTGGAATTGCCTGATCTACATAGTTGGAGAAGATATTGGCACCGATTCCTAATGTAGGTAAAAAAGCACCCTTTGCAATTCTGATTCCATATTCTGCACTTTCCAAGTTTAACTCGGCAGCCTTAATTTGTGGCATGGTTTCCAATGCAACAGAGAAAATCTCATTCACATTATTTTCTGGAACATCGAAGGACTCGGCCTCCAATTCCGGGGAGATGACATCTAGGTCTTCATCAAAGGGGATCTGTAGGGCTTGGGCCAAGTTCAGTTTGGAGATCCTAAGGTTATTCGTCGCATTGATGACTTCCAATTGATTGGTCGCATTCTGCGATTCCAGATCCAATCTATTTGCCAAGGGAAGTGAGCCCGCATCCACCAATTTGGAAGTGATCGACAACTGCTCCTTTGTAGAATTCAATTGGTTTTCAGCGATTTTCAATTGCTCTTTTCCAAAAACCACATTGATGAACAGATTGATTACGTTCAGGGAAATGTCGTTTTCTGTTGCCAAAACATCGAACTTGGCAGCTTCAATGTTTACTTTGGATTGCCTGACACTGTTGTTGATCTGCTGGCCAGCAAAAAGCGTTAGATTGGAATTGGCGAATAAGTTAATGTTACCAATCCTGTTGTTTTCAAAAAGGTTGGTCACAGGGTTGATGGATCTTCCCCATCGGTAACCTGAGCTTGCCCCGGTATTCAGTGAAGGCAGCCTTTGACCTTGACTTTCCAAAAGATTGGCTTCAGAAATACCTAAATTAATCTGACTTCGCTTCAGGGTAAGGTTGTTTTCCAAAGCTACCTCAATGCAGGTTTCGAGGTCCAATGCTGTGATGTTTATTTCTTGCGCTTCGGCCTTGATGCCAAAAAAAAGAAATAAGAGGGAACAATAAAAGTAGTTTTTCTTCATTTTTATAAATCAATTTCAGGAATGTAAATCAATTCTTTGATCCAGGGCAAGCTTTTAAGGTAAGTGATCGTGATGGGATTGAGGCCAGAATCCATTTCGATAACATGACATGCCACATCATGTTTTCCTTTCCGGGACACCGACATCGTGGCGATGTTTGTTTTTTCTTGGGCAATCACACTGGAGATAAAGGCAATCGCACCGGACTCATCTTTGGCCTTGATGATCAAGGTATGGGACTGTGCCGAAAAATTAGCCGAAAATCCATCCAATTCTGCGATATTGATCAGTCCCCCGCCCAAACTTTCGCCAATGATTTCTACTTTCTGTTCCCCTTTGGTCAGGGATAATTTAATGGTGTTGGGGTGATAGACCGAGGCATTTCCAATTGACTTAAAATTATAAGTCAAACCAAACTCTTTGGCCAGGTCCAAAGCTTGTTTGATCCTTGGGTCATCGGTTTTGAAATCCAGCAAACCCCCAATGATGGCCCTGTCACTGCTGTGGCCCTCATAAGTTCTCGCAAAAGAATTGTAGAAAGTGATTTCGGCATGATCTGGCTTTCCCCCGAGAACCCTTATGGCTGACCTTGCTATCCTGACTACGCCCGCGGTGTGAGAAGAAGAGGGGCCTATCATAATAGGTCCTATCATATCAAATACACTGCTTTTTCCGCCCATAGCTTAAAATTATTTCAATTATGGTGCTAAAGTAACAATTTTAATATCAACAGATTAGTTTTTAGCCCTTGATTTGCAAATTAAGGACTATTATTTAGATAATTTAAGTAAATTTAAATGCATGATAGGAATACATATTTAATTTATGTTCAATAATGAACAATACAATGTTCGGTTTTGAGTCAATCGTTTGGTTTAAAGAAAAAGGGAATCCTTGGATTCAAGAAACTCCCCAGATGCTGAATCGGGGATTTTTATTTGGGGATGGATTGTTTGAGACCATGGCTTTTTTGAGAGGAAAAATCCGGTTTTCCGAAATGCACTGGGAAAGGTTGACAGAAGGCTGTGGGACTTTGGGATTGGACAGCTCCACACTTACTTCCATTCCTGAATTGGAAAAACTGCTTGCCGAAAAATTTGGAACGGTCACCGATTTAAGAATTAGATGGAATGTGTTTAGAAATGGTTTGGGAAAATACACACCTGAAACCGACATGATTTCTGAGGTTCTCCAGATTCAGGCCTTCGCCCTTCCGGTTAAAATCAAAAAAAATGGATACATCAGCGATTCCATCCAGGTACCCTTTTCCCCTTGGAGTCATTGCAAAACCCTGAATGCGCTCACTTATGTAATGGCCAACAGGGAACGGCGGCAGAAAGAAATGGATGAAGTGATTTTACTCTCCACCGATGGATTCGTTTCAGAAGCTGGTGCTGCCAATGTTTTTTGGCTGAAAAATCACCGGTTTTATACACCATCCCTTGCTTGTGGGGGTATTGCAGGGGTCGCGAGAAAAATCATCCTGAATAAGTTGAATGCACTTCAAATCCCCATTGTTGTGGACGCATTTAGGCCTGAAGCGATCCTGGAAGCTGATAAAGTATTCACCAGCAATGTAACTGGCATAAGTTATTTGGAGAGGATTGGAGATTCCGTGTTTGAGGTAAGTCCTATCGATTTTTTGGAAAGCTTATTTGGCCAGCCTTAAACCCGAAATATGGATTCCGTTTCTTAATGAGATGGAAATTGAAAGAAAATCAGACTGTTTTGAAAATGAAGGACTGATGCCAATATGGTGAAGTCAAAATTTGTAAACAAATGACTGATTCACAATTCAATTTCAGTCTGAAATTGAATTGTGAATGCATAACAGGGTTTGAATTTTGAAATTTGGATATTGTGAATGTATTTCTTGGATTAACTCAGGTTATCAAAAACTACTGAGGATCACACAGCAACGGCGGCTTTGATATGTGGATGCGGGTCGTAATTGGTCAACTCGAAATCTTCTATTTTGAAAGATAAAATGTCTTTCACCTCAGGATTTATTTTCATTGTAGGCAAAGGCTTCGGTTCCCGGCTGAGTTGTAGATTTGTTTGCTCCAAATGGTTGCTGTAAAGGTGGGCATCTCCAAAAGTATGGACAAACTCACCTGCTTCCAGACCACAAACCTGGGCGACCATCATCGTGAATAGCGCATAAGAGGCGATGTTAAAAGGGACCCCAAGAAATACGTCCGCACTTCTTTGGTAAAGCTGACAGGAAAGTTTACCCTCTGCCACATAAAACTGAAACAACAAGTGGCAGGGTGGAAGTGCCATTTGGTCGACGTCAGCAACATTCCAAGCACTGACAATTAATCTTCTGCTATCGGGTTTGGTCTTGATTTGGTGGATCAGGTTTTTGATTTGGTCGATTTCCCCTCCCTTTCCATCTGGCCAATGTCTCCACTGATAGCCGTAAACGGGGCCCAAATCCCCATTTTCATCTGCCCACTCGTTCCAAATCGAGACCTTGTTATCGGTGAGGTACTGAATATTGGTATCCCCGCTCAGAAACCACAGCAATTCATGGATGATAGATCTCAGATGGCATTTTTTGGTGGTGATCAGCGGAAATCCATCTTGAAGGTTGAACCGCATTTGGTATCCGAAGACACTGATTGTCCCTGTTCCGGTACGGTCCTCTTTTTTCACACCATTTTCCAAAATGTGCTGCATCAAATCATGGTATTGCTTCATAGCGATTGGGGTTTTGAAGGTCGAAAGATAAAAAGTTTGGCGTTCAAATGGAAGATGATTTTCACATATTGGTCAATAAGTACGATTTGGAAAAGAGGGAATTCCGACTTTGGGGATTTTCAGGATATACCGACTTAAAACATTGCTTCAAATTTCACTAATGAAATACATTGTCGAAGATGTGCCAAAACAATTTCTTTATTTTCCAGTATATTTCCACAAAAAAGTATGTTTGAAAAAAAGACGGCTTTTTGGGGATTGGGATTATCGGCGGTTATTTCGCTGATGCTGTTGCTTCTCAGGCCCCAACTGCTTTTTGATTATGATTTTGAGAGTTTTTTCCCTTCGGATGATCCTGAGCTTGCCTTTTACCAGGATTTCAGGGAGCGATTTGAAAATGACAATGACTATTTGCTGATTGCCCTCGGCAACTCTTCCGGCATATTTGAAAAGGGTTTTTTGGAGAATGCCTCTCTGTTTCAATCCGAACTCAAAAAACTTGAATTTGCAGAAAGGGTCATCTCCATTTTAGATCTGGAAGAATCCATTATCAATCCTTTTGGGATAGTGAAAAGAAAGGTGCTGGATTGGTCCGATCCACTGACGCTCAGCACCACTTCTGAAAGGGTATTGAAGGATCCCCAATTTTCCGAAAACTTAATTAGTAAGGACGGGGACTACTTGCTGATAATTTTAAAAAACAAACAGTTGATCACCAAAGAGGAGGGGGATCAGCTATATGGCTCGGTCAAGCAATTACTTGAAAATTCCGGTATTGAAACGTACTATTCAGCAGGTAAAATCAAGGCGCAAGGGGAGTTTGTGAGCCTTCTCCAAGCCGAATTTGCTTTTTTTCTCGGGATTTCATTCCTCCTCATCATCGTGGTTTTATACCTTATCTTTAGGACATGGTGGGGAATACTTGTGCCTGTTTTTGTCTTGGCGACGGGAATTGCCTGGACCACTGCCATCATGATGTTGCTCGGAAAACCACTTGACATCATGTCGGTCATGCAGCCCACAATATTGTTGGTCGTAGGATTGAGCGCAATGGTGCATTATCTCACTTTCTACTTGACCCAATTGCGGAATGGCTTACCCAAAGACAAAGCCATTCACGCCACTTTTTCTGGTCTTTTCCTGGCAATTTTCTTGACATTTTTAACGACTTCACTTGGCTTTTTTTCTTTGTATGCCACCTCTGCCGTGAGTCTGAAGATGTTTGGGCTATTCACGGGCCTTGGGGTTTTGCTGATGTTTTTGAGTGTGGTCTTGATCACTCCTGGATTGTTGTATCTGTTGGGTCCGCTTTCTTCGGTGTCCAGAGACAAGTGGGTTGAAAATTGGAGGATTGGTCTTAGGATAAGTTTACTCCTGACCCTTGCCAACAGGAAATTGGTGGTGATCGGATTTGCACTGGTTTCGGTCCTCTCTCTGATTGGCATTTCCCAGCTTCAAATCAATGGCTATCTCTTGGATAATCTTCCCCGAGACCATGAATTGGTGGAGGAGTTTAATTTTTTTGACCGCCAGTTTGGTGGATCCAAACCTTTGGAGATTTCCCTTGAAGTTGGCAAAAAGGCAAAAACTCTTTTGGATCGGGAAGTTTTGGAGGAGATTGTGGTGTTGGAAACCTTTTTGCACGATAAATTTTCCGTGGGAACCATAATTTCCCCACTTACGCTTGTCAAAAACATAAATAAAGCCCTAAATGGTGGGAATGTGAATGCATTCCGCTTGCCCAGTCCGGGTCAAATGTTGCTGATATCGTCCAATGTGGAGATGGCCTTGGAAAAGGCGGGCCTAAAATTATTGTCTGAAGACAGGAAATCGGGACGTTTGTCTTCAAGAACTTCCGATGAGGGAAGTTTAAAGAGCAGTATTTTAAAAAAAGAATTGGAAGATTTTTTGAAATCTGAAATCAACAGCGATTTACTGAAAGTCAAACTTACCGGAACCTCGATTCTTATAGACAAAAGTCATGAGACGATCACCCATCAGATGGCAAAGGGCTTGGGAATTGCTTTTGTTTTGGTCGGTTTGGTCATTGGTTTTCTGTTCAGGTCCTGGAGAATTTCCTTACTGGTGCTCCTGCCCAATGTGATACCATTGCTTTGGATGTGTGGCGTGATGTGGCTTTTGGGGATTGAACTCAAGTTGACCACTGCCATCGTTTTCACGGTGGCCTTTGGGATAGCTGTCGATGACAGTATCCATTTTATGACAAAACTTCAGAGTGAATTGAAAAAGGGAAAGTCATTGCTCTATGCGATCAAAAGGACGTATTTGGAAACAGGGAAGGCTATAATATTGACGACGCTCATCCTTGTTTCCGGTTTTTCAATTTTGATTTTCAGCGATTTTGGGGTGACCTATTTGGCAGGTCTTCTCATCAGTATGGCCCTTGTTTTTGCTTTGCTTTCGGATTTGTTGTTGCTTCCGATCTTGCTTTTTCCTATGAAGAAAATTTTTGATTCAAAAATCAATCAATCCTCCAATTGAATTTCTTTACTCAATTTATTTGGCCAGGAGAAAGTTGCAGATATTGGATAATGATCTGAATAATCTACCTCTCGATGGGTTTTAAAATGTTCGATTTGTAGATCTGAGTCATAAAAGATATTGTCAATTCTAAGGAAAAAAAGAACCTTATTGTAAGTAAATCCAAATCCCTTACCGGCATCTTCAAAAGCGTTTCGCATTATTTTCCTCAGGCTGAAATAGGTGTAGCTGTACGGAACGTCATTGAAATCGCCCATCAAAAGATTTATATATGGGCTGTTTTCCATGTGTTCCATCAAAACTCCCAATTGCGTAGCTCTGATGACTTGTCCATTTTTTAGTTTGCTGAGTGTTTCTCTGTAGTTTTCTTTGATCCCTTCAATGTTATTCAAACCTTCGGAAGGGATGTTCATGGATTCGAGGTGGGCATTGTAGATGCGGATGGTATCTTTATTGACCTTGATATCTGCGAATATCACCCCGTTGTTTCTTCTGGTTTCGAACACCCGACCTTCATTGATGATGGGATATCTACTGAAGATGGCCATTCCATAAGACCTTTTGGAAGGAATTCCCTCGATTGTTTGATAGGAATATTCAT
>NZ_JAUSPP010000007.1:0-64414 GCF_030656585.1 Rhodonellum sp.
ACCTGATGTCAAAATCCGAAGCCACAAAATCAATCGTATAGTTGGTACCAGCATCCAAGTTGCCTTGATTGATCGCGTAGTTGCCTACGTTTTCGCCGGAAGTTCTTCCAAGTGCTCCCGTCAGGATACTTGCATCGTCTCCGTTTTCAAAACCAGTGACCGCATAACTGAACGTAGGCTCAGCGGCTCCGTAAACCTTAGTCTGGTTCGCGTCTGCTGTGACCACCAAAGTTTTCAGCGTGATCGCAAAATCAGCTCCGGTGTAAGCAATCGTGTAATTGGTTCCTGCATCCAAGTTGCCTTGGTTGATCGCATAGTTCCCTACGCTTTCACCGGAAAACCTTGCGAGAGCTCCCGTCAGGATGCTCGCATCTTCACCCGCCACGAATCCTGAAGCTGAATAGGTGAATGTAGGATCTGAAGCTCCATAGACCTTTTGGAGAGTTTTATCAACTTGAATGGTAATGGTCGCAGGATTGACGAAAAAGTCTTCCGGGCTAAGAATCAGGGTATAATTCGGGCCTGCATCAAGGTTGCCCAAGGCAAAGGCATAGGCGCCCGCATCTTCTCCCGGCGCACGTGAAAGTAAACCTTGAATGCCACTGATATCGTCACCAGGATTAAATCCAGAAGCCGTGAAGGTGAATGAAGGTTCTGCCGATCCATAAACTTTGTTTTGATTGACCGTTGGGGTGATGGTTAACGGTGATGGCACATCGTTATCGGTAATGGTAACCGTGGCTTCAGCAGGAGAACCTACAGAAACCAGAGGATTGTTGGTCTCTACCAACCTGATGATCACCGTTTCATTGCCTTCTACATCGATATCGTCAATCACCGAAACGGGGATAATGACGCTGCTCGTATTGGCAGGGAAGACAAAAGAGCTTCCTATCGTGGTGTAATCTGTTCCATTGGTAGCTGTTCCACTCACCACGATGGTCACTGAAGTATTTGCCGCAAACAGATTGCTGGTCAACACTTCAAATTCCCCGTCAGTACCCGCTTCGTCAGCCTGGGTTATCGCGCTGATGGTTAAAATTGCCGGTAAAAGTTTTTCAACTGTGTCGCTTTCTTCGGCTCCTACATTTCCGGAAGGATCGGTGAGTGTAACAATAAGAGTCAATTCACCATCAGGAAGTGTACTCACATTTATGCCATCAATGAATTGATTGATATTACTTACTGTACCATTTCCTGTCACCGGGGTCCCTCCTCCACTGCTGCTGATAGAATAGGAATAAGTGGTGCCAATTTCTCCGTCAACCAAGTTGAAACTAAAATCATTCTGATTCACACCATTGATTCTATCCGGAACAATCGACACTGAATACCCGGTTGGATTAATGGTATCCACAGAATAATTATTGGAATTGGAAATTCCAGATCCCGTATTTCCTGCCAAATCCTGATAACCGGTATTGTCCAATGTGATCAGGTTAGTGGCATCTTCCACTCCGCTATCCGGAGTTAAAGTAGCTGTCCAGGTAATCCCTCCATCCGAAGTACTCAATCCGGAGAGGCTACCGTTTTGAATTGTGAAATCATCGAGCGCTAATCCATTTACTGCTTCGGTGAAAGTAATGGTGACAGGACTTGTCTCTCCCACACTCAACTGCGTATCCGAAACAACGATTGTGACGGTTGGTCGCCTTGTATCAATTGCGTAGTTGTTGGAAGTTGTTGTTCCTGTACCTGTATTTCCAGCTAGGTCAGCAACTCCCACATTAGCGAGTTCGATCACATTCGTCGCATCTTCCACTCCGCTTGATGGAGTTAAAGTAGTCGTCCAGGTAATCCCGCCATCAGCCGAACTCAATGCGCTAAGGAATCCATTGGAGACTGTCAAGTCAGCAGTGGTAAACCCTATCACCGCTTCACTGAAGGTGATGGTCACCTGAGTTGTCTCTCCCGAGATCAATTGGGTATCCGCTACGACCACACTTGCGGTTGGTCTTGAGGTGTCAATGGCGTAATTGTTGGAATCGGTAGAGCCGACACCTGTATTTCCAGCCATATCCACCACACCGGTTTTATCCAGGGTAATCAGATTGGTGGCATCTTGTACATTTGCATTTGGAGTGAAGATGGCCGACCAAGTACTTCCACCGTCAGCAGAGCTGAGTCCCGAAAGCGTCCCATTTGCCACGGTAAAGTCACCGGCGTCCAAGCCTGAAACCGCCTCATTGAAAGTGATCGTAACTGTGGTGCTTTCACCGACGGATAAGGCGGTGTCATTTATGACAATGTTTACGGTTGGCCTAATGCCATCAATCGATAAGGTTGAATTGGCCGAGAGTGAATTCACAGTGCCCGGTGCAGGCAATGTCAGCAATGCGTCCAAGGCCTCTGCATTCGTGATCTTTGCTCCGTTAAGCAACAAGGCTGCTGTTCCGGTATAATCCAGATCTGCGGTGCTATTTCCTTCTTGAACGGTGTACTGAAAAGTCAGGATATTGGTGCCGGATCCTGAAGTATATGCGGCCAAAGCGTCTGAGACACCTGTCTCCAAACTCAAAGTCGGAATACCCAAGTCGGTATCCACTGTGAGATTTTGGTCAAACCTGACCTGTATCGAAATCACCTCCCCGATTTTATAGAGCCCGTTGGTTGTAATTGAACTGACGGAAGTCACCACTGGATTGATTGCATTGACCGTAATCAAAATCATGTCTGAATCGGTCTGAGCACCTCCGGATCCATTTAATCCCAGATCACTGGTCGTGATTGTAATGCTCGCCAATCCATTGTAATTACTAGTTGGATAAAATGTCAGCGTGCTTATTGCTGTATTTATGTTGGCGATTGAGCCTCTGAAAGTCATGCTTCCATCAGCGGTTCCATCCCCGGTCGTAAAGGTCAGTCCTGTTACACCGGCTAAAGTCAGTACTCCATTGGTAGCGCTCAATGAAACCTCTACTGTACCACCCCCTGCATCAACATCGGAAATAGAGATCTGATTTGCCTTACTTAAACTAAAGATTAAAACAGCATTTTGATCGACTTGCTGATCACCTGGCACAGCATTAACAGGAGCATCGTTCACCGCTGTCACAGTTAAAGTCAGATTGACAGCATCAGTTTTCGCCCCTCCAGACCCACTGTTTCCATTGTCGTTTATTTCAATTTCCAAAGTGACATCTGTGGTACTGTTTAGGCTGGTAGTAAAGCTTAACTCACCATCTGCTATAAAGCTGTTGAGGTCTGCCACACTGCCCGTCAATTCCAAAGCACCTGTACCACTTCCGTCAACGGTTACACCTGAACCTGATTCAGCAACCAATATTCCACTGGCCACATTAAAAGTGACCAATACCGGATTGGACCCAGCATCCACATCGGTAAAGGCAATTCCTGTCAAGATCTGGGCTACATCTTCCAATACGGCTATAGTCAATGGTGCAGTGATGTCTGGTGCATCGTTCACTGCCGCGACGGTAAGGGTAAAGGAATCCGTGACCGTCTCTCCACCACTATCCTCAGCAATGACTTCCAAATTTATTACACCTGAATCAGCATTACCCGGGGTCCCGCTGAACGTTCGCGTTGCAGAATTAAAACTCAACCAAGTTGGAAGGGCTCCGCCCCCGGTCAACTGAACCGAATAAGTCAACACATCTCCAACATCAATATCATTGAAGGTATTGGCTGCAAATTGGAAGTTGAATGCGATATTTTCGGTAGCATTTTGATTGGGAATCGGATTGGCGACGGTCGGTGCGTCATTCACATTGGCGACTACGATATCAAAAGTGTCAGTTACTGTCCCGCCATTTCCATCATTGGCAATCACATCAATGCTGACTGTGCCGACATTGGCATTCAAAGGGGTGCCGCTGAATGTCCGTGTTATGGAATCAAAGCTTAGCCAAGCAGGCAAGGCCCCGCCACCGGAAAGTTGGGCGGAGTAGGTCAAAGTGGTACCCGCATCCACATCTGCGAAGGTGTTGTTGGCAAACTGGAAATTGAAGGCCGCTCCCTGTGTAGCGTTTTGGTTGGGAATCGGATTGGCTACGGTCGGTGCATCATTCACCGGAGTGATGTCAATTTGGATTTGACCTAAACTTACGTTAGTTCCTCCACCTGAGCCTGTATTTCCTCCATCATTTGCGGATACGGTCAGCGTAGCGGCGCCGACCCCATTGAGATTCAAAGCGGGATTATATGACACGTTGGTATTGGTACTGAGGTAACTTTCGATATTTGTCACCGTACCAACCAGATTTGCCACAGAAGTCCCGTTTCCGATAATGGAAATTATTCCTTGCGGATTCGCAAATCCCAAAGTCCCTGAACTGACAGTTAAGATCAGGGTTACATCATTTGATCCGGCATCTACATCGTTAAAAGTCCCTGCGGAAAGCGCATTGCTCAAGTAACTTGGAGAAACATCCTCCACTACGGTAATCGAAGCCGGCAATCCTATAAAGGTCGGGTCATCATTGATTCCAAGGATATCAAAAGTTGCCGAAGCCACCGCTGACGTGGATGTCCCATCATTGGCTGTAAAAGAAATTCCTCCCGCGTTGGTCCCAAAAAGATCCGGCGTAGGTGCAAATGTGGCAGCAGCCAATGCGGTATTGATTTCTGCCAGCGTCCCGGAGGCTGTAAAATTAGCAGAACCGTTACCGGAATCTCCAAAAGTGATTCCGTCAGTTCCCAGTGAAAGTACTCCACCGGTAATGGTAAAACTCAACGTTTGATTGTCTCCTTCTCCATCGCTTACACTCATCCCTGAAATCAAAACAGGAGCAGTGTCTTCCTCCACTGTTGGAGATATTGGCGGAGTGGCTGTTGGCGTCTGGTTTACATTTGAAACCAATATAGAATTTCCACTCAGATCAGCAATAACTACCGCAGGATTCGTCCCGGCTGACCAATCTTCCGCGGCTGCCAAGTTGTAGGTGGTGGCATCAATAGCACTTAAGCCATTTTTATTCAAAATCGGCTTAATCGCTGCCTGATCTGTGGCTGATAAATTCAAGGTGAAGGAGGTTCCGTTGGTGATTTCAGCATTCTGCGTATCCGTGAAGGTGTACGTTGTTCCTCCTTCCCCAGTTAATGCAAAACGAGTGGCCACAATATCGTTGGATGCGCCGGCAGCCTTCACAAACCAACTTCCAGTTACAACTAATGAACCTGTAGACCAATTGTAAGTGGCAGAGGTAATGCTTGGGACAAGTACATTGAAAACAGAAACTCCATTTCCAGTCAAGTCACTCATGTCGTTGGAGAGTTCCGCCGCAGTCAGCCAGTTGTCTGCAGCAGCAAGATTATAGGTGGTGCCCCCTGTGGAGGCCATCCCATTCTTGTTGAAAATGGTCCCAAGGCTGAGACGATCTGTAGGAGACAAAGTCAGTGTGAATGAAGTCCGCGAGGTAATTTCCGAACCAAAAGTATCCGTCAACGTGTAGATCTCCCCTCCTTCACCAACCAGGGTGAGTTTTGAAGCATCCACATCCGCACCGGTTGAATTACTCAAAAAGTCTGTTCCAGTTACAACGAGCGCCCCAGTATCTCCATGGTATGTAGCAGATGTAATTGTCGGGGTAGGTGCTTCCTTGGTTGCAGTGGCTGTTACCGCTTGGCCAACATTGTTATAGGGATCTGTCAAAGTGAGAGAAAGCGTAATTGTTCCCTTTGCCAATCCTTTGATGTCAATCCCGGTAAATTGTTGATTTGCCGATGTGATTGTGCCTGAACCGGTGACTGGTGTTCCTCCTCCCGAACTGGTGAATGAATAATTTAGAGTTGCCCCGATTTCTGCACCTGCAATCGTAAAGCTGACAGCCGATGCGTTTGATTCATTGATCAGATTTTGGTCGATGCTGACCGAATATCCGGCCGGAGGAGTCTTATCGACTATGATTCCGACATTCGCAGCAGCGGAGGTCGAGGACAATGTATAATTCCCTGCATCCGAACCCGTGATGGAAAGTCCCGTCACAGTCACCTGAATTCCGGTTCCCGGCAAAGCTGAAGCATAACTTCCAGCCCCAGGATTGAGTACAGAAACATCATCAATGCCAATTAGACCCGTCAACTCCAGATTTTCATTCGCAATACTTGCTTGGGTAGTTCCATCTCTTTCTTTCTCAATTGTACCGATTAGATTTACAGTCAGAGATTTTCGGTTAACGGAGAGCTGAATGTGATTTGAAATTGCTTCATTCCCGCATGCATCCATGGCTACTACACGATAGCGGTAGCTGTTGTGGGAAACGGGTGGCTTAGTGATCACCAAAGTTGAGGTGGCTGTACCTGAGTAAATTCCAGCATTGGTCAAAGCAACGTAATCAGTCCCCTCATTTGAACTTACCTGCCATTGGTAGGAGCCGATAGTTCTGCTATCGATTTTTGTAACTGTAAACTGAGTATTTCCTCCGTAAGTGATTGTATTGACCCCTGTTGGATTGTTTAAAAAATTAAAAGGTGTAATGACAAAATTCAGTGCTTTTGGCAACTGAAATCCCGATGGAACAGCATCTGGTTGATACGAATCCTCAAAAACCCAATTTGTATTTTGATTGAATACTGCAACTATGTTTGAAAAAAGTCCACTAAAACTATTAGATGAGATGACCGCATTGCTAAACCCATTGTCTATACTGCTTACCAAGCTTACATTTTGCACATTCGCAGCATTAAGAGCTACTGGTAAGAATGATTCGGAGGAAGTCAGCCTATCGGCCAGAAGGCTGGTCCAACTTTGGTTCAAGTTGATTCCTGCAATAAAAGTGGGACTGTTCACAGTACCTGTGAAAGCAAAAAGCTGATCCCCTGAAATACCGAGATCCAAATAGAGATCAGGGTTATTTGGTGTAGCTCTGACTCCTGAAACCGTACCCAAAGTGGCGGCAAGTGCATATTTAGCATCTATTGTAATCTGAGTACCTGCTTCCACCCCACCCACCGGTGCGGTCCACTTGATGATTCCGTCGGTTAGGGCTTTAGTGGTACTTTGAAATGAGTTGGAAGTAGTCCAGCCCAGGTCCGTGAAATAGATCTCAAAATTTTCACTCACGTCCTGAAGGAGGACGAAACTGAAGCGATCATTTCCACTCGTGCCATCCACTCCATCATCATCGAGATTGACTCCCGAGAAAACCAGGTTCCCTGGAAACAGGATACATTGGGCATAAAGAGAATTGATTCCCAAAAAGAAGAAAGCAAGAAAAATCCCTAGACTTTTGAACACATTTTTCATATCGTATGGCTGAAGACCCTAAAAACTGCTTCCTGGATGGAGATGATTTGAAAGACCGTTACTGATAAAATTCACTTTTTTAAGAGCAGAGGTAGGTATTGAACCAACCCACTTGTGGGGGATTCGGCCGAGTCTCCATAAATTGCTCCCATTCTTTCAATACTTCCTCAAGTTCGATTTTTGAGACGTTGAGGTGTTTTCCTTGAAGTTGGACCTGATACTGGACACCGATAAAATGCCCTGTTTTCAAATGAAACTTCATCACTCCCCTACTTCCTGAAATCGTTGTTTTTTGAAGTTGCTGTGCCTTCTCCTGCCAGTCAGCCCCTGATGCTGAGGCAAGCTGCTGCAGCACTTCTCCGGCATCCCATCCCAAATATGAAAAAGGGGAAACCTCCCGCCTCGCATCATTTTTGAAAAAGTCATGAAGGGGTTGAAACCTCTTGTTTTTCCACTCGGGACTGAGGGAAGTACAAGCGAAAATTTCCGGCAGGGACATTTTTTGATCCAGTTCGGATCCGATGAGTTCATGAAGCATCGCGGCACTGCAAACCAAAGTTGCTTGCGTGTGGGAACCTTCTATTGCTTTGAGAAAAAGCGGCAAAATATTTCCCGTATAGATCGCATAAATCAACATTGGTTCCTGATTCCCTTCCAAAAAATCTTGTAATGGCTTGGGATCAAATTCTGTTTCAAGATGCTTGGACACAAAAGTGAACACGATTTCTCCACCAGCATTTTCTTGCCCAAGATAAAAGGCGTCCCCAATGCCGTATCCTCCATCGTAAAAGTTGGTAGCATTGATTCCTTTGGAAATCCCCAATCCAGAAACTGCATGCGTTGCTGCCAATTTTGCCGAAAGCATTTCTCCCATTGTGAGAAACACAACATAGTCAGGAGCCTGCCAATCGATTGGGTATTTTGCTCCGGGATTAACCACGAGAATGGTCCGGCGAAACTGGGCTGCCAAAGGGAAGATTTTGTCAACTATGGGATGCTCCGCAAAAACCACCAAAACGTCCACATTTTTTTCCAAAAACATCCGCTCCGCTTCAGAATACATCCCATCCCCATCAATTCCAAAACCGATATTTGCGGTGTAAATCGATGGATTAAAAGTGGTATGGTATGCGAAAAATGCTTTTATCCCGAAAAAGAAATCATATCCAATCTCGGGATGTGTGCTGGATTTGGGAAGAAGAATTCCAATATTTTCCATTAGGACGGGGAAGGAAAAACACCAAAGAGACTGATGATGAAATTCACTGCAAGGTAGGGTTGCAAATTAGTATGCGGCTGACCGCCTCCTAAGGGAACCAGAATAGACGAATTCCCCAATCCCTGATTGGCCATATTCACGTTCTCTATGGTCGTTTTGCTGTAAAGATTTATTCCCGGTGATATGGCCGGATAGTTTCCCGCTGGATCGGCAGAATTCCCTGCGATGGACCCTAATGCTACTACGCTGGGCCCTTTCAATGTATGGGTATGTTGAGGAATTTGATTGACTGTTAGTGTGATTTCTTCTGCCCCTCCAGTTTCCGCCAGGATAAAACCATTCCCTTGGTGGATAGGTGTTCTGCCTCGAAGATCAGGAAGAGCAAAAGTTGATTGCCCGTCACCTCCATAGGTTGTTCCAATGAGTGCAAATAAGGTTTCATTTTCAGAAATAGACAATATTTGCCCTGCACAAAACATCCACCCCTGAGGCGGAAAGTTTCCGGCAAAAATGCAAATTTGTCCTATGTATGCTTGAGACATGGTGTTTAGGTTCTTGGTGGAAAAACTCCCTGAAGAGCGATGCAATAATAAACAAATAAGGTTGGCTGCATATTGTTGTGAGGTTGCCCCCCACCAGCAGGATTTGAACTGATTTGAGAATTGAAAGAACCCAAATTTCCATCTGTGGTGGATGAATACAATGCTGCTGGTTTACCATTTATCTGGTCTCCAACTTCAAAAGTCGCAGGATAAGCATTGAGTGGACTATCTGTATCCGCTGTACCTCCAACTGGAATATTAATATCAACATTGTGACTATGATTTGGGATTTCACTTTCAAGTAGAGTAACTGAAGCCTGGCCTCCCATCTCTCCTAAATCATGCAATGAAAGTCCCGGACCTTGTCCGGGATGCATCGGTAACCGGCCTTTAAGGTCAGGTAATGCAAAATTGGAAAAACCATTTCCCCCATAGGTAGTACCCAATAGAGCAAATAAAGCTGTGTTTTGAGATAAGGACAATAATTGACCATCACACCATGCCCAGCCTTTTGGGGCAAAATTGAAGGGAAACATGCATATTTCCGCAACAAACTGATTTGTACCACTCATATTTTAATCAATTTGGAGATGGGAAAATACCCTGAAGGGCAATACAATAATTAAGGGTTAAAAAAGGCATCATATTCAAATGTGCTTGGCTACCTCCAGCGATACCAGAGGCCTTCGAACTTGCAATTTGATCCGAAAGTCCTTCGTCAAATTTTTCCCCAAAACGATTAGGAAAATTGCTGTTGCCAGCAAAAACACGACCCTCCGGATCTCCAGAATCAGCTGAAGAAGATGCGCTGATATTCAAAATTGAACTTCCTGATTTGTTCGATTCATGGAGATGTGTTGGGATTTCAGAAATACTTAATGTATGCGCTTGCGCCCCAACTCTCTCACCTAATGTAAAACCATCTCCTACGTGTGCCAAAGCTCTCCCCCGTAGATCTGGTAAAGCAAAATTCACTCGACCATCACCACCAAAACTGGTCCCCAACAAGGAAAACAAGGCTTGATTTTGGTTGATGGGAAGCAATTGCCCATTGCATTGTGCAAATCCTCTAGGCGCAAAATTGAACGAAAAAAGCATTATCTCAGACAGAAATGGTTCCATGCTTATATTGATTGAGTTGATATTTCATGAATGATTGAAGTGGCTTGGGTCTGGTTTTTCGGCCCTGGAATTCTGGAATGATTGGCGACCATACATTTGGCGTATTTTGGTGTGAAAGTGACTGAAAAGTCACCCAGGTATTTTCCCGAATCCATCACGGTACTGATCAAGACATCTTCGCCGGATCGATCCTTGATCAAATTCAATCCCGGTCTGGTGCTGGTCGTATTGGCGGATAAAATGAAATCAATGTGTTCGGCTTTTTCTGCCAACCTGTCAATCGAAGGGTTTTGGATATCGGGATTTGAATCAAAATTGACAAGGCATACCACCATGTCGCAGGAATGGAAGCTTTTCAGCAATTCCGACTCCCTTAGCGCTGACTTGATTGGGTTCCTGACTTTTTTTGGAAGGGAACCAAACTCATCAGCTACGGCAATCACCCCCATTTTGTATTTGCCAAAATTAACAATGAGGTGCTTGTTGATCACCTGATCGAGTTCAGGATTGATAAATCGATAATTGGTATTGACGAGTGAAAAAGTTGCCTTTTTGGCCAATTCCAGAAGCTGATCCTCCGACAGATCCAGTTCGGTCTTTCCCAGTCCGGCCAAGTGAAGGCCATAATTGGAAAGATTTTTGACAAATTCCAGGTTATCGGAAAAAGACTGGCTTGGATCCAAAAAGTCCCCCGCATCGATTTTCAAACCATTGAAAGTGGCTTCAGCCAAACTTTCAGCGATATCATTTAGCCCTCCGAATTGTCCTTTCAAGGTTGGCCCTGATTGCCCCTTCAATCCCGCAGTATGTACAAATCGAAGCTCTCCCAAATTATTGGCTAATTCGATGGACTTCTTTGATTTGCCAAAAGCATTTGCCACGGGAGCGAGAAAGGCAAGACCGCCCAGGAGTGAACTGGACTTTAGGAAATGACGGCGGGATTTTCCCTCAGAAAATATTTTTTTGAGCATATACTATAAATGTAAAAGATCCGTTAGTAATTTTTTGCGGGAATTTTAATAAAGCAATTGAGGATTTTTTAAAATCGATGAGATTCTATTTGGACCAACCAAACAACTAAAAAAATAATTATTTTTTTAAATATAGATTTTAAAAGTTTTTATAAAGATTAATTTGCATTTTAAATTTTATTAATAGAAGTATTTTGGGGGTAAAAGCTTTTTTTTTGCATTAAAATTAATGACTAAAAAGTCTCAAGGGTTTAAAATTCGATCAAAAAATCTCAAACTACATATTTTATAAACGGTCAAATATTGATTTATAGGGAACAATAACTTAAAAATGGCCAAGAAATTTCTATCTAGTTGTTATTTGATTTATACATATTGACATGGCCATTCCAATTTATTTGACATTAAATCCGAAATATACATTCCGTTTCCAGATGGGCTTGAAACTGCAAGAAAACCAGACTTTTTGAAGCATAGGGTATCGTACCGCTGGGGAGAAGTCAAAAACAGCTTCAAAGACTGATTATTACCCAATTTCAGAATGGAATTGTGTTGCCAATGCATAACCCTGGTCAAACCAATCCACACAGGAGCAAAATGAACCTCCAAACAAGTCTGTATTAAAATACCCATATGCTTCATTTGAGTGCGGAAAACAGTAGGGATAATGCATCAACTCCTGATCAAGCAAAGTCAGAGGGAGTTTTTACCCCTACTCCACCTGGGGATCTATTCAGATCCAAGGAGGAAATATTTATTTGCGATAAGTTTGTCGCAATTGCAAATTCCCATTACATTTGTCAAAATAACTGATCTATCTCATGTTTTCCAAGTCCTGTGAATACGGTATCAAAGCCATCATCTACATCGCCACCAGATCATTGGAGGGAGAAAGGGTTAAAATCGGTGAGGTAAGCTCGGGCATCAATGCCCCTGAGGCCTTTACCGCCAAAATTCTGACTTTTCTGATCAAACAAAAAATACTGGAATCCAAAACAGGACCTTTCGGCGGATTTTTTATTGACAATAAAAAGATGACGGAAATCAATGTGAGTGATATCGTTTTCGCCATTGATGGCGATAATTTATACAAAGGTTGCGGTCTCGGTCTTAAGGCATGCAACAGCAAACAGCCCTGCCCAATGCACGACAAATTCATCAAAATAAGGGAGGACCTTAGAAAGATGCTTGAAACAACCTCTATTCTTGATTTGACTACCGGTCTTAAATCAGGAAAAACCATTCTGACCCGATAAAAAAAAATTTAGTCTTATTTCCGATAATTTTATCCAAAATGAAAAACATTAAATTTTACATTGGCCTACTCTTCCTGATCGCCATTTTCCCAAAGGAGGTATTGGCCCAACCTACCCCAAACCCTGACACAGCCAACTGGATGACTAGTCCAGGCATTGTCGGTACGATTCTGCTCATCGTAATCGTACTTGTCATAGCCATATTCATCCTTACGGTGAAGGCTTCAGGTTATTTCGCACAGCTTCAAAAAAGTGGCGAGCGAAGCAAAAAGAATGAATTTAATGAACGTCTTCTGGAAATGGATGAAGCGGAGATTGGCACAATCCTGGAAAAACGCAGGAAAGCAGTTTCTTACCAATTGACCAGTAGTGAACTTGGAAGTGATCTTGAAGTGGAGGACAGCAGGGGTATCATTGCCGGCGTAACCCATGAGCCAAACAATCCGCTGGTGGATGAAAAGAAAAAGTCTCCCATCACTTTAGACACACCACTCCCATTAAAAAAAATCATCACCTGGTATATAGGTGCCTCGGTGTTTTGGCTCGTTTTCGGTACCCTGATCGGTCAATATCTTGGGATGAAATTTGTTTGGCCAGAAATGGATTCCATTTCCTGGCTTTCCTTTGGAAGGTTGAGGCCTGTCCATACCAATGCCGTATTTTGGGGTTGGGCCTCCCTCACCATGATCGGCCTGGGTCATTTTGTGATCACGAGAACTTCCAACAACACCTTATACAGTTATAAACTCGCCTGGTGGGCGTGGTGGCTGATGAACGCCAGTGTAGCCATTGGGACCTTGTTTTTGATGTCAGGGATCAACAACGGCGGTGGTGAATACCGGGAATATATCTGGCCTGTGGCACTCCTTTTTGCCATTGGCATGGTCATCACCTTTTATAATTTCTACCAAACTGTCGCCCACAGGAAAATAGAGGAAATCTACATTTCCAACTGGTACTTGCTTGGAGGATTGGGCTGGACCATTATTCTGGTTGTCATCGGCTATCTGCCCATGTACCAGGATGGATTGGGAGAAACTGTCATCCAGGGGTACTACATGCATCAGGGAGTCGGGATGTGGTTCATGACTTTCACATTGGGTTTGATCTACTATTACCTCCCCTCCTCTCTCAACAAGCCCATTTATTCCTATTCCTTGGGCGTATTGGCTTTTTGGACCCAGATGCTGTTTTATACGCTGATCGGCACCCACCATTTCGTATTCAGCCCCTTGCCTTGGTGGTTGCAAACAGTCGCCATTGTCTTCAGTGCAGGCATGCTGATTCCAGTAGTTGCCGGGACAACCAATTTCCTAATGACCATGCGGGGAAGCTGGAATGAAATAACCAAAAGTTATGTCCTGCCTTTCTTTCTGGTTGGAGTGGTATTCTACTTTGTGGGATCTGCTCAGGGGAGCCTGCAAGCCTTCAGGTTTACCAATTTCATCTGGCATTTTACGGATTTCAATGTGGCACATTCCCACATGACCATGTATGGCATCATCACCTTTATGCTTTGGGCCTGCGTGTATGCGATTCTTCCCAAAATAACAGGACGGGAACCCAGGCAAATATTTGTGGGGATGCATTTCTGGATGGCATTTATAGGCCTTTTTGCCTACATGGTCTCACTGAT
The DNA here is from genome assembly GCF_030656585.1 of Rhodonellum sp. Taxonomy (NCBI): domain Bacteria; kingdom Pseudomonadati; phylum Bacteroidota; class Cytophagia; order Cytophagales; family Cytophagaceae; genus Rhodonellum; species Rhodonellum sp. The sequence goes on from NZ_JAUSPP010000007.1 coordinate 13,954, forward strand.
GGTGGGTGGATCCATGAAGGGACTGAGTTGGATAGAAGGTGAACCCTTCATTCAATCCGTGATACTGATGCAGCCTTTCTGGCTTTGGAGAGCCATTGGCGGTACGTTGATGTTTATTTCCCATCTTCTCTTTGCCTACAATTTCTATGACATGACAAGAGGTCTAAAAAAGATCCCAAAGAGTCCTGATCAAAAAAATCCCGCTCCGGCAGACGCTGGCAGGAATCGTTTGCGCACAAAAAATGAAATCACAACCAACTAAACGAATCAGACATGTTAGATTTTCATAAAAACCACAAACTTCTTGTCGGAACAGCGCTATTCGGGTTTTTGGTGCTGAGTATTTTGGTTGCCCTGATTCCTGCTTTTCAAATCCAGCAAACCCAACCTCTCCCCACCATAGAAGCATTTTCGGAGGAAGAATTAAAAGGCTTGCGCATTTATGTGGAGGAAAACTGCATGTCCTGCCATACGCAACAGGTGAGAAATATTGAAATGGACAATACCTGGGGAAACCGACCTTCCATCCCCTCGGATTATTATTACAGCAAGCAAAGACAGGATGTTTGGAGACAGTCTCCATCCTTGTTGGGGAGTGAAAGGACCGGCCCCGATCTTACCGATGTGGGAAAAAGGCAGCCTGGGAAGGAATGGCATTTACTCCACCTGTACAATCCCCGGATTGTGGTCAAGGAATCCATCATGCCTTCCTACCCCTGGCTTTTTGAGTTGAAAGAGGAATCAAAAATCAAGGAGTCTGATTACTTGGTTCCCGTTCCCCGGAAATTCATAAATTCTTCCACCAAAAAAGTGGTTGCCTCCCAAAAAGCCCTGGATCTGGTGTCTTACCTGCAATCCTTAAAGCAGGCAGAAATGCCAAAAAATCCCACTGTCAGTTTCATTCCTTCTTCCAAAGAAAACAAACCAACAGCCAATGCTGGTGAGGCGGTACTTCCGGATGGGCAGAAATTGTACATGAACAATTGTGCCGCCTGCCATCAGGCTGATGGAAGCGGATTGCCCGGAGCCTTTCCTGCCTTGGCCGGTAGTGCCATCATCAATGATGAAAACCCGGAAACTTTGATCAGAATCATTATGGAGGGCTATGATGCCCGACCTGAATATGGAGTAATGTCCGGCTTTGAGGAGATCCTTTCTGATGAGGAAATTGCAGCCATCTCCAACCATGAACGCTCAAGTTGGGGGAACAATGCCGTGGCTGTTACTCCCGATAAGGTCAAGCAGATCAGAGTATTTGTCAAATCACTTCAACAATAAACAGTATGGAAACCAAAGAAATTTATCTGGAAACATTGATAACCGCCTCTCCACAGGAAGGGCGTGAACTGGCCATCAAACTTGCCAGGAAATCCATTGCTGCCATCCAGCCGGACAGCGAAATCCGCAAAGGGCTCAGAAAAGATTATGCTGAGGACACGGCACAGCTGATTGCTTCCTCGCAGGTAATTGCCACGGAATTTCAGACGATTGCCATGGCCAATAATTTCTGGAAATGATGCGGACACATTTGAAAACCATCCTGATCACCATCGCCCTTTTCGGGTATGCCTCGGTAAGTTTTGCCTGTGAAGTCTGTAAAGCCAATCAGCCCAAAATGCTTGAAAACATCACACATGGGCAAGGTCCTCAGGGAAATGTCGATTATCTGATTACCTGGTCAGCTGCTGTTTTGGTTGTCTTCACCTTGATCTTCAGCATCAAGTACCTTGTCAAGCCCAAAGAGGATACCCCTGGACATATCAAAAACATCGTCTTGGAATAAAAAATATTTGAATTTATGGAAGATAACAGAACAATTAAAATATTTCTGGATACGGATCCGAAACCATTTGCGGAGTTTGCCCCTCCTGTGAAATTTGTTTTGGACACGACAAAAATCCCTGATGGGAAACATATCCTGAAGATTCTTGCCAAATCCACTTCAGGCAAGGAAGGCATAAAAACAATTTCCTTCGAAGTGAGAAATGGGCCGGACATCTCTGTTTTGGGTATAAAAGAAGGAGAAGTGGTCAATCAACAGATTCCCATCACTGTGAATTCCTATGGCAGTGAGCGCAATGACTTCTTTATGATCAGAGGCTCCGAAACGCCTAAGGCCATTCCTGCATGGGTTTGGGCACTTGTGATCTCTTTTATAGGCTTTGCGGTTTTTTATTTCATCATGTTCTGGAATTCCGAACTGTATACCTCCTATTTCTGATGGTGACAAAAAAAGACATTACCTCCCTTGAGGATATCAAATCGATGGTAGACAATTTCTATGGAGAAGTCCGGAAGGACGCAATGCTCAGGGATATTTTCAATGATAAAATCCAGGAGAGATGGCCAGAACATCTCGAGAAGATGTACAGCTTCTGGCAAACGGTTTTGCTGGAAGAGCATACTTACTACGGAAGCCCCTTTGTCCCCCATACCAAGTTGGCCGTAGAAAAAGAACATTTTGACCGGTGGATTCAACTTTTCTGCAAAACTATAGATGAACAGTTTTGCGGAGAAAAAGCAGAAAAGGCAAAATGGCAAGGAGAAAGAATGGCAGAAATGTTTCACGCTAAAATCAAGTATTATCAAAATAATTCTTTGCGGCCGATTCTATAAAATATGGAAATAATATTCGGCAGAGGATAAGGCGGATGACGCCTGCTGCTGTCTCCTTCCTTCAAAAAATAACGGTAATGATTTAACCCGAATTCCAAGACTTGGAAAAAGTGACGTGAAGCATCTAACTTGATTTAGTTAGATGGAAATATGCAATAGGTTTCCAAATGTGGTTGAAACTAAGAGAAAATCAGACTATTGGGAGAATAATTCCCGACACCAATAGAGTGAAGTCAAAAATAATCAACACCTAATGGATTATCAGTAAATTACATTATTGAATTGAGTTCATAATGCACAAAACGGGTTTAATAAAAAAAGAAACCATGGGTATCTTAGACCAACTTGTCAAACATTAAAACCGAAGTCTGGAATAGGCTTCCTGATAAGGCTTTAACTGCGAAAAAATCAGATTAATTGGAGAATAACGCAGTTTTTTGATTTGGCGAGGTCAAAATTTGGAAACAATTGAAGATTATTAAGCAATTTCAGGTCGGAATAGAATTGCGAATACGTAAAACAGGTTTTTAAGAATCAGACGATGAAAAAACAACCAGAAGTATGGTTTAGAGGCAATATTGAAGGCTATCCGCGGCTATTGCAGCCCGTGGTCCACGCCATCTTGCAAGCCCAAGAGGAAATACATGAACTGATAAGAGAATTTCCTTCTGACCTGCTCTGGGAAAAACCCTTCGGCATGGCCAGTGTCGCCTTTCACCTGCAACATATCCCAGGTGTAATGGACCGCATGGCCACTTATGCAAAAGGGGAAACATTAAGCGGTCAACAATTGGGTTATTTACAAAAAGAAGGGAAACCAGATTTAAAATTCTCCTCCCAAATGTTATTGAGGGATTTAGATCTTCAGATTGTTGAATTCCTCCATTTAATCGCACAAATAAATACCGATACCTTGACCGATCCGCGAGGTGTAGGTAGGGCCCAACTACCGTCTACCGTAGGTGGATTGTTGTTTCATGCGGCCGAACATGCCCAAAGACATTTGGGGCAATTGCTTGTCACTGTGCGGATTTTGACCCATGAAGCGCAGTAAATCATCCCGCAACGGAGGTATCTTGACCTTCATTTGTATATTTCCATCGTTCAAAATGCAGCAGAACTTTCAAGAGCACAAGGTTTGGCTATTTGCCAGATTGTCTTCCCGCACGGAGACTGGATGAGCTTCATCTTTTCCCTCAATCCCTCTTCCTCAAGTTTTGCTTTTCATTTGTCATGCCCTTTCCAAGCGATACATTCCTGATGATAAGGCGTATGCAGCCACCACTTCCAATAGGTGTTTTTTAATGTCAGTCCTGTTCCGTTTCCGGTTATCAATGAGGATCCACGCAAAAAATGCGGACTTCCGGCCACATGTCAAGGAACGGCTTTGCCTTGTCCAAAAAACAGGGTTTTCCTAAAGGGATCCTTCCCCGATTTTTTTATCAGCCCTTGTCTTTTGTGGCCAATATCCCCTTTCTCCATCAGTGGGGAAAATGGCGGAAAAATGACCATTGGGATTTGGATGCCTTCATCACTTTACCACGACTTGAATTTGGATGAAACCTCCCAATTCAAGTCTTTGTCCAGTTGCCTGTTTCAAATCAAAATACCACTTGCGAAACTTGAAAACGACATATTTTTTTACCTGAGCACAAAGTTCTGGCTGCTCAAGCGCTCAGCACTCCGCGGCTATCCCTACTCCTGTCCATTGACATTCAGGAATATTTCCGGATCAATCTCCTTCTTGCCTTGTGGTGATTGTTGTGTTGGGGAGGTTATCCATCAGAAATTTCAACTCCTCCTCGGGGTAATCATTGCCGTTTATACCCAAATACCTAAGGGTATTTGCCAAATTTGCGATGCTTGGTGGAAAGCGTGTTATCTTATTCCGGCTCAGATTCAATAAGGTAAGTTTGGACAGATTCCCGATGCTGGCCGGAACACTGGCGATTTCATTCGTAGAAAGCATGAGCTCCTCCAACTTTTTGAGTTGACCGATGCTTTCGGGAATTGCTTTCAATTTCACATGACCGGCGCTCAATATTTCCAAGTTGGCCATTTTACCAATATCGGATGGGAGGTTATCCAATTCTCCATGAATGATAAGATTTTTTAAACTCGCCAAATCTGTAAAAGATGCCGGCAATTCCTTTAGCCTCAATACAATATTTAGCCTGTTTAGGCTGACCAAATTCCCAAAATTCTCCGGAAGACTGCTTACTCCACTTCCATATCGGATGCTTAGGTCCTTCAAATTGGAAAGGTCGGAAAAGCTTTCCGGGAGAACTCTATAATCCCCAGATAACCAAAGTGTCTCGAGATTTGCGAGCCTACCAAAATCAACTGGCAGGGTAGCAGGCTTGGACGTTACCGTAAAGAAACAAAATTCCAGATTTGACAGGCCAGAAAAGGAGTTTGGGATGTTTTGAGACAATACAGGACCTCTAAATGTTTCCAGATTTTTCAAATTGCCGATTTGTTCCGGTAATTTTTCGATTTGGTTCAGTTCCATGTTTAGGTAATTGAGGCTGGTGAGGTTACTGAAGCTTTCGGGCAAACTTTTAAGCCCCATCCCTGACATGTCGAGAAACCTTAATTTAGTCAATTCCCCAAAGCTCTCCGGGAGAGATGCCACGTTCAGCGTACTCAAGATCAAGGTGTCAAGTTCCACCAAATTCCCAAAATCATCGGCGATACTGGTAAATTGGGCGTGTGAAAGGTTTAAATATTCCAACTTGTGATAATGTGCCGAAATAACGCTCGGGAAGACTTCCAGTAGATTGCCTGCAAGTTCCAACTTGGTAAGATGCTTCAATGCCTTCAATGCAGGAAATTGATCCTCGTAACTGAACATCCACCCGTAGCCATCACCATTCATCACTAATTCGGTCACATCCCCCGCTTCGTTCCGTTTGAAATAGGACGGTGAATAGAGTTTGCCCAAATCTTCCAGGGCTTCATCTTGCTGGTATTCGCCCGATTTGAACACAATTGTCTCCGATGCTGATTTACTGCCATACCATGTTGTCCAGGTGATTTTATATTCGGTGTTTTCAAAACCATAAAAAGTAATATAAGCAGACTCCTCATCGGGTAACCATAAGCCTCCGTGACTTTGCCCAATGATCTGAAGGTAGTTTCCCTCAACTGTCCACATCCCTTTGTCATAGGACTTCGCCAGAAGCCTCAACCTTGTTTGATAATGTTCATGGCTATCATCCAGAATCTCTGTTTTAAGTGGAGAAAAATGGACTTTGACGGTATCCGTGGTGGTCTTGGATCCCATTTTCACCTGCCAAAGCAATTTGTATTCCTCCCCCGGAAGGCCATTGAAGATGGTTTTTGGATCGTGTACATTGTTAAATGAAACTTTATCATCCACCATCCCACTGTGGATCGACCAAGTACCTGTTTCATCTGGTTTCAAATCATCACCAGCCAAGGTGACCCTGAATTCCTTCAGGTCGTAGAAGTCTATTCCTCCATTGGTGGGGGCTGGTGGAAGGTCGGGCTGGTGGATATCATCTTCATTTTGACAACTCATCAGAAAAGCAGTTGCGACAAACAAAAAAAGAATTTTCTTCATATTCTTAGAATGGCTTCATCAATATTTAAATCACCGGAAAAACACCCTCTCAGCCGGGGATTTAAATATAAATTTTATTTTTGAATCCCATACTCTTTGAAATAAAATTCTCCTTGCATTTTCAATCCCATTTAGAATGTATATGAGGGCCTCTGTTTTTTTCAAAACCTTTGATTGATTTTATCCAAAAGCAATTGCAAAAAGAAGAGTATGTTCGGTTGAATTGTATCTGCCACATTTCCCGAAGAATCCCCTCCTCTTGGAAATGAACCCAAGTCATGGAACAGTGATTTCGTAAACCCCCGATTGGATCTTCCAGTCAGATGACAATAAATGTATCTTCCCCCCAAACCCAAAACAGAAGAATTCCCCCTTCAAATCATGCAGTTGCCTGGCATTCCAATTCGGGAAACAGGATTGGAATGCCCTCTTTGAAGATTATTTTTTTTAGGTTCCTGAGCCTTAAACCCCAAATATGCATTCCGTTTCCAAATGAGATCGAAACGGCAAGAAAATCAACTTATTGGGAGACTAATTCCTGACTCCAATAGGCTGAAGTCAAAAATAGTCAGCAAATAATTGATTATCAGTAAATCACAATATTGAATTGAGTTCATAATGTATAAAACGGGTTAAATTTGAAATATTTGTTTGGTTAACTGATAAGGTTGAAACTGAAGGACAATCAGGCTTTTGGGAGAATAAGTATATTGCCTTTAGGGCAAACTCTAAAATAATATACAAATGACCGATTATTAAAAAATCATATCCTGAAATAGAATTGGCAATGCAAAACACGGGTTTAAGCTTAATTCAAAACGAGGGGAATGACAGATGAAACTTCCTAAAGCTATATTTTTTACATAAATTGAATATTCTTGTATTTTAACCCGAAATGCATTCCGTTTCGCAAAAGGGGTTGAAACTGCAAGAAAATCAGACTATTGTGAGACTAATTCCTGACACAACTGGGGTGAAGTCAAAAACAATCAACAACTAATTGAACATCAATTCATTATAATATTGAATTGAGTTTGTCATGCATAAAACAGGCTGAACCGATCCGGTGGAGCCAAAAATTGTAAACCAAGACTGATTCTTAAACAATTCCAGGTAGAAATGGAATTGGCAATGCAAAACACGGAATTAACAATATCGATTTCAAACACCTATGAAGATACTGATTCGATTGATTTTGATTTTAATTGTTCCAATTGCAATTGTAGGCTGTGAGAAAGAACCAAAATTCAGAATTGGCCAAGAGTATGGTGGAGGAATCGTATTCTATATTGACAATACGGGCAAACATGGGCTGATTGCCGCCCCATTTGATCAAGGACAAGCAGAATGGGGTTGTCAAACAACAAAAATCGAGGGTGCTGAAGGAGAAGAAATCGGGACTGGGTTGCAGAATACGCTTGATATCCTGAAGGGATGTTCTTCTGAAAATATTGCAGCAAGAATATGTTCTGAACTGGTCCTAAATGGATACGATGATTGGTTTCTTCCGAGCAAAGATGAACTGAATCAACTTTTTATACATAAGAATAAGGTAGGAGGATTCGCAGATGATGTCACCGCTCCTTATTGGAGTTCTACAGAGTGGGAAATCTACAATGCAGCATGGAGACAGACTTTTGCAGATTATTTTGAGCAGACAGCCTATGACAAATACAATGTATACAATGTTAGGGCCGTCAGATATTTCTAAGAGATTTGCTCGTACTTTGTTGTTTTTTGGGTAGCGGATGCCCATTCTCAAGTCGAAGAACAACATCTTTTACTATTCCAAAAAAATCGTTCGATCCGTTCCGGCAGCCTGATGGCAGATAAATCTTTGTGTGCTCCCCTACTCGATCCGCACAAAACGCTCCTCCAACACCTTATCGTATTTTCAAAAAAATCCTCAGTTAAAACCCGAAATACGCATTCCGTTTTGAATTGATCGGCAATTGGGCAAAGAAATCAGGCTATTGGTAGAATATGGAGAAGTACTGATCTAGAGAAGTCAAGAATAGGGAAGCAGCAGTTGTGTTTAAGATTTTAAATTTCTGAACTCCATTTGCACAATTTCATGGATTAAATCCGAAAGATGCAATAGGTTTCCAAATAGGATTGAAACTGAAAGAAAATCAGCCTATTGGAAGAATAATTCCTGACACCAATAGGGTGAAATCAATAATAGTCATCACCCAATTGATTGTCACTCAATTCCAATATTTCGTTAAGTCCTTAACGCATAAAATGGGTTTAACGGAACAAATTCAGTTTTTCATGGATGGAGGTCATGAAAAGCGGGCCAATTGGCCGCGCTTCGAAAAAAATCACCCCATTCTTAAAATCAACACAAAACCGAATATTTTCGGATCAACCTTTCATCTTGTGTTGCATGTGGTCTAAGACAAGATTATGCTCATGTTGGGGGCTGAACAGGATGACCTCTGCGTCCTGCTCGACTCTCACAGAATGACCCGGAGGCCAGTAAAAAAGGTCACCACCGTGAATCATTTCATGTTTCCCATTGGCATAAGTCACATCGATTTCCCCTTTTATGACATAACCCCAGTGGGGAGATTGGCACATGTCCCCTTCCAATCCTTGGAGCAGTGGGGCGATGTCCGTTCCTGTGCCAAGGGAGAAATATTCCCCACTGATTTTCCCGAATCCAGTGGCATCTCCAAAATCCATCTTTTGTCTGGCGACGGCTCCTGGCACATCAAATTTTACAGGTACTTCTTCTTTTGCGATATGCATTTTTTTTCCACCTCTGTGGCGATTAGGTTAAAAATATACAGTATTGAATTTAGCGTTTCTTAAAAAACTTTGCAAAATAAACGGGTAATATTTAAGCATATATTTCATTGACTATTAATTGTTTATATGAATTATCCGCTTAAAAAGAAGAGCGGTATAATTCCTTGTGTTGGTCCAAGGATTGGAAAAAAATTTAGGGAAAATTCAAGCGCATCACCCCTCTTCAATTCCCCACCATTTTCATTCCTCCGAAAGGAAATTAAAATAGGGAAAACTGTGATATGACCATCCAAATTTTTATCTTTTACTTGATTTACTGAATCTTGTTTGCCTTAGGTGGGCAAGAACAATATTGAGACCCAACCCAAATAGTCAAAAATGAAAGTCATCAATTTTCCATTGTGCTTGCTCCTTCCCTTCATGTTCTTGACAGGAAGTTGCAAGAGATCCGCTGTTGACGATTCTTCCCAGCAACCTGCTATACCCACCGCGCTTACCATTAGATGGAATGAAAATGAAAATTCCCTATCCATATTCAGGAAAGACGAGGACGAGCCCATCCTGACCCAAAATGCCAAAGATGATTTCAGGCCATTTATTCATCCTATCCTTGCTCCTGATGGTAAAGGCGTGCTCACCGAATACAGCCCCGGTCACCACAAACACCAAACCGGCTTGTACTGGGGATTTACGAATGTCAATGGCAGGGATTATTTCCACAATCCCCAAGGTGATTATTGGAAAAAAGTAGCCTTAAATATATTGCAAAAGGAAGGGGAAGAGGTGAAGTGGCAGACCCTCTATCATTTATTGGATGCAGAAGGGGAAACGGTGATGGAAGAAACGCAAAACTGGTCCATGAAGGAGGTCGCTGGCAAATATTTATTGGAACTGGAGTGGAAAGGTGAAGCCATACAGGATGTCACCATCGGGAAGTACGATTATGGTGGTTTGTTTCTTAGAATGCCCTGGAAAGAAGGAATCAATGGGGAAATCGTGAATGCTGCCAGACAGAAGAACGAACTTGCAGAAGGTCAGCCGGCCATGTGGATCAATGTCGGCATGCAGGTAGATGGAAGAAACGATTTGGCCAATATTGCCATTTTTGATCATCCTGAAAACAGGGGATATCCGCAAAAATGGAGGGTGGACAGTCAATTGGGCTTAGGACCTGCATTTACCCGTGATGGAGATTGGACCATTGAAAAAGGCAAGTCGGAGATCATCAAGCACCAGTTGGTGGTCTATACAGGAGCGTTCAATGATGTGGAAGTGACCGAATACTGGAGTGCTTTTTCAGGCAAGGCAGGGATGTATAGCAGCACTGAACTTTGGGGAATTGCACAGGAAGAAGGCCGGACGGCCAAATTCCTGAATCCTCAAGAAGCTGTGGATGCCATGACCATCAAAGCAGGTTATACAGTCAATGTCTGGGCTTCAGAACCCATGATGACCCAACCCATGGCTTTCTGTTGGGATGACAGAGGCCGGTTGTGGGTAGCCGAAAACAAGGATTACGAATCCAGGGGCCATGGCTTTTCCAGTGCTGGAGACAGCCGCATCTTGATCTTGGAAGACACAAACGGTGACGGTGTTGCGGACAGCCGAAAAGTGTTTATGGAAGGTTTGGCCTTTCCTGCAGCCATTGCAGTGGGATTTGACGGGCTTTATGTGGGGGCGCCCCCCAATCTTTTGTTTGTTCCAAACAAAAACGATAAAGCCGATATGGAAAAGATCGAGATTTTGTTGACCGGATGGGGCATCAGGGACAGACACGAAACGCTGAACAGCCTGCATTGGGGTCCGGATGGCTGGTTGTATGGTTTGCAGGGATTTGCTACCCCCTCCAAGATCCGGAAACCAAACGGAGACAGCAAACTGTATTACCACAATGATCCTTTTCCCGAAGATTTATTGGAAGCAGATGGGGTGGATATCAATGGCGGAGTATGGCGGTATCATCCCACCAAAGACCGCTTTGAAGTGGTGGCCCATGGCTTCAGTAACCCCTGGGGAATTGATTATGATGCCAAAGGCCAGTTGTTTATGACCGCCTGCGTGATTCCCCATCTTTGGCACGTGGTACCGGGAGGGATTTACCACCGTCAGGGCGGACAGCATTTCAATCCTTATGTCTATGAAGACATCAAAACAATAGCCAACCACAGCCACCGCTCTGCACATGGTGGAGCGAGGATTTACCAATCCGATGCCTTCCCCAAAGAAGAGCAGGGTAAGATCTTCATGGCCAATATTCATGAACATTCCGTTTTGTCTGATATTTTGGAACCCCGGGGTTCGGGTTTCGTGGGAAAACACGGAGATGATTTCATGTTGGCCAACAATGCCCAATGGGTGGGTTTTAGCATGGAAATCGGTCCTGATGGTGCACTTTATGCCCTTGACTGGCATGATGCGGACATCTGCGGTAAGGAAGTTTTAAATTCAGAAACAGGAAGGATTTTCAGAATTGCAGCGGAAAAATCCCTTGCCAAAGACTTTGAAGGCCGGTATTCAGATCTCGATAAAATGTCTGAAAAACAGCTGATTGACCTGCAAACCAACCCCAGTGACTGGCATTCCCGAAGGGCAAGGGCTATTTTGCAAAAAAGGGCTGCCAAAGGAAAACTACAAGCCAATACGGTCGCTGGATTGAAGGATCTTTTTAACAAAAACAAAAATCCGGATTGGAGATTAAGGGCAATGTGGACCCTGCATATCACTGGAAACTTTTCGGAAACAGAATTGGTCCAAGCCCTTTCTGACAAAGATCCACACATCAGGGCATGGGCGATTCAATTGCTCTGTGAGGACTTGAACCCATCCGCTGAAGCAATGGCCAAATTCAAAACGATGGCCAAAAACGATGATTCCGCCGTGGTAAGACTATATTTGGCTGCCGCCTTACAGAGATTGGGCACAAATGATCCATGGGAAATCGCCACGCTCCTCCTCCAGCATGCCGAAGATGAAAAGGATCACAATTTACCCAAAATCATTTGGTTTGGAATCGAACCATTAATGGCCAAAAACCCGGATAAGTTTCTAGAAATGGCCGCCAAATCAAAGATCCCATTGGTCACCCAATATATGGCCAGAAGAGCTGTGGATGCGGATGAAATGGAAAAGCTGGTTGCCACCATCGGAAAAAACGGTGAGACTGCCGAATGGCTGTTGGCGGGAATGCTGAGTGGAATGGAAGGAAGAGCCGATCTCCAAACACCCCCCAACTGGAAATCAACAGCTGCTAAAATGCAGAGTAGCGAGGGGAAAAAGAAGAACCTATCCATTCAGATTTCTGAGTTGTTCGGAGACACAGAAGCCACCCAAAGAGCCTTTGCAACGCTTAAAAATAAAAATACGCCTATAGATCAGCGGAAAAGAGCCCTTCAAACCCTTAGCGCACAACAGCGGAATGAGCTAATCAAGGAATTGCCGCAGCTTTTGCAGGATCCTGCGCTGAGATTGGAGGCCATCCGATCAGTGGGGGCTTTTGACAATGAAACTTTGGGTAAGTTGTTGATAGAAAATTACCCCAAATATTCCCCCCGGGAAAAGGCAGAGGTCATCAATGTCCTGTCCTCACGGCCTAGATACGGGGGCATGCTCACGAAGGAAATAAAGGAAAAAAGGATCCCAAAAAACGAAGTGCCAGCCAATGTCGCCCGACAGTTGCTTCGGGTGGTGGGAAGTGGATTTATAGAAGTGTGGGGCCCCATAGAGCAGGTGCCAAGCGATGCCGCCGCCTATGCGAAGTATCGGGGGATGTTGGCCGGCAACTCCCTTGCGTCAGCAGATTTGACAAGGGGAAAAATGCTTTTCCAGCGATCCTGTGGCAGCTGCCATAAAATGTATGGAGAAGGTGGAGAAATGGGGCCGGATCTGACAGGCTCAAACAGAACAGATGTGGATTACATCCTGATGAACGTGTTGGAGCCCAGTGCCGAAATCCAGGACGCATACAAGATGGTGGTGATCAATACCCGTGATGGAAGAACCTATTCCGGCAATGTGATCGCTGAAAACGAAAGGCAGCTGACTTTAAGGATTGTGGGACAGGATCCGGTGATCATCAATAAATCCACGATCCAATCCCGTGAAATAACGGACGTTTCGATGATGCCACCAGGCCTTTTTGAAAACCTAAGTGAAGGGGAAATTGTGGATTTGATGGCGTATTTGAAGTCCAATAAGGCGGTGAATTGAACTTCAGGAAGCGGAATCCACATTTGGGGTATAAACCCCGAAATCTAAGACACTGAAAAAGTAACGAAAAGCAACAAACTTGAAGTAAGTTATATGGAAATATGCGTTCAGTTCCCCATTTGGACTTGTCACTACAAGAAAATTGGACAATTGTTGGAACAAGTCGTATTGCCGATTTGGTGAAATCAAAAACAGTGTTTTACTGAGTGGTAATTAAGAGATTTCAGGCTGGAATGAAATTGGCAATGCATCCCACGGGTTAAAGGGATGCCAAGTCAGTCCATCTTGAAGAATAAAACCAGCCCAGAAACCGGACTGGTTTTAAGAATTAGTATTCAACCCAATTGTACTGTGATATTAAATTCTTTGAATGATAACTACAATGGAAAATGGTTTAACCCGGAATATGCATTCCTTTTCCCAATTGGGTCTTGGAACTAAATGAAATTCAGACCATTGTAAGAACAAATCGTATTGCCGAATTGGTGAAATCAAAAACAGTGTTTTACTGGTTGCTTATAAAATAATTTCAGGCTGGAATAGAAATCGCAATGCATCATACGAGTTCAAATGATTTCCAGAAGAGGATTCATTTATCGACAAATCTGACTTGAACCGGGCTATTCAACCTCTCGGAAAAACTTTGTAAATAAGCAGTCCATTCTTTTTCGTTTACAATTTCTCCTGCTTCGTCCCATGCAAAACCGGCATAAAAGACGAATGTATTTTCTGAATCAGGAACCAAGTTGACCAAAATGTGACTTTGGTCCCTGTAAGGACTTTCTTGCTTCCTAATGCTCTCAATTTTTGATGGATCCAGTACAATACCTGTTCCAATATAAGTTTCTTTCATAAGTTCCCAATATCCAAAAAAGCCCTTTTCTTCATCCCAAAAAGCCTGCCCATCATTTTCGTGCATCGTCAACCCAACAGTTAGATAAGGTATTGGCTCTGAACTGTCAATTTTAATCTCATATTTGGTCAGATTGCTTCCCAAATCCAAAGAAATCCTTTTCTTTTCTTTGATTGAGATCCCTGCAACGGTGTAGGCGGAATAATCAAGATCAAACATAGTCTTCAACGGACCTACAGCTATGGTTTTGTGATTGATGAAATTTTCCGCTGCATAAAGGGTATCTTGATACCAGAATCCGGTTCCTCCCACGCCTCTGCTTATTCCTACATGGTAAAAGTCAGCCCCTTCCCCGGTATCTTCATGATAAGAACCTTCACCAGACAGTTCTTTCTTATACCATTTGTCAATTATGGGATAATTTACTTTTTTATGCCATGCATCGATGCCACTTGAAAAAGTACCACCGGGCTTCCCTTCTTTTATCCTTCGCAAAGCATCAGGGCCATATGTTCTGAAGGCTACCTTATCGTTTTCCCAAGTATAGTCATCAGTACGTTCGGGAACAAACCTCGAATAGGTCATCACTTCCGGTGAAAGGAAAGGCTCCTCCACTTTCACAATTTCCAAATGAATTTCCTTATTTTTTTCAAGACTTACACCGACCAATAGGTTTTCTCTTTTGCCCTGTTCGTCCAAGAGCCACTGATGATCCAGCATGTTTCCATTGCTGATGTTCCTGACCCTGATATAATCCCAGTCTTTTTCATCCCATCCTTTTTTCACTGATACCATTGGCAAATTGATGACCGTAAATTCATGGTCTCTCTCTGATACCACACTAAAATAAGAGGAAGATTCGTGCTGCTTGCAGGCTACTAAACCTAGAAAGAGCATCAAAAAGCCAGAAGCGTAATGTCTCATAAGAATTGATTTTTATTTAATACTTCCGTTCTGAGGTGAACCTTATATTGTTTTTTCTTTGAAGGGCCTCCAGATAATAGTAATCAGCATAAACCAAAGGCACATCAACTTCGTGTTTTCCAGGTAAATGGCCTGTACTGTGGAGCAGTAGAAATCCTTTATTGGCACCAAGCTCAGATCTATAGCTGGCAGTCAAATTATCCAGTACTTCAAGAGCGGTATCTCGGTATTTCCTTTTACCTCCACGGACATAGGTGTCAAGCTCAATTAATGCAGAGGCCATGATGGCTGCTGCGGAAGCATCACGGGGTGCATTTGGGATATCAGGGGCATTGTAATCCCAGTAAGGGACCATATCTTCCGGCATATTGGGATGATCCAACATAAATGCAGCAATTTTTTCTGCCATGTCCAAATATTTCTTTTTTCCTGTTTCCCTGTAACTCATGACATACCCGTACAATCCCCACGCTTGACCCCGGGACCAAGCAGATTCATGCGCATGTCCTTGATGGGTGTGTTTGTTTCTTACCCCACCTGTCAGTGTATCATAATCGATAACATGGAATGAGCTATTGTCCTCCCTAAAATGATTGGCCAAGGTCACTTCGGCATGGCTATCGGCGATCTTATAATACGTGGAATCCCCTGTGACTTTGGTGGCCCAAAAAAGAAACTCCAAGTTCATCATGTTGTCAATGATGACTGGATAATCCCATTTATCACGGTTGTGATCCCAAGACCTAATTACCCCTACCCTGTCATCAAAACGTGAAATCAGGGAATTGGCAGCAGTAATCATTACCTCTTTGTATTGCTCATTACCGGTCAACTGATATCCTTTGCCAAAGCTGTTGTAGATCACAAAGCCAAGGTCATGTGTACCCTTATTGTCTTTAACCGATTCAAGTGGCTCGGTGAATTCCTTTGCTTTTTCTTTCCAAAACTCGTCACCAGTAGCCTCAAACATCCACCAAAGATTCCCTGCAAAAAAACCACTGGTCCAGTCTTTTGGAGGCACCATAAAAAGGGTGTCCTCCCTTAGAGACCGGGGGCTCAAGAGATCGGGATATTGCTCTTTGACTTTCGCCACCTCTTTCAGGGCGAAGTTCAATTGTTCCCCTGCAAATTCAATTGTGTTTTTCGGTGCGGATTGCTCCCTACAGGAAGCAAAAACCAAAAGAAGTGAGAGGAAGAAAATTCCGTTTGATTTTGACAAAATAGAGTTTTGATTAAGCATATTAAATGATAAAGAATAGCGTCTGAAAATGAAATAAAAAATGGGGAAATTGCCTCCCCATCTTTATGTACCAAATCAATTAATAGCCTGGATTTTGGGGAGCCAAATTGGGATTTGTCTCCAGTTCCTGCCTGGGAATAGGCATTAAATAATCTCTTGCTTCAGAGAAGGTCGCATGCGGCTCCAAGGAATTGGCACCTGTGAAAACCTGCGTTCCCAAATTCCTCCTTTTGATATCATACCATCTTTTAAATTCAAAAGCCAGTTCCAATCTTCTTTCTTCCATCACAAGATTGACAAATGCCTCTTTG
This sequence comes from Rhodonellum sp., assembly GCF_030656585.1. Taxonomy (NCBI): domain Bacteria; kingdom Pseudomonadati; phylum Bacteroidota; class Cytophagia; order Cytophagales; family Cytophagaceae; genus Rhodonellum; species Rhodonellum sp. The sequence goes on from NZ_JAUSPP010000007.1 coordinate 30,444, forward strand.
CCCATTCCCGGCTGCACATCTTCCGGAAAAGTATTCATCACTCCTGCTTCGTTTCTTGCTCTTGCCCTGACCTGATTGATATAACCCACTGCTTCCGCATTTCCTCCACTGATTTCGCCCAAGGCTTCCGCCGCTATAAGCAATACTTCCGCATACCTGAAATCTGCATAGTTATGGTCGCTAAACTGCATTTCACCTTGTGACCTACCTGGAAATCTGGAGTATTTCGCGATATGAGGTCTTTGTGTATTGACAAATGCCGAAAAAGGACGGATAGTAGTACCCATCAAGATTTCCGAATCAAAACTAACTTTCTTTCTATAATCCCTATCGTCCCATGTATCAAAGACCATCATGGAAGGGACGATTACACTCCACCCGGAAGGAGTGGCACCTCTAATACCTGTCATGGAAGCCATATAGTCTATGTTTGCGTTGCCTGGACCACTCTGTAGACCCAGAAAATCAATGGCAAAAACATGTTCCTGCAATCCATTCGCAGTATTGGCATTGAACAGACCTTGGAAATCAGGTAGCAATGCATAACCAAATGAAGCCCTATTGTCAATAACCCATTTTGCTTCCTCATAGGCTTTGGGATAATTGGCCAAGGTTAGGTGTACAGATGAGAGATAGGAAGCAGCCGTACCTTTGGTGGCTCTGGTTCTTATATTATTGGGTCTGACATCGGGTAACCATTGCTTGGCATATTCCAGGTCTTCAATTATTTTCCCAAAAATCTCCACCTCGGCGGTTCTGGAGATAGTCTTGATTGACTCAGGATTATTGATGAAATAATCAATGTAAGGAACAGCCCCAAAATTACGAACCAGATGATAATAGGAAAATGCTCTCATAAAACGAGCCTCAGCTATTAAAGGATTAAGCTGTACTTCTGAACCCTGAATGCTTTCAGCGCCTGATATTGCGGCATTGGCTGCACTGATGACTTGGTACCAAACTGGCCAAAAAACAGTGATCATCCCATTGTTGTCATCCATATTGAAGTCATTCATTTGCTGTCTAGCAGCAGGTGTGCCCCTGTCTCCGATATCCGCCATATCACTTCGCAACATCAAAGCAGAGACAAACTGTCTGCCATACAACGCCTCCGTGGCCAAAAGCCCTACGGATCCCAGTACAGCCACATTTACATCTGCAGGCGAATTGAATAGTCCTTCCGGCGCCAAAACCCCGATTGGCTTCTCCTCTAAATTGGTACATCCAAAGATCCCTGCCATCATGCAGGCAATGGAAGCTATTTTATATATGTTTTGCATGGTTATTTAGATTTAATTTTTTGTTAAAAAGCAATGTTTAATCCCACTGTGTAGGACTTTGCATTTGGATAACTTCCATAATCAAGCCCAAGATTTCTATTTCCGCCCGTAGCGCCTCCAGAATTGTAATTTACCTCAGGATCATAGCCTTCATAGCTGGTCAATGTCAGTATATTCTGCGCAGAAACATAGATTCTAGCCCTGCTTAGGCCAATACGGGAAGAAGCACTTAAAGGTATATTGTATCCTAAGGCTACGTTTTTTAGTCTAACAAAACTTCCATCAGAGATAAATCTTGTAGAAACCCTTCTCGTCCTACCGACGGAAGCTCTCGGGACATCCGTATTTGTGTTTTCTGGAGTCCATCTATTCAGTGCATTAGTGGTTGCATTATTCACACCTGAGAGCAGATCCAGCTCCATCAAGGTGTAGCTCAATATATCATTGCCCTGGATGCCATGAAAGAAGATATTCAGATCAAAGTTTTTGAATTTGAAGTCATTGTTAAAGCCCCAGGTAAAGTCAGGATGAGGATTACCGATGATTTCACGGTCATTTGCATTTAGGATATTGTCCCCGTTGACATCTCTGAACTTCTCTCCTCCAGCTACTTGTTCGAAACCGCCACCCGGGACGAAGGAGTCCCCCTGCTGGTACACCCCGTCATAATGCCACCCGAAAAAACTACCCACGGGAAATCCTTCACGTAGAATCTGAGTCTGTCCAAGCCCGACCATATGGCCCGGTCCTGATCCGTAGAGAATGTCATTCCCTCCTGGTAAGCTCAGTACTTTATTTCTATTCTGGGAAAAATTGAAATCTGCATTCCATTGTAGTGTGCCTGTAAGGATTTTGGCACCGACAGTTAGTTCAATCCCCTTATTTTCCACACTTCCCACATTCTGAAGCTGAGAGGTGAAACCAGAATACTGTGGCAAAGGTACCTGAAACAAGAGGTCACTGGTCACCATCCGGTAATATTCTACGGAGGTAAATATCCTGTCCGCTAAGAAGGATATATCGGTGCCGATATTCAACTGTGCAGTGGTTTCCCAAGTCAAGTCATTATTAGCAACTGTAGTTGGCCTAATGGCATTTACTGGCAAACCATTTACCACAGTAAAGATATCCGAGTACCTGGCAAGTGTTTGATAAGGCTCTATCGCTTGATTTCCGGTAAGTCCATAACTGACCCTCCATTTCCACATACTGAAGGTCTCACTATTTTTAAGAAAGGATTCATTGCCCATATTCCATGCTACGGCTCCTGATGGGAAAAATGCCCATTTATTATTCACACTGAAAGTAGAAGAACCATCGTAGCGTGCATTGAACTGAAACAGAAATCTTTCATCATAGCCATAATTCACCCTTCCATAAAATGAGGCCAACTCCCACCCAGTCAAAGATGAGCTAGGTCTGCCCCAAACAGACGAGGCGCCCAAATTCCAGTACTCAAAAGCATCTGTGACAAAATTCTGACCTGTACCTCCCCAACCCTCGTTGGATTCGGTCTGGTAGGAATATCCTCCCATTACAGTAAGGTTATGGATTTCCCCAAAAGTCTTGTTATAAGTCAGGTAATTTTCATTCTGTAGCAAGGTGCTTCTGATTCCGTTAACATTGGCCTGACCTCCTACGATTCTGCCTGCGTTCAAAGTAGTCGGTAAAAAAGTGCCTATCCTGCCGCTGTTGGTAGTTGCCCCCAATGTGGTTTTGAAGGAAAGGTTATCGAAAATGCGATAATCCGCAGAAAAATTACCTTGAACCCTGTCGTTAACAGACTCATTTTGGAATTCCCTGGCAACGGCCACCGGATTGTCATGAGGATCGTTCATCCTTGCAATGGTGTATCTTCCGTTTTCATCAAATATCGGCTGATCCGGTTCAAATTTAAATGCGCCGGCAACAACACCAGTGTTTGATGCACCTCCTGATCCCTCTTGTGTTCGGGTTCCCTCCTGCTGGGATCTTTGGGCAAATATATTGACGCCTAGCTTCAGTCTTTCAGAAGCTTGGATGTTGACATTGCTGGTAATGGAAAACCGGTTGAATCCTGAACCCGTGATCACACCTTTCTGGTCAAAATATGCTCCCGAAACATAGTAATCCACTTTATCGGCACCACCTGAAATCGAGACCTGATGGTTCTGAATATTACCGGTTCTGAAAATCTCCTCCTGCCAGTCTGTATCTGAACCTAAGGCAGTAAAGTTGGGCCTAATTTCACTTACGTAATCGATAAATTGGGATGCATTCAAAAGGCTCAATCTGCTGATTTCCTCTTGGCTCGAATATGCAGTATTGATTTCAATTCTCGGAGCTCCTGATTTTCCTTTTTTGGTCGTCACCATCACTACTCCATTGGCTCCCCTAGAACCATAAATAGCCGTTGCTGAAGCATCTTTAAGGACTTCAATGGACTGGATATCTTCAGGGGGAGGCATTGCAGCACCTACAAAACCATCCACCACAAATATCGGATCACTGCTCGCATTAATTGAAGTTCCTCCTCTGATCCTTACTTTGAAGGAGGCCCCAGGCTCCCCGTTATTAGCTTGGATCTGCACCCCGGCAGCCCTGCCCTGAAGGGCCTGAGCGACATTCAAGGAAGGAAATGCAGTCAGCTGCTCAGCCTTCACTGAAGAAACAGAACCGGTAAGGTCACTTCTTTTCTGCGTTCCATATCCGACCACAATCACTTCCTCCAAAGAAGATATGTCCAGCCTTAATGAAACATTTACTTGAGTCTTGTTGTCCACCGCAACACGCATCGATTCAAACCCTATATAGGAAAAAACCAAGGTGGATCCGTCTGGAACAGTAAAAGTATAATTCCCATCAATGTCAGTCACGGTACCCATGGTAGTTCCCGACACAGTAACAGAGGCCCCTGGCAAGGGATCACCTTTGTCATCAGTGACTTTTCCTGAGATGGTAACTTCCATCAATTCAATAACTTCAACTGCTTTATCTTTACTCTTACCTGACTTCACATGAATATTCTCATTGACCTGCACAAAGTTCAAATGCGTCTGCATGGAAACGGCTACCAAAACATCATATAGTGATTTGTTATTTTCCACAACCGTGATGGCTTGTTTCAGATCTACTAGGTTATCTGTATAGGTGAACTTGAAATCCGTTTTGGATTCCACCTGCCTAAAAAACTGGGCTAGGGATTTTTCTTTAAGATTTAAAGAAACCTTCACTTCCTCAATGCTTTTTCGCTGCGCATTCCCGTCGTTGGCCAAAATGACCGTACAAAGGAAAAGCTGAACCAGGAACGCGTATATTAATCGTTTTGACAGCATGATCAGTTGCCTTCGTAAATTATTTTCCATAAGTTTGAATGGTTTAAGTGTTGAAATACTTGGACTAATGCCTCCCTCGGATTCCAATTAGAAAGAGGCATTCCTACGGGCAGGAGCCTGTTCCGCCAAGAACAGTCCCTGCCTTTTTTGCTAGCTGGTATTGTTGTCAAGGTTTTTCATGTCATTTTGGGTTGGTTATGGTTATTTTTTTATTCTCAATTTTATAGCGCATGCCTGAAGTCAAGCAGATTCCGCGCAATACATTTTCCAGTATTTCATCTTCATAGACGCCGGAATAGGTCCAATTTTTATCAAAGCTGCCTTTCAGTTCTATATTGACACCATACCATTGTTCGAGTTTCCTCTTGACATCAACCAGATTGGAAGTCTTGAATACCAGAAAGTTGTCTTTCCACCCAGTGACCTCATTGGGATCAAAACCCGTTTTCCGAAAGGCCCCACCTGCTTCCAAAATCAACATTTCATTGGGGTCTAAAGTCAATTTGCTGCCGTTTTCGGTATTTACGCTGACTTTTCCGGTGACCAATGCCACGTAGAGTGCTCCGTTCTCCTTCTTTTTGACATTGAAGGATGTGCCCAAAACCTGTATTTTCGTTTCCCCCGATCGGACAATAAAAGGTCTGCTTTCCTTCTCGATTTCAAAAAATGCTTCCCCAATTAAACTTATCATTCTACTGTCACTGGAAAACTCCTGCGGAAACTCAATTTCACTATTGGCATTCAGGTGTATTCTGGACCCGTCCGGAAGGTCAATAATGGATTTTTGACCGGAAGGGTTTGTTCTTTTGATCAAGGCTATTTCCGCTATTGTGGCTTGTTCGGGTTTAAATCGCATCGCTTCGAATTGTACCCAGACGCAAAAAAGAACCAGCAAAGAGGCCGCAATTCCTTTGATCGGAAAAACCGGGAATGATTTCACAGATGTATGAGAGCTGCTTTTTGTAGACATTATGGGTGTTTGCTGACGAAAATGATTGTCTGCCTTCAGAATGTTCTCAAAAGTGTCTACATACATCCTATCTGTAAATTCAGGACAATCGGTGTACTTCACTGACCGGATCAAATTGGCAGCTTCATTGACCAAAGACCTTTTTTCAGGATGCTGTTCCATCCATTTTTCCCAAAAATGACTGGTGTTTTCATTTGGGCTTTTTATCCACTGAATGAAAAATTCATCCGTAATAAAATTCTCTATATCGTAATCTTCGTATTTCATATCGTAGATGGAAATTCAATTCCTTAAAACTTCGCTTTGCTACCTGTTTTGAAGCAATGCTTTCAACATGGACAATGCCCTATAGATTACCTTTCTGGCAGATTTTACCTCATTAAAATCCATTGCTACGGCAATCTCTTTGTAGGTCAACCCTTCTTCATAGAGCAATAAAATGGCCTGTCGCTGTCTGCAGGTAAGCTTATTGATGGCACTTTGTATTCTTTCAAAATTCTCTAGCTGGCTTTCCTGCTGAATAAGTTTGGTTTCCTGAGAAAATTCAATGGGAAAATTTCTATCGATCTTTTCAGGATCTTGCTGGACCGACTCTTTGGATTTATTTGATTTTCTGATCAGTTCCCGATAAAGAATCTTAAACAGATAGGCCTTGATGCTTTGGACTTCGCTGAGCCGGCCTCTTTTTCTTCTTAGGTCTATAAAAATATTCTGGATACAATCCTGAATATGATCTTGGTCCTTACACATTTGACATCCGTACCTAAACAATACAGTCACATATATCCTGTAGATATAGTTGAATGCATTTTCATCCCCATTGTTAAAGGCTTTCCAGATATCTTCGTCGGATTTACTTTCATAAACTTTGATGGATTCAGAATGGCCTAAAGGATAAATGGTTAAATGTTCATTATTTGGCAATTTTGGGTTGTGGTTCATTGGAGTTCTGTATTCACTCAGTCATCTAAAATAAAGAGGAGGTAAAAAGACAAAGCGACCCCATAATATCAAGATTATTTTAAAATTTTATCATTTCTTTTTTAACTCCTGCTATGCAATACCCTTCCTGTTCAAGAATTTTTTCGCTAAAAAATCAGTCATTATTTACTTTCTCTAAGAGTAGCACAATCTTAATGCAACCTTTTCTCGAAATAGTCTGGTATTTTTGCGGTGTCAAGCCATACTAGGAAACAGAATGCAAATTTCGGGTTTAATACTGACCTTATTTCCAAGAGGATTCAAAAAGCCTCAAATAACCGGCTTAGAATGGGATGACTTGAAAGATCTAGAAAAAGGCCTATCGATAGATTTAAAGAGGGACTATTTTGACATCCTTGTCGGTATCAGTGATAAAGGGTCAAAAGGATATTACATTATCGTTTTGTAGCTTGCCAGGGTACAGCTTCTGACTTGTCCGGAGTCCGTTCAACCCACAATATGCATCCTGTTTCCCATTTGAACTTGGCACTACAAGAAAATTGGATTATTGGTAGAATCAGGCATTTTACCGATACGAAGTTTCAAAACCTGCAAACAACCTACTGATTATCAGAAAATTTCAGTCCGGAATAGAATTTAGGGTGCATAAAACATGTTTAATTTCACTTTGCGCTTCTACTGAAAAGCGATCCAGCCAAACTAGTTGGCACTCATTTAAAGTAGTGCTTTCAATCTGCATCTTTTACATCTTCAGTGGCCTTTAAAAAGTCTTTGGTCTATTTGTTACTGGTATTATATTCAAAGTTCTTTGGTCGAAATTATTCAACTGGTCTTGTTATTTTCTTTGCCAATTGCTTTTATGATTGCCCTGATCTTATCTATTTAGGGTCGGATAAGGAACAAACTCTGTTTCTCCGGCTACTTTGGGGAAACGTTGGTTAGTCCAATCTTCTTTAGCTTGTTTCAATCGATCTTTCCTGGAAGACACAAAATTCCAGTCAATGAACCTTTCTTCGGGAAATGCCTCTCCCCCAAAAATATAGACTGTAGAATTGGGACCCATTTCAAACTCGCAGAGTTTGCTGTCTTTGGCGATCAAAATCTGCCTGGGTTCATACATATTCCCTTCGCTTGAAATTGAGCCATCAAATATGTATAAAGCACTTTCGCCAAATAGGTCATCTCCAATACTCATTTTTTGAGTTGAGGTATTCCTGATTTCAATAAAATAAAGGGGGCTATGAACAGGAACAGCAGATTTCCTACCAAATGCTTCTCCTGCCAATAATTTGTAGTGGATCCCTTTCTCCTCCCAACTTGGGATTTCTTCAGCGGAAATAGGTACAAAAGTCGGTTCAGATTCTTCAAGGTCTTTGGGTAAAGCTACCCAAATTTGTAAACCGTGCAGGGATTTTGTGGAGTTTCTCATGTGTTCGGGTGTTCTCTCGGAGTGCACCACTCCCTTTCCTGCAGTCATCCAATTTACTGCTCCAGGTTTTATTTCCACTTCACTTCCTATGCTATCGCGGTGCATGATTGCCCCATCAAACAAATAGGTGAGTGTGGAAAGACCGATATGGGGATGTGGCAAAACATCAAAGTTTTCCCGCTCATTCAACTTTACCGGACCCATATGGTCAATGAATACAAATGGGCCAACAGCTCTTTTTTGCCTGAAGGGCAGCAAACGCCCAACCATAAAGTTGCCAATTTTTGCTGCTCTTTCTTCAATGATTAAGCTGATGTTTGACATAGTTTTTGTGTTTACTCCTCCAAATATTAAAATTACCCATATTAACCCAAAAAATGCATTCGGTTTCCTATTCGGAATTGAAACATCAAGAAAATCAGCCTATTCGTTGAGTATGGCATTTGCCAATTAGTGTGATTCAGAAATTGTAAACACCCGACTGATTACTTGGCAATTTCAGGCTGGAATGGAATTGGGAATCCGTAATATGGGTTATTTTTATGCTACCGATTAATGTTGCTCAAGAACCAATTTGAAGCTGAACAGCTAAGAATTGACAAAATTTTCGGGGAATAATAAACAGATTTCCCTGAAAGCCATACACCACCATTACCACAATTTTCAATCAAATCCCCAAAACGACAACAGCCTTACAATAAACTCAAAAACAAGCACTTAAGATTTTGAAAGTATCGATTTTTTGACCTATATTCAAGTTGTGATGTGTGGAAAAGTTGGGATGCTGATCTAAATTTTTACCGATAAAAATAGTATCTGAAACCAATTTTAGAATGTAAAGCAACCAATTCAGCTATTGAGTGAAGGATGGAGCAAATCATTGAAAAAATTCGAGAAGTGCTAAAACGCAACATGGATGTGAAAACACTTTCAAGGAGCCAGGATTTTTTCAAAGAAAGAATTAAGTGCTATGGAGTGAAGGTGCCAACCGTAAACAAAATCAGTAAGGAGTACTTTAAATCAATTGAATTTAAGGAAAAGTCGGAAATTTTTGATCTATGCGAAAGCTTATGGAAATCAGGGTATCTGGAAGAATCCTTTGTTGCCTGCAACTGGTCCTATGCTCTCCACGAGCGCTATGAACCAGAGGATTTTCAAATTTTTGAGAATTGGATTGATAAATATGTGGACAATTGGGCCTCCTGTGATACCCTTTGTAATCATACCCTTGGGGAATTCATAGAAATGTACCCTGAATATTTGAAGCAGCTAATGGATTTTGCCAAATCAGAAAATAGATGGAAGCGGAGGGCGTCCGCTGTGACATTGATCCTGCCAGCAAGAAAAGGGAAATTTCTTAGGGAAATTTTGAAAATTTCAGACACTTTGCTTTTGGACAAAGATGATTTGGTCCAAAAGGGTTATGGATGGATGTTGAAGGCTGCAAGTGAGGCCAATCAACAACCGATATTTGATTATGTGATGAGAAACAAGGCAATCATGCCTCGGACATCGTTAAGATATGCCATTGAAAAGTTACCCAAAGACCTGAAGTTTAAAGCTATGGAAAAATGAAAAAGAACAACATTTTCGAAAATCTCAGGGTTTTAAATACTTTTCTTAGAACGCATTTTAAGCATTGCGAATTCAATTCAACATTACAATTGCCTGATAATCATATAGGTATTTACTATTTTTGCCCTTATCGGGATTTATGCTTTCAATAGTCTGATTTTCTTTCCGTTTCAATACCATTTGCAACCTATTTCATATTGCGGGTTGAACCTAATTCAAAATGTATAAAATCAATACATTGGATGGAAGAACCCTTAAGAGAATTGCTGTGAAGACAAATGGGTGCGCATATTGAAGATTACAATCGCATTTCTCAAATTGAATTTTGATCATATAATTGATTTTGTGGAAATCCCTAAAGCGAGGATTGCTTTGAAATGGGAGTTTATGTTTTACTTAATATTCTATTCATCAGAAACCTAAAAGACCTGGTCAACTCGCGAAATGAAGTTAGAAGATTTGGGATATAATGAAAGGCTGGAAAAGTTTAGGCTTGAGAACAAACTCAATGACTTTGAGATTGGAAGAGTGATTTCTGAACACAAAGAACGATATATAGTCAAGACCGAAAAGGGAGAATTTGAAGCCGAAATAACTGGAAACTTAAGATTTTCGGCAAGTGGTCGTGAGGATTTTCCGGCCGTTGGAGATTGGGTTGTCCTGACCCAATATGATGACGGTCTTTCCTTGATCCATAAAATATTGCCCAGATTTTCAGTGATTTCAAGAAAGGCGGTTGGACAACATGGGGAAAAGCAAATCATTGCAGCCAATATTGATTATGCGCTATTGGTGCAGGCAGTTGATAGGGATTTCAATATCAACAGACTTGAAAGATACCTGACCATTTGCAATGCATCCAAGGTTAGCCCCATTATCATACTGAGTAAAATTGATTTGGTGAATGCTGATCGAGTCTCAGAAATAATGGAAAATATCAAAGCCCGCATCCAAAATGTTTCGATTGTTCCCACTAGCAACGAATCTCTTGATGGATACACACAAATTAGAGCGACAATCCAAAAAGGCAAAACCTACTGTATGCTAGGTTCATCAGGAGTCGGAAAGTCAACGCTTTTCAATACCCTTTCCGGCAAGTCCATCATGCGAACAGAACCAATCAGTCAGAGTACCAATAAAGGAAGACACGTCACGAGCCATCGGGAACTGATTGTATTGGATAAGGGAGGGATTCTGATCGATAATCCGGGTATGAGAGAGGTGGGTATTGCAGATTCCCCAGGCGGATTGGATTTGACATTCGATAGGATTGTGAGACTTTCTAAAAGTTGCAAATTCAAAGATTGTACACATACAAATGAGATCGGTTGCTCGGTACTTGAGGCAGTTGAAAAAGGAGAAATAGACAAAGCTTCTTATGAAAACTATGTTGAAATGGAAAGAGAAAAGGCGCATTATGAAACCACAGCGGCAGAGAAACGAAAAAAAGACAAAGAATTTGGAAAATTCATCAAGAACTATAAAAAAAGCAGAAACAAAAATAAGAACGATGATTCAATTGGGTAATCCTCCGCAAACTTGTTTTGACCCTTGCAAAATAATCTTTGGTTTTTCGGCTTTCTTTGCCGTATTGGGTCCTCAAGGTGTACATGTCGGTGATTTTTTGGTAAAATCTACATTGATCGGCCCTGATTTCACGAATGCCTTCCAGCAATTCAAAAAAACTGCCTAAACTTTTTGCCTTGAGTGGCACTTTCATCATCCAAAAATCCAATTTTACTGAACCAGCAATTGGCCCAGAGCTGTCACAATGAACAAAGTAAGGCAGCAGAAAAATAGGTTTTATACAGATTTCAAAAATTAGCGCCCTAATTGTTACAGCATTCAAGTGTACTTTTACAACATCCCCATATTGATGGATATTAACACAAAATTTCCTTGCTTTGGATCAATTGTTGCACTTTCAGGATTTGCGTAATGCCATTTTTTAAAACTAAAAAATCAAAAACATGAGAAATTTTGTAAAATTCACATGCTTGTTCCTCTTCGTCGCCTCGGGTTGTTCGTCAAAGATATCGGATCAACAGAAAAAAGAACTGAGCGAACAGCAAGCAGACACAGTTCAGACAGCGATCGGCCCACTGATATTGCCCCCACCCTATTCTTCAGAATCCGTACGGAACGAGAGCAAAATGGTCGACTGGCCAGAAGGAAAGACACCCACTGCACCGCAAGGGTTTGAAGTGACCAAATTTGCAAGTGACCTTGACAATCCCCGTACTTCTTATTTGGGGCCAAATGGAGACCTTTTTGTTGTGGAAAGCAATACCAAAGGGAGTGCGGACCGGATTACGATTTTTCAGGATGTCAATAAGGATGGCGAATATGAGACAAGAGCAATCTTTCTGGAAGATCTCAATCAGCCTTATGGAATGCTGATTTTAAACAACACCTTCTATGTGGCAAATACCGACGGTCTTTATCGATTTCCCTATCGTGAAGGGCAGCAAAGGATCGAAGAAAAAGGTGAAAAAATCATGGAGCTACCTGCAGGCGGATACAACAATCACTGGACAAGAAATCTGATTGCCAACGCGGAGGGAACGAAAATTTATGTTTCTGTGGGTTCGGCCAGTAATGCTGGAGAACACGGAATGGAAGAAGAAATTCGTCGCGCCTGCATTCTGGAGATCAACCCAGACGGATCAGGTGAGGTGGTGTTTGCCACTGGCTTGAGAAATCCGGTTGGGATGGACTGGAACCCTGTTTCCGGAGGGCTTTGGACAGCGGTCAATGAACGGGACGAATTGGGTGATCATTTGGTCCCTGATTATATCACGAGTGTGAAGCGAAACGCGTTTTATGGTTGGCCGTATTCTTATTATGGTCAGATCCCCGATCCACGGATGGAAGGCAAAGGCATGGAGCTGGTGGAAAAGGCCCTTGTCCCGGATGTACCGGTAGGTAACCATACCGCATCTTTGGGACTCGTGTTTTATGATGGCAAGCAGTTTCCCGAGAAATACCGAAATGGCGCTTTTGTGGGTCAACATGGATCTTGGAACCGCGCTGCACTCAGTGGATATAAGGTGTTGTTTGTTCCTTTTGAGAACGGTAAACCATCCGGCCAACCTGAAGATTTTCTCTCGGGCTTTATCGCTGACCGTGAAAAATCAGAAGTGTATGGTAGACCCGTCGGCGTCACTGTCCTCCCTGATGGTTCCCTTTTGGTCAATGACGATTCGGGAAACACCCTATGGAGGGTAAAGTCAAGCCAAAATCCTGCTTTGCCGAAAAATTGAAATCAATTCCAATGATCCAATCCTTTATCATGCAGCGATTCTTAAAAAACATCAGTATCCTCCTCTTACTCACTTTGACCCTTGCCTCCTGTAAGCGTGAAACATTGGGAATATTTTCTCCAAAGACTGAGAAAGAGCGCTACCTGCAACAGTTGAAAGCATCGGGAATCGATAAAAGTATTTTGGGCAAAAGCTGGGTTGCGGCAGGTAACGAAGCGCTGAATAATCCCCCACAACTCGATATCCCTGCGGCCATTCGTGGTTCATTCAAATCAAAATCAGTCCAAGCCAATTCCTGGCAACTGAACCTTCAAAAAGGAGCGACTTTACAGGTGGCTTTGACATGGGAAAGTCAGGACAGCAGTCGGGTATTTTTGGAAATCATAGATGCACAATCCATGAAGGATGAAATGGCCACGACCTCATTTGATGAGCGGATTGAATTTGAAGCGGAGCAATCGGGAACATATTTCATTCGCATTCAGCCCGAATTAATGGCCGAAGGAAATTATAATTTGATCGTGGAAAACCGATCTACCTATGCCATTTTCCCGGTTCAGGGAAAAACGAGTGCTGCCATCCAGAGTTTTTGGGGTGCAGGAAGAGATGGAGGACAAAGAAAACATGAAGGTATTGACATTTTTGCCGTTCGGGGGACTCCTGTCGTGGCGCCTGTATCCGGTGTGGTGACTTCGGTCAAAGAGACAGGACGCGGAGGAAAGCAAGTCTGGCTTCGGGATAACAAACGGGGTTGGAATTTGTATTTCGCCCATTTGGACAGCCAAACAGTCAACAACCTTCAGCGCGTAAGTCCCGGAGATACTTTAGGTTTTGTGGGCAACACCGGCAATGCCAAAACCACTCCTCCCCATTTGCATTTTGGGATTTACAGTAGCGGGGCATTTGATCCGTTTCCAGTTGTCAAAGACAATTATCCCAAAGCCATCTCTGGTAACCTTCCACTGGAAAATGAGGTGATGCTGGTGCGCAGCGCTACTGCAAATCTTCGTCAGGGACCCTCGACCGATTTTGCCAGTTTGGCCATGTTGGATTCCAAGACGCCTGTATGGGTGGAATCGGCTGTGGGAGAATGGTATCAGGTTCGGACGCCCACCGGTATCAAAGGTTTTCTGTCTGCAAACATTCTTGCGGCACCTCAGGAAACCAGCCTTTCTAACAGCGCTTCCTATGTTTTTCGGGACCCCTTCGCTGCACCATCAGATTCGATTTATGTCGCTTTGGACAATTTTGTCAAAATCGGTTCTTATTTGGATTTTGATTTAATCAGAGATCGGGATGATAATCTTTTCTTTGTTCCGATTTTGTGAAGTATTCATTTGTAAATTGAGCAGCGTGTTTTCATTGATTGAAAAGGGCTTTAAGTTATCCATGCATCTCCACGCTCATCTAAGGTTTTGCTGGAATTGGGAAAAATTTCATGGTGCTCCTCTTTGATCTTGAAGGGCGCTCCTTTGGGAGAGAATATTTATTGCATATCCTCAATCTCTAACCTTTATATCCACTTTTTGATTGTAATCACCGACAAATGGGGGAAACCCTGAAAGACAACATTGGTATGCAATTTCCTCTGAGTGAAAAAAGTCAGTGGAATATCCAACTCGATTCAACCCGAATTCCATTACACCAGAATAGTGACCTAAGGCATCTACTTGAGGTAAGTTAGATGGAATACCAAAAAGAAATGAAGGAGAGAATGAATGCATCAATTAAAAAAAGATGCAATCCCTGAATATGTCAGTCGATGAGTTGAATGCTGCCCAATCATATGTTTGATGGAAATATGCATTCAGTTTCCAAATGAGATCTAAACTGCAAGAAAATCAGACTATTGTGAGACTAATTCCTGACACCAATAGGGTGAAGTCAATAAAAATCAACAACTAATTGAACATCGGTTAATTATACTATTGAATTGAGTTCGTAATGCATAAAATGGGTTGAACCCATCAAAATTCTTCTTCTATTAATGCGTTGTTAACCATCGCGCCCCCGATATTTCCTGCCGACACTGCATTTGAAACCGAACGCATCGGGCTGACATTGTCTCCGCAGGCAAAAACGTTTTTCACATTTGTTTTTTGAAACATATCCACTTTGAGAAGTCCTTGTTCCGTCAATTCGCAACCAAGTGTTTCGGGAATTTTACAATGCTGTTCAAATTCAGGACGTGAATAAATTGCCTTCAATTCAAAAGTAGAATTGTCCTTAAAAACGATTTGCTCGACAGCTCCATTTTTATGTTTCAAATAAGCGATTTCTTTTTCGATTATCGGGATGTTGTGTCTGGTGATTTTATCGGTTTGCTCTGCGGTCATTGAGGATTTGCCGTTGGTAAAAATAGTGAGCTCTTTTGTCCAATTTCGGATCAATTGGGCATAATGAAAAGCAAAGTCACCATTTGCCAATACGCCTGTTTTCTCACCTTTTACTTCGTAACCGTGGCAATAAGGACAGTGGATAACCGATATGCCCCAACATTCGGCAAAACCTATAATTTCTGGCATGATATCTTTCACACCTGTGGCAAAAATCAGTTTCTTCGCTTTAAAAGATTCACCTGTTTGCGTAGTGATTTTAAAACCACTTTCTGAGATTGTCCCACTTACGGCAAGAACATCCAAGAATTTTACGGTGCTGTACTTCAAAACCTGTGCTTTGGCTTTTTGGGCGATTATGCTTGGTTTTTCACCGTCCTGTGTGATGAAATTGTGTGAATGTGGCGTTTGCCGGTTGCAAGGCAAGCCACTGTCCAAGATGAGTACATTTCTCAATGCCCGTCCCAATGCCATGGCTGCGGAAAGGCCTGCGTAGCTTCCGCCAATGATGATTGCGTCAAAATATTCACTGTCTGTCATTTGATTGATATTGTACATGCGGCATATCAAAAAGGAAAACCCGCTTTGAATGATACACTTTCGGTTAGATGAATTTGGTTTTGAATTCTTATAATTCACTTAATCGCAACAATGTTGCAAACATAAAAATTCATATTCATCAAATAATTTATTGCGGAAGAGATGGAAATCCTGTTGGACTTTGTTGCCCTAATGGGATTGGAACCAAAATGGTTGTCCGACCGAATAAGCGGTCCAAATCGCCGATCTATTCTTAAATGTACCGAATCATGACCCAATGATCACTTTCCGCTTGTCTTGGCATAGTGGATTTCGCATTTACCGGTATTTAAATGCTAATGGAGGATACACAGAACTACGCCTGGATAGCCCCTACTGGTTTACTAATCGGTAAATCTGCAGTACTGGAATCCAGCGATGCAGGGAGCACAGGTTCACTCCAGGTCCCCATCAATTTGTCAGGAACTGTGAGCGGGAAGAAACAAATTGTTTACCTGGTTTTCAAAAATGACGAAGGGATTCAAGGTTCCCTAATGGTCGTGTCTGCGTTAGAATTTAAAATGCACCGGGAAAAACCAATAGTTCAAGCCAGGGAGCCTGAATTGACTTCCATGGTGAGGGGTGAAGATTTCTTTAATTCGAATTCTAAGACAGCGGAAAAGTAACGTGAAGCATCTAACTTGATTAAGTTAGATGGAATATGCAATAGGTTTCCAAATGGGAGCGAAACTGCAAGAAAATCAGACAATTGGGAGACTAATTCCTGACACCGATATGATGAAGTCTATAAAAGTCGACAAATAACTAATTATCACATAAATACAGTATTAAATGGCATTCGTAATGCATACAACGGGTTAAACCTGTTTTATGCATTACCCATTCTATCCCTGCCTAAAATTGCTCAATACTCAGTCGGCAGTTTACGGTTTTTGACTCCAACACATGAAATTTTACCTTATTGCCCAAATAGTCTGATTCTTTTGATGTTACAGTCCTATTGGGAAGCGGAATTCACATTTCGGGTTTTATACCTTTCCTACAAAACATTTCATAACCAGTTTATTTTTGAAATTTTAGGATAGCAAAATCCAAAATTTTTAAATCAACCCTGCTCCCAATGCAATGGAAATCAGGATAAGCATGATCGCTACGGTCACTTGAAGGAAATGAAGGGTGACTTTTTTCAATAATTTATTGCCGATAAATGATCCTGCAATTCCTGCAAGCGTTGCGCAGAGGACCAAAGTCAAATTTTCGTCCAATCCCGCTTTTGTAAACCGGGTGGCATACACGCTTAATCTGGTGAAATCAACCAAGGTTGAAACCACCACAGCAGTACCGATAAATGCTTCTTTGGAAAGGCCTGCTTTGATGAGAAATGCACTGCGCAAGGCACCTTGATTTCCTGATAATCCGCCAAAGAAACCGCTCAATGCACCGCCAATAGGAAGTTTTTCTTTTCCGAATTGCAGTTTGTTGAAATAAGGAATCAGGTCTATACTCGCAAAAATGATAAGCAGGATGGAAATAATGAACTTTACAGGAAACACTTCGAAAGTTTTCCCAAACATCTCATAGGAAAATAGTGGCGCTGCATCTGAAATATTGATAAGCAACCAAGAACCAATCAACGCAGCGATGACGGCAGGAATGCCGAATCGGATCAAAACAGATTTATCGGCATTTTTTCCTACCAAAATCAGTTTGAAAATATTGTTGAAGAAATGCACGATTCCGGTCAAACCAATGGCAAGGTCAACCGGGAAAAAAATCATGAATACGGGTGTCAGGATTGTCCCCAAACCAAAACCCGAAAAGAAGGTAAGTATGGCTACTAAAAAAGCTGCAAGTGAGATGATTATGATTTCCATTTAGTATTTTGGTTTGAATGAATTGAAGTCAAAAGACCAATAACCACTGCCCTTGATCAATAGGAAAATACTACCGAGCAACATGGCCCAATCTGTTCTGCTGCCGTGCATCATTTCCCAGAAGCCCTGATTGGCCAAAACATCTCCTTTGGTGGTGGCAATGGCAACAAGCATAATGATGATCAGAGGAATACTGGCAAGCCGCGTCAATAAACCAACTAAAATCAATGCCCCGCAGAGTATTTCAAATGCACCTACAAAAGCCCCTAAAAATTCGGGTGAGGGCAAGCCGATTTTTTCAAATCTACCGGCACCTCGAATGGCAGGAAACAGGAATTTTTGAATGCCTTCCGAAAGGAATACCGCGCCTACCATCAGGCGGATGAGAAAAATAGACTTGTCAGCTGAAGTTTGCAATATTTTTTCTATTACTGTCATGCTGTTCTTATTTGTGTTTTTACTTATGTTCCCTATTTCAATTTTTCACTTCCTCTGGCACAAAAGGATATTTCCTTCATTTAAATTGCCGAAGATTTCCACACCGGCTGTATTGCATTACCAAGTCCTTCCAACCTGAAAATGATCAATAAATTTTTTTAAAGATTATTGAATTCTCCATAACGGTTATAAGGCTAATCCTTCAAATGGCCTTATTCTCTTGTAATTTCAAGCCCTATTAAATAACGGAATCCATAGTTTCGGATTTGAGATGAAAACAAACCAAACACCAATATTTTACCATTCCGGAGGTTTATATCAGCCTACCGAAGAGGAGGTCAAAATCTGTATATCCAAAATTATACAATACTTCTGTTTCAACCCTCTGAAATCTGTTTGAATTTCATTGATATTTGTTTAAATATCTGAACTCAAATAAAATAGATTGCCGTATTTTTGGAGCGGAAAACATGAAATCCAATGGCCTTGAACACCTCCATTTTCAAATCCAGTCTCCTTGTACTCCTCCTGATTTGTGGTTTGGTGAAATCACCTTCCCTATACGCCCAATCGATTGATTCTGCGAAGATGGAAAGAAACTTTGGAGGTGCTGCCGGAGTCACCAATAACGGCATTTCTCTCCTGCCTACCTTTTCGCTTAACCAACCCGCAGGATTTGTGATGTTGAATATGGGCAATCGGCTTTCCTTCGATCCGGAATTCCATTTTTCCCTGGAAGGCAAACCTTGGACAGTTCTATTATGGTTGCGATACAAACTGATTCGAAATGAAAAGTTCAAATTAACAGTGGGAGCCCATCCAGGCTTGCTCTTCGTTCCCCAAAATTTGATGATCAACGGTCAGCCCCGCGATGTCATCACTACCGAACGGTATCTGGCCTCGGAGCTGGCGCCCAATTATTTCATCACTCCCCATACCAGCATTGGCTTTTATTACCTTCGGGGAATGGGGTTTGCGGAAAGCGCTGTACAAAACACCAACTTTCTCACCTTCAATGCCAATTTTAGAAAGATAGCACTTCATGAAAATTTCTATCTGCGGTTAAATCCTCAGGTTTATTACCTGAAAATGGATGAACTGGACGGGTTCTTCGCCTCTTCAACTTTGACCCTTGCCAAAAAGGATTTCCCCCTCTCTTTACAAATGCTGGCCAACAAATCAATTTCTACCAAAATCCCGGATAGTTCGGCCTTGCTCTGGAGCTTAAGTCTAATTTATTCCTTCGGAAACACCTATGTGCCATCACCAAGGCTTTTTCCGAATTAAACCCGTGTTATGCATTACCAATTCTATTCTAGCCTTGAATTGCTTTACAATCATTCAGTCATCAATAATTGTTGACTTCTCCCTATCGGTATGCTGATCTATCCTCCAAATAGTCTGATTTTTTTGCAATTTCAGTCCCATTTGAAAACCTATTGCCTATTGCGGGTTAAATTCTGTCCCAAGTACAGAAAAAACCTCAGTTTGAGCTGATTTCTCGTCCCAAAACCTGATTGGCCAGACCCAATTTTCTCTTCTGATCTAAAAAGTGATGTCCTTCAGGATTGATCCAGGAAACATTCCTCAACACATTTTCAAAAAAGCGGAAGCCCTAATTTAGATTTTCACCTGTCATTTTCTGGGTTTTCGCATTTATTGGCAATATTTCGTATATTTTTATCTGAATATCCTTTTAATTTTTAGTCGACTGATTTTTATCATGTTTTTTTCAAACTAATATTCTGTATTTTGATGAAATATTCAGAACAGGAAAATTGAATTCTCTCCATGGCTAAATTTCAGAATATAAAAAGATTTTTTTTTAAGTATTCCCTTATCCCCCCAAAAAAATGGCGCCCGGCAGCGATTGTACTTGTGGCGAGCTTTTTTGGCTTGGGACTCTACATCCTAAAGCTTAGCAATGCCGCCGCCTATCTTTCTGATGATCCCCAGGCCTGCGTAAACTGTCATGTGATGACACCACAATACATTACCTGGTCTCGGAGTGCCCACAGGGAAGTAGCCACTTGCAACGATTGCCATGTGCCGCATAACAACGTGTTCAACCAATATTATTTCAAGGCGATGGATGGCTTGTACCATTCCTACATTTTCACCATTAGAGCAGAACCTCAGGTCATTCAGGCCAGACAACCTTCTGTAGAGGTGATACAAGACAATTGCATCAGGTGCCATGCCCCACAGGTCAAGGACGCCAAGACCGAAGCCTTTGTGGAAGATCATCATTTCAATAGAACAGACAGAACCTGTTGGGAATGCCACAGGGAAACACCACATGGCAGGGTAAAGAGCCTCTCCGCTGTTGGTCACATGCTAGAACCGATCAAAGCACAGACACCCTCAGGCCTACAAGTCGTCCCCAATTGGCTAAAAGATGCCATGCAGGAAAAAAACCAAGAAACATTACCTCAAAAATAAAAGCATTATGAAAAACTGGATACTCTTTATTGCTACAGGCGTGGCAGTGTTTTTATTGGCGATGCTCGCCTACTCCATAATGGACAGGCGGGCAGAGGCGAGATTTGCCTACCAACCTCAGGTAGAGATTCAAGGCATCGAACCTAGAGATTCAATATGGGGCTTGAATTTTCCCCGCCAATATCAATCTTACATGAAAACCGGTCCATCCCCCCACCAATCCGGTTCTGATGCAGATCGCCCTGGGGATATGTTGGAGGACAACCCTGAAATGGTCATTCTGTGGGCGGGCTATGCCTTCAGTAAAGGATATGGTGAGCCAAGAGGTCATGGGCACGCACTCGATGATGTTCGGAGTTCCATCAGAATAGGTGCTCCCATGGAAGCCGGAGATGGGGTAATGCCAAGTACCTGTTGGACCTGCAAAAGTCCTGACGTACCCCGTCTGATGAGCGAAATGGGCGTGACAGAATTTTACAGTAAAAAATTATCTGACCTTGGCAACGAGGTGATCAATCCCATCGGTTGCGCGGATTGTCACAATCCTGAAACCATGAACCTGACCATCACCCGCCCTGCGCTTGTGGAAGCATACGAGGCGATGGGCAAAGACATCAATCAAGCCTCTCATCAGGAAATGCGGAATTTGGTTTGTGCCCAATGCCATGTTGAATATTACTTTGACAAGACCAAGCCCGGAAAAGAAGGTGCCCAATACCTGACATTTCCCTTGGCAGATGGATTAGATGTGGAGTCCGTGGAAGCATATTATGATAAGATAGATTTCACCGACTGGGTACATCCTTTGAGCAAGGCCAGAATGCTAAAAGCCCAGCACCCTGATTATGAATTGTACTCCATGAGTGTACATGCCAAAAGAGGAGTATCCTGTGCAGACTGCCATATGCCCTACAAAACCGAGGGAGGTCAGAAATTTACAGATCACCACATCGCCTCTCCCCTGCAGAATGTGGAAAATTCCTGCTTTGTCTGCCATAGGGAAAAAGTTTCGGACCTCGTTGCGGATGTGCATGAACGCCAGTCAAAACTCAAAGTTGCCAACCAAAGACTTCAAAGACAGATCGCCATGGCACATTTGGAAGCTGAAAAAGCATGGCAATTAGGCGCTACGGAGGCACAGATGGCAAATATCCTCAAGGGTATCAGGCATGCCCAGTGGAGATGGGATTATGTGGCCGCCTCCCATGGTGCTGGTTTTCACGCTCCTATCGAAGCAAACCGCATCTTGGCATCCTCTTCATCCATCATCCAGGAAACCAGAATTGAATTGACCAGAGTACTGGCCAGTTTAGGCCATATCAAGGCTTTGGATACTCCAGATCTCGACAGTAAAGCTGCTCTTCAGGCGTATATCGGGGTAGATTTGGAAAAGGAAAAGGCACAGAAAGCCAACTTCCTGGAGCAGGTCGTCCCCAAATGGCTACAGGAAGGAAAAGCGCGCGAAGCCCAGAAGCCAGTGAGATCCATCAATAGATAAACTCCACAAAGAGATGTATAAGAAAATTTTATTTGGATGGGGCCTATTGATGGTCCTTTCCTCTACGATTTCCCATGCCCAGTTCAATCTTGACGGACAGCTTATCCAGAGAGCCGAATACAGACATGGATTTAACAGACTCTTCCCTGAAGGTGATAAACCTGCAGGATTTATAGCCCATCGTGCCCGATTACAGGCAAGCTATAAAATGGAAAGCTTTGATTTTTACATGAGCATCCAAGACATCAGGACCTGGGGAAACACGCCACAGGTAAAAGCCACGGATAATTTTCTGTCGGTGCACGAAGCTTGGGTGGAAGCAAAACTGTCCCAAAACTGGAAGGTAAAACTGGGCCGTCAGGAACTGAACTATGACAATGCCCGCTTTCTTGGAAATCTGGATTGGGCACTTCAGGGTAGAGCCCATGATTTTGCCTTGGTAAAATATGAAAAGGAAAACCTGAAGTTTCATTTCGGCGGTGGATTTAACCAAGATGCCCAAATGCTGACCGGAAACATCTTCACCGTTCCCAACCAATACAAAGCAGCCCAGATGGCAAGGGTTGAAAATAAATGGGGGGATTTTCATTTTTCAACCCTGATCTGGAATGATGGAAGACAATATGTTACAACCAATGCTGCAGGAGAAATTTTAGACGAGGGAATCCGTTACCAACAAACCATTGGGCTTCCTACCTTAAGGTATCCGATAGGCAATACCACACTTTCCGCCTTTTATTATCACCAATTGGGTACAGACGTTGCCGGCAGGAATGTCAACGGGTTTGACTTGAGCGCCCAGGTGACGCACCAGATAACTGGCGCAGCACAAACAGACAAAAGATTACGCCTCACCGCTGGATTCGAAATTCTGAGCGGCACATCCAACAATGATCTCTCAAAAAACCGGTCCTTCTCCCCTCTTTACGGCACCAACCATCTCTTCAATGGCTACATGGATCTGTTTTATGTAGGAGGTACCCATGAAACCAATGTGGGATTGCAGGATTACTTCTTACGCAGCAGATATGACTTTGGCCCCAGATTTTTCTTGCAGACCGATGGACATTTGTTCTATTCCCAAGCAGACGTGTATCGCGCCAATGGGGCCGGCGAAAAAATGGACAAGTTTTTTGGAACAGAACTCGACCTGTCACTTGGCTTTATTTTAAATGATGCCATTTCCATTCAGGGAGGGTATAGCCAGTTCTTCCATACAGATACTTTTGAAATGATCCAGAAAAGAGGGGCCTTAAGTGACAATCAAAATTGGGCTTATTTGATGCTGATTTTCAGGCCTACGATGAAAAATAAATTTATAGGTATATTACTATAGTACCATGAAATATTTGAGTTATTTGATTTCGACCAAGATGACATTGGTATTGTTGATCGCCTTTGCTGGCGCTATGGGGGCAGCCACCTTCATGGAAAATGATCACGGTACTGCAGTGGCAAGGGGATTGGTGTATGATGCCTGGTGGTTTGAGATTATCATGGTTTGGCTGGCAGTCAATTTTCTCTGCCACATAGGGCAGTACAAAATGTTTCATAAAAACAGATGGCCGGTAGGCTTATTTCACCTGTCTTTTGTAATCATTATTTTGGGAGCAGGGATCACCAGGTATTTTAGCAAGGAAGGTATCATCCATATCCGTGAAGGCAATGCTGAGCAAACCTTTTATTCGACTGGACATTTTCTTCAGATCAAACAGCTCACAGAAGGCAAAGAAGTCAGCTTTGAAAAACCCTATTCCCTGATCAGCCATAATTTTAAGCCCCAATCGATCAAGGCAGGTTTCAGCAAACCTGAATTTAAGGTGGTATTTGAAGATTATATTTTAGGGGCAAAAGAGAATTTTGCAGACGGAGCGCATACCTACATAGATGTAGCTGTAGCGATGGGAGAAGGCAGGGAAGATTTCCTTCTTACAGAAGGCAATGCCATACCACTTGGCGTCATTTCTCTGGGCACCGTTAAAGATGCACAAAACCCTGTTCGGATTTTCAAGTCTGACAGTATTTGGATGATCCATACTGAGGTCCACCTTCAGGTAATGGAAATGGCTACCCAAAACATCGGGGTCATCCATGCAGGAGAAACCCTTCCGCTGAGACTTCGCTCCCTTTATCAGTGGGATGGCGGCGCATTCCTGATCAAATCCATCTTTGAAGATGCACAACTTGAATACGAAGCCGAGAGAGATGAAATGTTGGCCAAAAACCTGCCCAATGTAGTCAAAATAAAGGTTTTGGATCAAAATGATCAAACAGTGACCGAAAGCTTTGTGAAACTGGTAAGCTTCAATCCCGCTTGGCATCCTTTTACCCATGAAGGCACGGATTACACCCTCACTTATGGACCAAGGACTGAAACCTTACCCTTCAAACTCTATCTCAATGCCTTTGAACTGGAAAGATATCCTGGCAGCAAGAGTCCTGCAAGTTATGCCAGTGAGGTGATGGTGATGGACGGAGAAAATGAGTTTCCCTACAGGGTTTTCATGAACAATGTTTTGGATCACAGGGGATACAGATTTTACCAATCTTCCTTTGACACAGATGAAAAAGGAACGATACTTTCCGTTAGCCAAGACAGGCCAGGCACTTATATCACCTATTTGGGCTATATATTATTGACCATAGGGATGATCTTCACGCTTTTTGCCAAAGGAAGCCGATTCAGTTTGCTGAACAAAAAACTGGGCACCATCCGGAAAAGGGCTGGCACTGCGATGCTGATCGCTTTCATGGTTTTCAGCAATATGGCTGTCCAAGCGCAGGAACCGGAAATACTCCCAGTAGTACCCGCTGATATGGCGACTGCGTATGGAAAACTTATCGTTCAGGATTTGGACGGACGGATGAAGCCATTGAATACCCTTGCCAATGAAATTTTGCGCAAGCTAAATGGAAAAACCTCTATCGAAATCCCTACGGCATCCGGCATTGTCAATATGAATGCCGAACAGTTTCTTTTGGCTGTCCAATTGGACCCCGTGGCCTATAGCCAATTGCCCATCATAAAAATCGACAAGAAAAAATCCCTGTTTGCCTTTGCGGCATTGGAAATGGAACCCCAGGACAAAATCAGCTTCAAGGATTTTTTGAGCGATGAAGGTGATTATTTACTGCACGACCTCGTAGAAGCTGCCAATCTGCTGAAACCTTCCGAAAGAAATGAAGGCCACAATGAACTGTTGAAGACGGATGAACGCTTCAACATCTACTATGCCCTGCTGACAGGAGATTTTCTCCGGATTTTCCCCAACAAATTGGACCATAACAACACCTGGTTTACCAGCCAACAATCCAATAAAGGATTTGAGGAAGAGGATGCTGTTTTTGTCAAGAACATCACTTCCCTTTTTCTTTCGGGACTGAACAAAGGCATCTCAGAAGGAGATTGGGCAGAAGCCAACGAGGTGCTTGACTATATCCATTTATTTCAGCAGCAGGCAGGAAAAGAAGTGTATCCAAGCTCAAATATGATCGTGGCCGAGTTGCTTTACAACAGAATGAATTTGGGAAACAAGCTTTTTGGTCCTTTCTGGGTGTTGGGAATCTTCATGTTGATCATGGGGATCACCATGCTTTTTCAAGAACCCAAGCCTATCCGGATCGCATGGAATATCGGTAAGGTGCTCAGCTGGTTGGGACTGGTCATTTTCACCATTCATCTGGGCATCAGGTGGTATATTGCCCAACACCCACCTTGGAGTGATGGCTTTGAAATGCTGGTCTTTGTGGCTTGGGGTGTATTGTTCTTTGGCCTGCTCTTTTCCAACAAATCCAAGTTTACGGTTCCGCTGAGTTTGCTGTTTTCAGGCACCTTGCTTTTTGTGAGTTTCTTGGATTGGCTCAATCCCGAAATCACCAACCTGATGCCGGTACTCCACTCCTATTGGTTAAAAATTCACGTCGCCATCATCGTCAGTGGCTATGCGCCTTTGGCTTTGGCAGCAATCCTTGCGCTGCTGAGTCTGCTGCTGATGATCTTCAAACCGACCCATCCCACTGCCAATTGGTGGCTGAGCATGAAAGAGCTGAATATCGTGAACGAACTCTCCATCACCATAGGTCTATTCCTGCTGACCGTCGGCACTTTCTTAGGAGGTGTCTGGGCCAATGAAAGTTGGGGCCGATACTGGGCATGGGATCCAAAAGAAACCTGGGCCTTGATTTCGGTCATTGTGTATGCCTTTGTGATTCACCTGAGATTAATCCCAGCCATAAAAAGTTCTCTGCTCTTCAACCTTGCGAGCCTTTGGGCATTTTCCTCCATTGTGATGACCTCCTTTGGGGTGAATTATTACCTCTCAGGACTCCATTCCTACGCAGCAGGCGATCCTGTTCCCATTCCAGGCTGGGTGTATTGGATAGTTGGTGTTTTGCTGGCCATCTCCATCGCTGCCATCGTCAAAAACCGTGGCCTTAGCGACAAGGAAAAGAAGGATTTGGTGGTTTAATCCGTCTTATGCATTGCTGGTTCTATTTTGAGTCTGGAAAGACTAAATAATCAGCCATGCGATTTCTGGGATTGATTTCACCATATTGGTATGCTACGGTATTTCCCAAAAAATTCGATTTCTGTTAGTTATAACAACCATTGGTAAACCCAATGGTTGTTTTGGGTTAAATCCTTCTCATTAGGACGATCGGTTATGCATTGCAGGAACTAAACAACAATGGCCTTGGGCTAAAAAAACAGGAGAAGGAGGCAATGGAATAATTCCATCCCTACATTACTCAAAATTTTGTAACCCTACTAATATTATATGTTTTACTCTTAGCCAATTGGTTTTACCTTCCATAGGAATTGCAAATACCTATGGAAAGAAACCATTTTTACGCTAATCCCTACCATAAATTTAACAAAATAGTCAAATTAGCATTATTAAAAGAAAATATTAATTTATAAAGTGGTAAATATACCCTGTTAAGGGTATTTTTTCATTGAGGGGAATTGTGTAGGTTTGATAATGATGTAATCACCTATCATCTAAAAGCTATTTTTATTAAGCATTTTCCAAACAACTCAAATTACCCTATTATTTAAATCCTATTGCTAAATAATGGCTTTTCTAAAAAATGCTCCAAGAAAAATTCAAACCACGAAAAATATATGGTAGATCTTATTGGAGACATTCACGGACACGCCGACAAACTTGTGGCATTGCTGTTGAAGCTTGGCTACACCCAAAACGGAGGCTCGTACTCTCATCCCAGTAGAAAAATTTTGTTTGTCGGTGACTACATTGACCGGGGTCCGAAAATAAGAGAAACACTTCAAATCGTAAAAGCAATGGTGGATAGCGACAACGCAATTGCTTTGATGGGAAATCATGAATACAATGCCCTTTGTTTTCATTTCCAGGAAACCGAAGGCGGACATCTACGAAAACATCTGATCAAAAATATCATTCAACACTACGAAACCCTAAATCAATTTCAAAACAGGCAAAAAGAATATGAGGAATATTTGGACTGGTTTAAAACATTACCGCTTTTTTATGAAACCGGAAACTTCAGAGCCGTCCACGCCTGCTGGGACAAGGACAACATCCAATATTTAAGACAGGTATTGGTCAATGATAGACTGAATGACGAACTTATTCATCAATCAGTAATAGAAGGGACAAGATTGAATGGAGCCATTGAGGAAACGCTTAAGGGCAAAGAAATCAAAATGCCTGAAGGATTGTCTTTTGTAGACAAGGACGGAACAATAAGGACAGAAATAAGAATCAAATGGTGGGAGGACCCCGCCAGAATGACTTACAAATCAATAAGTGTTGAGCCTATTGAAGTCTTACCCGAGCTAGCTGTGGAAGTGTCGGAATTAAAGTCAATCGACTTTTACCATAACATGGACAAAAAAGTATTCTTCGGACATTATTGGCTGAAAGGAAAACCCTTGGTCTACAGGAAAAATATTTGCTGCTTGGATTACAGTGTAGCAAAAGGCGGGAAACTTGTTGCTTACCGACTTGAAGAAGAAAACAATTTGGACAGCAGTAACCTGACCTATGTTTGAGATAGGGATTGAAGATTCAATTTATATGGGTACGGGATAGGAAATCCGGAATAGGTGGTGAAAGCTAGAGGTATTGAATTGAATTAATCCTAAAATAGTAAAACTTATTCAGAAACTAATTTAAACGTTCAATACAAAACAAGAAAAATATAATAACTTAAAAACCAAAGATTCATAGTAACAACCTCATAAAAAAACCAGCAATAATTCCGGATATTATTAAAATTTTTACTACTTATTAAAAAAATATTATTAATGTTATAAAAAAAGATATCGATTTTAATTTCACTAGTTATAATACTATAAAAAATGAGATCGGAAATAATTTTTATTTAAATTTTAAAAATTAACATAAACAACAAAAACCTATGGATTTTAAAGATCAAATCAAACAACTTGGTGAAAGAGTTAACAACCTAAAAGGACAAATTCAGACGGAAGAAGCCACAAAAAACGCTTTTATCATGCCTTTTTTACAGGTAATAGGTTATGACGTTTTTAATCCGATTGAAGTAGTTCCAGAATACATTACTGATATCGGAACTAAAAAAGGAGAAAAAATTGATTATGCAATTTTCAAAGATGGACATCCAACTATTTTAATAGAGTGCAAACATTGGGCGCAAAATTTAAATATTCATGACGGACAACTTTTGAGATATTTTCATGTTTCAAAAGCAAAGTTTTCTCTTTTAACAAATGGAATTACTTACCGCTTCTATTCAGATTTAGTTGAAGCAAATAAAATGGATGAAAAACCATTTTTGGAATTTAACATCAATGAAATTAAGGATAATCAAATTGAAGAATTAAAGAAATTTCATAAAACTATTTTTGATGCTGAAAGCATTTCCAACACGGCAAGTGAATTAAAATTTACAAATGAACTAAAATTTTTACTTCAACAGGAACTTGCAAATCCAAGCCCTGATTTTGTAAAACACTTTGCAAGACAGGTTTACCCAAGTGTTGTTACTGCAAAGGTTTTGTTGCAATTCACAAATTTGACAAAGAAATCTATACAACAACACATAAGTGATTTAATTACAGAACGATTGAAAACCGCATTGACTAAAGAAGACGAAAAAACAAAAGAACAGGAAGCCATCCAAGTAGAACAATCAAAAGTTGACGAAATCAAAATTGTAACAACAGAAGAAGAGTTAGAGGGTTTTATGATTGTGAAAACCATACTACGTCAAAAATTTGGAGTTGAGAGAGTAACATACCGTGACGCACAGTCATATTTTGCAATTCTCCTTGATGGCAACAATCGAAAAACAATTTGCCGACTTTACTTGAATGGAAACAAAAAATATTTTGTCACACTTAATGAACTTAAAAAAGAAATTAAAAATGAGATAAATTCAATAGATGATATTTTTAATTATTCGGAAAAATTGATTCAAATTGTAGATAATTATTGTAAAATATTAGAATCAAATCAACCATAAATAATGTTGAAAAAACTATTTTTGAATGATATTTTTATTTTGTATTTAATTATTTTAAATGCAATAATAATATTTATTAGCGGGTTTGATTTTGGGGAGAAAAACAACTTTACACTATCATTAATTGACAACGGAATTACAATACTTTTTATAACTGAATTGATATTTAAATTAATTCAATTTGGCAAAGGCTATTTTAAATCTAATTGGAATAAGTTTGATTTTGTTTTGATTGTTTTATCCATTCCTGCATTTGTTGCATTTATTTTAAATGCAAACGTTCACGATTTTAGTTTTTTCCTTGTATTCAGAGTGATGAGAGTTTTCAAATCTTTTCGATTTTTAAAATTCGTCCCGGGTATTGATCATTTAATCAGAGGTATCCAACGAGCATTAAAAGCATCTATCATAATTATGCTTGGTTTTATTGTTTATATTTTTATTGTTGGTTTATTTTCTTTCTATTTATTTAAAGAAAATTCCCCTGAATATTTTGGGAATCCCTTGATATCACTTTATTCAACTTTTAAAATATTTACAGTTGAAGGATGGTTTGAAATTCCAGAACAAGTCAACAATAGTTTTTCTTCAACAAGATCATTCTTTACATACATCTACTTTATTTTTGTTGTTCTAAGCGGTGGTATTTTAGGACTATCACTTGTTAACTCAATTTTTGTCGATGCAATGGTTAGCGACAACAATGATGAACTTGAAAAGAAAATTGATAATTTGGAGCTGAAAATTGACAAACTTCTAAACCAACAATAAGAGGGCAACAAAACTAATTATCAATCTAATAAAGACAATTATTATGACACAAAAATTCAAATCGTATAGATTTTCGTAAGCCATTCAACCTATCATGCCAAATCTGATATTCTTATCTCATACTACTGCCAATAAATCTATATGGGCATTCCGATAGAAATATTATGTGCGGTTCAATAGATTATAAAATTCCTTTTGAGGAAAGAATAAAGAATCTAATCCTATATTCTTATGGCACAATAAAACCCATAGTAGTTTAAAAACGTCAAAAATAGATGTACGATCCAGGAAGAGATTTTTGAAGACAGATTAAAAATCAACCAAAACGGGAAAAAACTCTCTTAAATTGTGAGGAGACAACTCTACTCAAATGAAGAGGAATCCGCTCGGGAGGATTCTCCATGAGGCATGTTTCATTGTTGGGGGGTATTGGTTTTCCCGCGCTCAAAAAAATCCACTCCTACCCAACAGGCCAAAAAACTACATGGAACAGGGGTCAAAAATCAGAAGGGGAGAGAAATCCATAAAAAATTCAGGATCCCCCTACCCTTTTCCAAGACAAGTCTTCCGGTAATTTTTCAATTTTGCTCACTTGGGTGACTTTTGGAAAAATACGGCCACTCTTGGACGCGAATACCTCTTCGATTTCATACCGTATGATATTCCAACCTTCTTCGAGATCAAGGTCAAACAGGGTAAACGCATCAAAATTTTCGTCCCCAAGGCCAGTGTAGGTGTTGACCATGCAGGTCCCCTTTGCCGCTCCTTTTTCCTCCGCAAAGCAAAACCTCAGGTAATATCCCAGCGCAATATCCCCTTGTTGATGATTGTGCAGCCAATTGGCAATGGTTGGATGGTTGACGGGGTAAATATTCCCGTTTTCAGCTTTCTTCTTTTTGTCTGTCAGGATCAGATCCGGTAAGCCAGAAAGCATCCCGTCCGGATTTTCAAATTTGATGTCCGGAAACCTGCAGGTAAATTCATCTGCAACAGTCGGGAATTTCAGGGTGAAACCTTTGGGTGCTTTTTTCTGGGCTTTGACAGCCATTTTCTTGACCCGATCCAGATGGTTACTTTGCAAAGGAATCTCAATGTTTCCCGATTTGTCGATAAATCCCCAGCTGATTTTATCGCCGGTGACGATATCATAGGAGATGATCAGTCCATCTCCCTCGGCATAATCAGAGAGCACACCTTGTAAAACACGCTGGGCGATTGCCTCCAGTTGGCCGATAGAGATGAACACAAGAATAAATAGAAGTCGAGTTTTCATAAGCTATTATTTCTGTATCGATATGTCCTGCTGCTATATGCTGATAATATTGCCTTGGAATCTTTCAGGGTTCACTGCGCCAACTGGAGGTTTTCTACCCTCTGCGGCTATTTCACCTCGAATGAAAATCTTGCTGGGGCAAGCGTACCAAAATCACTCCCCGGCTTCCCTATCATTTGTAAAGTCACCTCATATTTACCTTTGGGAAGGGGTAAATCTGTTTCTCTTGCATATTGCTTTGAGTCAGGCTTCTTTATCTCCCTTACATTGGCTGAAGGCACATCAAAAGTAAATTTCTGCAAAGCGGAAATCAGGTCAAAGGATTCTATTGGAACAAACATATCACCAGGCAACCATGGCCAGTTGCTTCGTGTCGTCTCAGATATGAGCTTCCCATTGTACCTTACCGATGTTTTCATGTCAAAAACCACCAATCCCCTTTTGCCTACGTTATCGGCTTTGTAACTAAAGTTGATTTTATAAGTTCCATCCCTGAAACTTTTGAAAAGGTCAACAGCTGTTGCTTCCTTTAAAGTCTGACCGTTTTGAAATCCGCTGATCGAAATACGTCCGTCAACTTTTTGGGCTAAAATATCACTTAAAGAAAATGACATTAGGATAGCGAGTAGAATGCTGATTTTTTTCATCATTAATTTTTTAAATGGTTTATGATATTTTTGAAATGTAAACCTAAAAAACACATGCTCGGAAGCATATCAGTCTTGTATCAAAGCGTATCACAGATGTAACATCCTCAAAAAAATAGGCCCCAAAAGTTCTTTGAGGCCATTTGATTCTAATTATTTTAGTCCTATTCGGCATGTCCATTTGCTTTCCTATTGGAGGTTGAAACTGCAGGGAATTCAGCGCATTTGGAAAACCAGGAGCAAGACCGGTATGACGAAGTCAAAAAAACAGACAAGCCACTGAATGTTAATCCATTTCAGCCTGGCATAGAATTGTACAAGCAGAACACGGGTTTAGATTCCAATAAAATAATTGCCAAAAAAATCAATTGCCCCTTTTGACAAAAAACTCTCCTTCAGTGATGGTTTTGGTCTCTCCGCTCAGGAAATCCCTGACTACACCATTGAACCTCCCTTTGACAAAGGCTGGTTTGATTTCGGTGATTTCAAGGGTCACATTCGGTTCTGTGACGTCTGTGGTATAGACTTTATCCTCCACTTCTAAGCTATAAGCTAGAATAACCCCTTTAAAGCCATAATCAAATGGGACAAGCCCTACATAGCTTTTTTCGGTGATGGGCGAAGTTTCCCGTAAAATTATTGAAATGGATTCTGCCAATGCCGATTGGCCTGTCACCTGCCTTGCCCCTGAAGCCGAAAAATCATAGACACCTTGAATTGATGACGAAAGATCGGCCCCCAAGAGTGTTGTTGTTTTAAATTCCACAAGTGTACCGTTCACTTTTGCCTTCAAAAAATATCCGGAGGAATTTTTATCAGGATTCAAATCCTGTTCATCCTTACTTCCACAGCCAAAAGCCATGACGGAAACCAACAGCGCAAGGAGTATTTGATTGATATTCATTGACTTTTTCATATTGATTTGATTTTATCCCGTGATCTGCATTTACCTTTTTGATCCAGCCCAACATTGTTTGACAATCCATCAATGCTTCACCCTATCGGAAATACTAATTATTCGCCAATTGTCTGATTTTCTTGCAGTATCAACACCTACTGAAAAACGGAATGCCTATTTCGGGTTGAAAGAATCAATAATAAACACCTATCCATTGCATTTTTGAGGGGTCTTTTAAATTACTTATGGTGACTTTGGATGGAAAGGAGGCCCTGATATCGGGATCCGTTTCATATACTTCTTCAATGGTATATTCCACCCAATTGAAGCCCTTTTTCAATTGAATGTCAAAATTGTATTCGGTTTCAGCCTCTTCGTTTTCGGACACATAGACACTGCTGCTGCAAGTCATATTTACCTCCATATCCTCCTCTACATACATGACCTCATAAAAAGACCCATTTATGGCATTGTTATATCCGGAGTCCTCCAGCCATGGGATGAGTTTTTGATCGGAAACCAAAAAAACAGTCCCTTTCCATTCTCCCTTGTTGGTCAACCTGACATAATCCTGCCTTGCAGCCGGTTTTTCGGCATTGTCCCCAAAAGCATCGCTGTCGTTACATTTGAAATAAAAATTGAAATAAAGTTCACCCATGGACATGGACTTGTTTTCTTCAGGTATATTCTCAGTGTTGAGATGGGTGAGATTGGCGATAAACTGACCCTTCTTATCAACCGTACCGATAGAAATGGTGTTGTCCATCCCAAATAGCATCAGGACCATCTCCATTTCGGTTTTCCCGTGATTTTTGATATTTCCTGTAATTTCCTGCGCGCTTGTCCACAAGTAGCAGAACATAAAGAATAAGGTTAAAGTCGATTTCATTTTGATTGAAAATTTATGGTTTGGTAAAAATGTTTGACGCACACAAATATATTTTCATTGTGACGGTTTGGATGAAAGGCATGTACCAAAGCATAATACTC